>NZ_JAGGML010000001.1:3226707-3530610 GCF_017875275.1 Xanthobacter flavus | reverse complement strand
GGGCGAGACGTCAGGCCGGGCGACGGGGCGGCAGCGGCGGGGGCTGCGTGGGGGTCATGGTCTGGGGCGGCTGGCCGGAAACGGGCTGGAAGCCATGCGGCACCACGAGCTTGGCGGCATCGCCCCCACCCCACAGCGGCAGAAGATCCTGCGGCGTGAGATCGAGCGCGCTGCCCTTCTCCGCCGGGTCCTTGCCCGGCAGGGCCGGCGCGGTTCCGGAAACGGGCTGGGGCGGCACGCCGTCCTGGCGGCCGAGGGATTCGTACACCCAGCGTGCTCCCACCTGCGCCTTCTCCACGAGATGGCCGGCCATCTGGCCGCCCACCGCGCAGGCCTGCGGCTGGCGATCACAGAAGCCCCGCATGTCCGCCACGAGCGCCTGGGCGGCGCCGAAGGCGTCGAACACGCTCACGTCCCGCCCGTCGGAGCCCTTGAGGCCGAACGGAAGGAGCAGCAGCACGAGGCCGATCCAGAAGGCGAGGCGGAACAGGAAGAACATCGCTCCCTCTTGCAGAATGGGCGAACCCCAAACAGCGGCGAAGCTGAATTCGCGCCCTTGGACATTACCACTCCCGCACCCCTCCGTGCGCCGCCGGCGGGGCGACATGCCCCGACTTTTCAAGACATCGTTAACGCTGATGGCGGTGGATCGGCGCCGGCTTAGCGTTCGCTTAAAGCCCGCCGTGGCAAGGTTTTGCGAAACGCGATGGCGGGGCGTCGATCCGCGACCGCGAACAACGGCACTTGACAGGGGGCGACGTGGCTCACGTCTTCGGCGATGCAGCGGCCGGTGCGCGGCCCATCCCGGCCCGCGACGGCGGCGACCGGGAGGCGTTGCCGCGCCTTGCCGGGCTGGGCCGCCTCACCGGCGCCGTGCTGAGCGGCCTCGGTATCCTCGGCCTCGGCTCGGGCGGACTGGTGCTGCTCGCGGAAGCCTCCGGCCTCGCCACCGGCGGCCTCCTCAACGCCACCCCTCTCCTCGCCAGCGGCTTCGTCTGCGCCGCCCTCGCGGCGGTGGCCGGCGGCCTCGCCCGCGCCGCCACCAAGGCCAGCGCCGCGCCGCCCTCGGACATGCTGCTCGTCACCTGCCACGGCCCGCGCGGCGAGGTGGTGCGGGTCGAGCGGCAGGGCGGCCCCTTCACCGCCACGGCGGCCGCCGCGCTGGAGGGCATGGCCCTGTTCGAGCGGGTTCTTGTGGCCGACCGTCCCGCGTTCCTCTCCGCCGTCGAAGCCGCCTCGCGCGGGCGGCCGGCGACGCTGGAGCTGCGCCTGCGCTGCGACGCGGCCGGCGACGGCGCGCCCGCCTTCCTCACCGCCGAGGCGCGCTGCCGCGCCATGCGGGGCGGTGTCGTGCGCGTCTCCTGGCGGGCGCCCTGGCAGCAGGCCCAGACCGAGCAGATGAAGGCGGAGCGCCAGAAGGCCGACGCCGCTGCCCGCGCCCGCGCCGAGGCGGAGGCCGCCAACGCCGCCAAGAGCCGCTTCCTCGCCGCCATGAGCCACGAGCTGCGCACGCCGCTCAATGCCATCCTCGGCTTTTCCGAACTGCTGGCGACACAGACCGGCGCCCCCCTCGACGATGCGCGCAAGGCCGACTACGCCCGCATCATCCATGAGAGCGGCCAGCACCTGCTCGGTCTCGTCAACGACATCCTCGACCTGTCGCGGGTGGAGGCGGGCGCCTATGTGCTGGAGCGCGAAGCGGTGGACGTGGGCGCCCTCGTCGCCGGCTGCGCCGAGATGGTGGCGCTCGATGCCGAGCGCACCGGGGTGAGCGTGAAGAGCAAGCTGCCCGCGCGCCTGCCCCTGCTCGATGCCGACAAGCGCGCGCTGCGCCAGATCTTGCTCAACCTGCTCTCCAACGCGGTGAAATTCACCCCGGCCGGTGGGCGGGTGCAGGTGGGCGTGCGCGTGCAGGGCGACGAACTCATCATCCGCGTGCGCGACACCGGTCCCGGCATGCGCCCGGAGGACGTGGCGCGGCTCGGCGAGCCCTTCTTCCAGGCGGGCGACTGCATCCAGCGCGCGCGCGGCTCGGGACTGGGCATTGCCGTGGTGAAGGGCCTCGTGAAGCTGCACGACGGGGACGTGCGGGTGGAAAGCGCGCTCGGCCGGGGCACCAGCGTGTCGGTGAGCCTGCCGATCTCCGGCGCCGTCGAGACCCGCGAGCCGGGACAGGGAATCAACATCGCGCCGTTTCCGGCGCGCATGGACGACACACGTTCAAAGAGGTCGGCATGAAGCTGGAAACCGCCACCGCAAGCGCAGCGCCGCCGGAACTCGCCGAGGCGGCGGAGGCAGACGAGGCCGCGCGGCAGGCGCGCCGGCTGCGCCGGCTCGACGTGGTGGCCGCGCTGGTGGCGCTGGCGGGAAGCGGTGCGTTCCTCGCCAACGCGCTCATCCTGCAGACGCCCCGCCCCGGCGCGCCGCTGCCCATGGCGCGCCCGGCCGGGGCCGGCAAGATCAACCACACCACCGTTCCCTTGACCTCCACCGGCACCGGGACGGCCACGACCTCCGCGCCGGCGACCGGCGGCGCTACCACCGGCTCGCTGGGCTACCTCTCCATCCGCACGTCGGTGACGGGCACGGCCGCCCCGCTGGTGCCGGCGACGGGCGCGCGCACTGCCAATGCGCGCAGCGAGGCGCCGCCGAACCGCCCGCCGGCCGGCCTCGTCTCGGCCGGCGACATCACCGGCGCGGTGCGCCCGCCGGCGGACGTGGTCGCCTCCCCGCGCATCCTCTCCGTGCAGAAGGCGCTGGCGAAGCTCGGCTACGGTCCCCTCAAGGTGGACGGGCGGCCGGGCGGTGAGACGCGCGCCGCCATCGTGCGTTTCCAGCGCGATCGCGGCATTGCCGCGGACGGCGAGATCACCGACAAGCTGGTGCGCGAGCTGGGCGCGGTCTCCGGCATGGCCTTGAACTGATGGCGCGTGGCTGAATGCGTCTCAAGAGCGCGATCTTCGTCTCCGCCCTCATCCGCCGCTGCCAGGTGGAGGGCGCCTTCGCGGCCCTGGTGCGCAAGGGGGCCGAGGAGGCCGGCGCCGTCTTCGTGAAGGTGGCCCGCCTCGACGGCACCGCCGCCCTCTATGGCCCGGCGCCACAGACCGCCTTCGACGAGTCTTTTCCGGCCGACCGCAAATTCTCCACGCTGGTCGCACCCGGCAGCCCCGAGGCGGACGCCGACGCGCGCATCGCCCGGGAGGCGAAGTTCGACCCGGACATCTTCGTTCTGGAGATCGAGGACCGCCAGGGGCGGCACTTCCTCGACATCGCCGAGTAGCGGTCCCTCGCGCGGCCGCTTCTTAACGTCCGGTTCACCAAACATTAAGCTTCACGCAACCATAACGACCACAGTGACGTTGTGATCACGGCTCTCGACGGAGGTTCAGGGGCATGAACACGGTCATTGCGTTTCCCGATGCAGCGCGCCAGCCGGCGCGGCGCACATCCCGACCGGATCGCGGCGGCAGCCGGCCGGAAGGGGCGGAGATCGTCATTCTTCCCGTCGTGCGCATTGAGCGCCATGCCTCGGCGCTGCCGGGGCCGACGCCCGAAGGCGAGGCCCTGTTCCGGCCGCGCCGCAGCTACTAGGCGCCTGAATCAGCGCCTCAGTTCGAGGGTGTGCAGGTCGCCGCCTCAAGCTGGCGCCGCACGATTTCCCGCATGCCGCGCTCGCGCACGAAGGCGCGCACCGCGACCACCCCCTCCCGCGTTGGAGATTCGATCACCAGCCGGTCGGCGGCGGTGATTTCTTCGTCCTCCGGCAGGGCCGCCTTCTGCTTGGTGGTCATGAGATCGAGCTCGATCACCTTGCCGGCCGCCTGATCGCTCAGCGCGTAGAAGGCGAGCGCCTCGGAGGTGTAGAAGGACACCGAGGTGTAATCCGCCGTCGCCGGCACGCGCACCTTCAGCGGCGATTGCGACAGATCATACAGGCAGATGGCGGAGATGAAGGCGGGGTCCGTCATGGGCAAGGTCTGCTCCTGCGGCGTCGGGTCCGGCAGCAGCGTCAGGACATTCGAATCCATCAGCTCGGAGAGCCGCGCATAGGCGTTGCGCTCGGCCAGTGCCGGCATGGCGAGGATGGAAACGATGTGCGCGATGGCGCCCAGCACCACCGAAAAGGCGATGAACAGCAGCAGTTGCCCCGGCGTGCCGAGGCGCGGCCGCACGAAGCGGGGCCGCGCGATATGCGGTTTCGGCAGGCGCGAGAAGAGCTTGCGCCAGAGCCGGCCCAGCAGCCGCCCGCCGCGCGCCGCGACCTCGGAGGCTTCCCCGCGCAGGTCGTCGATGGTTGTCACAGGCAGGCCTCCCGCGTGATGCGGGGCAGCACGGCGGCATCGGCGCCCGAGGTGAAGGAGAAGGGCGCGTCATAAAGCCGGAGCGCCACCTTCAGCCGGGGCCGCGCGCCTGTGGGCAGCCAGTTGCCGGTCCGCGCCCGGGGCGACAGGCGCACATCGATGGCGCCATTGTCGCGATAGACCACCTCGGCGCTGGTGAAGCCGAAGCGCCCCGCGTCGTTGGCAATGAGATTGCCGTCCTGGTCGGTGACGGTGAGCGTCCACAGCCGGGCCTGCGGCAGCACGCCAACGATCCGCGTCTCGCACCGCCCGTCCAGCGGGTTTCCCGCATCATCCGTCGAGGCGAGAAAGAGAAGCCCGTCCGCCAGCTCCAGCGGAAGCTCGCCTGAGCGGGCGACGGAGGCGCGGGCATAGGGATCGGCCTTGGAGGTGCCGGATCTCGGCCAGCCTTCCCAGGCGCCCACGCGCACATTGTCCAGCCCCCGCGAGTGGGTCACGGAAAACCAGGTGACGCCCAGCCCGAGGATGGTGGCGATCAGGAGGGTGAAGGCAAGCGGCAGGAGGCGCACGGGAGGTCCGAAGCTGTCGGCTCCTATCTAGCCCACAAAGCCGGCGCGGGCAAAAGCCGGTGCCGGGATGGCCCTGCCGGGCTCACTTGCCCTCGAAGCGCGGCGGCGTCTTCTGCACGAAGGCCTTCACGCCGGCGGCAAAATCCTCGGTGCGGGCGCTGGCGATGAAGGCGTCGCGCTCGGCATTGAGCTGCTCGGAGAGGCTGTGGCCGAAGGACGAGCGCAAGAGATGCTTGATGCGGCCATAGGCCAGCGTCGGCCCCTCGGCGAGGCGCTTCGCCAGCCTGTCCGTCTCGGCTGCGAGTTCGGCGACAGGCACCACCCTGTTCACGAGGCCGAGCCGCAGCGCCTCGTCCGCCTCCACGGTATCGGAGAGGAGCGCGATCTCCATGGCCTTGCGCAGTCCCACCACGCGCGGCAGGGAAAAGGTGGAGGAGCCGTCCGGCGAGGTGCCGATGCGGGTGTAGGCCAGCGTCATCTTCATATCGTCGGCAGCGATGGCGAGGTCTGCCGCCAGCGCCACCGAGACCCCCGCCCCTGCCACCGCGCCGTGCAAGCTCGCGATCACCGGCGCCGGCATGGCGGCCAAAGCCAGGATGGCATGGTGAAAGGGTTCGATGATGGCGCTCACCACCTTGGGCGCATCCGGCCCCGCCGCGTGGAACCGCGCCACATCGCCGCCGGCGAGGAAGGCCCGCCCCTCCCCCGAGAGCACCACGACGCGCACGGTCTCGTCCCGACTCACCTTGTCCACCGCCGCTGCGAGCGCCAGCACGGATGCCTCGTCCAGGGCATTCAGCACGTGCGGACGGTTGAACCGGATGCGGGCGATCCCGTCCGCGATGTCGAGGCGGACGGGGCTGTTCTCGGGGCTCATGGACGTTCCTCGCGCGATTCTTGACCGGCCGCCGGGACCGCAGCCATGCCGCCAAGCTGCCAAAGGGATCCTCACGCGGCAAGCGGGGCGGACGACGCTACCTTTTAAGTCTACTAATTCAGTCGATTTTACAATGTCGTGTGTGGGTTATTTCCCTATTGCGCATCAAAACGCGGTAATTTAGATTAAGACATAAGTTTTCTGGATAATTAGCGCTCTCCCGCTGTGAGTTGGGAATAGGGGCGCACGGAGCTCCGCCATGACCTCGCCTTTGCAGCGCAAGCTGAAGATCGCCGGCCCCACCGTCGTCACCGCCAACCGTCTCGCCGACGGAGCTGTGGTGTGGCTGAGCGCTACGGGCGGATGGACGGACCACATCGGCGCGGCAGCCGTCGGCGCCACCAGCGAGGAGGTGCTGCGCCTGCTCGACATCGCCCATGGCGACGAGAACACAGCCGTCGGCGCCTATCCCGCCCCGGTCCGGCTGGGTGCGGATGGTGCCATCGAGCCCGCAAACCTGCGCGAGCGCATCCGCGCGGGCGGCCCCACCGTCGCGCTGCCGGCCGGCGCCTCCGTCGCCGCCTGAGGCCAGCCACCGGCCGCCTCCGCCTCTGCCGATATCGAGCCCCGAGCCCCATCATGTATGTCTATGACGAGTTCGATCGCGCCTTTCTTCAGGAACGCGTCACTGAGTTCCGCGATCAGGTGGAACGCCGCCTCGCGGGCGAGTTGAACGAGGAGGAGTTCAAGCCGCTCCGCCTCATGAACGGCGTCTATCTCCAGCTCCACGCCTACATGCTGCGGGTGTGCATTCCCTACGGCACCCTCTCCGCCCGCCAGTTGCGGGCGCTGGCGGCGGTCGCGCGCAAGTATGACCGGGGCTACGGGCACTTCACGACGCGGCAGAACATTCAGTTCAACTGGATCAAGCTCGCCGAGCTGCCGGACGCCATGGCCGACCTCGCCGAGGTGGGCATTCACGGCATCCAGACCTCCGGAAACTGCATCCGCAACACCACCACCGACCCGTGGGCCGGTGCCGCCGCCGACGAGGTGGAGGACCCGCGCCTCTATGCCGAGGTGATCCGCCAGTGGTCCACGCTGCACCCGGAATTCACCTATCTTCCGCGCAAGTTCAAGATCGCCATCACCGCCGCCAAGCACGACCGCGCCGCCATCCGCGTCCATGACGTGGGCCTGCGCCTGCACAAGCGCGACGGCAAGACCGGCTTCGAGGTGATGGTGGGCGGCGGGCTCGGCCGCTCGCCCTATATCGGCAAGACCATCCGCGACTTCCTGCCCGAGGAGGATTTGCTCTCCTATCTGGAAGCGATCCTGCGCACCTACAATCTCGGCGGCCGGCGCGACAACATCTACAAGGCGCGCATCAAGATCCAGGTGCACGAGATGGGCGCCGAGGCCTTCGCGCAGAAGGTCGAGGCCGAATGGGCCGAGATCCGCGACGGCGCGCTGAAGCTGGACAAGTCCGCGCTCGACGCCATCCGCGACCGCTTCCTCAACCCCGCGCTGGAAGAGCTGGACGACGCGCCCGCCACGCTCGCCACGGCGCTCGCTGATCCCGAATTCGCCCGCTGGCACGCCAATTCCGTCGCCCCGCACAAGGCGAAAGGCCATGCCATCGTCACTTTGTCGCTGAAGCCCGTGGGCGGGCCGCCCGGCGACGCGACGGCGGACCAGATGGACGCCATCGCCGACCTCGCGGACGAGTACGCCTATGGCGAGATCCGCGTCGCCCACGAGCAGAACCTCACCTTGCCCTATGTGCGCCAGAAGGACCTTCCGGCGCTGTGGGCGAAGCTGAAGGCCATCGGCGTCGCCACCCCCAATGTGGGGCTCATCTCCGACATCATCGCCTGCCCAGGCCTCGACTACTGCTCGCTGGCCAATGCGCGCTCCATTCCGGTCGCGCAGAAGCTGACCGAGCGGTTCGCGGACGATGCCCGCATCGCCGACATCGGCCGGCTGCACCTCAACATTTCCGGCTGCATCAATGCCTGCGGCCACCACCATGTGGGCCACATCGGCATCCTCGGGGTGGAGAAGAAAGACGAGGAATTCTTCCAGATCACCCTCGGCGGCAAGGGCAATTCCAAGGCCCGCATCGGCGAGTTGATCGGCCCGGCCGTGTCCGAGGGCGAGGTGGTGGATGTGGTGGAGCGGCTGGTGGAGACCTATCTCGACCTGCGCGCCTCGCCCGCCGAAACTTTCATCGCCGCGGTCCAGCGGCTCGGCACAGACCCCTTCAAGGAGCGCGCCTATGCCCCTCGTTAAGAACGGCGCGCCCGCCGAGGACCTCTTCACCACCGTCGCCGATGACGCGGCCCTGCCCGACGGGCCGGTGCTGGTCTCCGCCGAGCGCTTCCTGAAGGAGGCCGACGCCCTCGTCGCGCGCAACGACGAGATCGGCGTCCTTTGGCCCAACAGCAAGGACGTGGCGGAGCTGAAGCCCTATCTCTCCCGCCTCTCCGTGGTGGCGCTGACCTTTCCGAAGTTCCGCGACGGCCGCGCCTACAGCCAGGCCCGCCTGCTGCGCGAGCGCTACGGCTTCAAGGGCGAACTGCGGGCGGTGGGCAACGTGCTGCGCGACCAGGCGCTGATGATGACGCGCGCCGGCTTCGACGCCTTCGCCTTCGAGAAGGCGGCCGATGCCGAGGCTTTCGGCAAGGCGCTCGCCACCTATTCCCACTTCTACCAGCCGACCGGCGACGGGCGAGCCACCGCCCGCGACGTCCGCACCGGCCATGCGGGCCTCGCGCCCGTGGAGGGATGACCTGAGATGAACGCCCTTGAGCGGGCCGCTCCCCGCCTCGATCTCGACGCGCTGAACGCGCGGCTGGAGAACGCCTCGCCGCTGGACGTGATCGCCGCCGGCCTTGCCGCCTTTCCCGGGCGCATCGCTGCCGTGTCGTCCTTCGGCACCGAATCGGCCGTGCTGCTGCACATGATCGCGCAGGTGGACCCGGCGACGCCGATCCTCTTCCTCGACACCGGCCACCTGTTCGAGGAGACGCTGGCCTATCGCGACACGCTGGCCGGCCACCTCGGCCTCACCAATGTGCAGACCTTCTCGCCCGATCCCGCCGCCCTCGCCGCGCGCGACCCGGAGCGGGGGCTGTGGTCAGACAATGCGGATGCCTGCTGCGCCCTCCGCAAGGTGGAGCCGCTGGCGCGTGCCCTCGCCCCCTTTGGGGCGTGGTTCAACGGCCGCAAGCGCTACCAGGCATCAACCCGCACCGCCATCTCACTGGTGGAGCAGGACGGGGAACGGGTGAAGTTCAATCCCCTCGCCGCCATGGGCCGGGACGAACTCGTCGGCTACATGGATGCCCACGGCCTGCCGCGCCACCCGCTGGAAAAGCATGGCTTCGCCTCCATCGGCTGCATGCCCTGCACCTCCCGGGTCCAGCCGGGCGAGGACCCGCGCGCCGGCCGCTGGCGGGGCAAGGCCAAGACCGAATGCGGCATCCATTTCGGCGACGGCATTTGACTTAATTCCATAGAATTTATTATATAAGGGTTGACCGGTCGTCAGGCGGGTGCAATCGTTCGTCATATCGAACGATTGTTCTAGTTGACGAACGCGCTCGCCGGAGGTCTTCCCATGTCGTCTCGCCGCACGTTCCTGCGCACGGGCCTTGCTGCCGCCACGGCACTCGCACTTTCGGCCGGTGCCGTCGCCGCAGCCGACATCACGCTACTGAACGTCTCCTACGACCCCACCCGCGAGCTCTATGCGAACGTGAACAAGGCGTTCGCCGCCGAGTGGACGAAGGCGCATCCCGGCGACACGGTGAAGATCAACCAGTCCCACGGCGGCTCCGGCAAGCAGGCACGCTCGGTCATCGACGGCCTTGAGGCCGACGTGGTGACGCTCGCCCTCGCCTATGACATCGACGCCATCGCCGAGAAGGGCTACCTCGCCAAGGACTGGCAGAAGCGGCTACCGGACAATTCCGCGCCCTACACGTCCACCATCGTGTTCCTCGTGCGCAAGGGCAATCCCAAGGGCATCAAGGACTGGGACGATCTGGTGAAGCCCGGCATCAAGATCGTCACGCCCAATCCCAAGACCTCCGGCGGCGCCCGCTGGAACTATCTGGCGGCCTGGGGCTACGCGCTGAAGAAGAGCGGCGGCGATGAGGCCAAGGCCAAGGACTTCGTGAAGGCGCTCTACAAGAACGCGCCCGTGCTCGACACGGGCGCCCGCGGCTCCACCGTCACCTTCGTCGAGCGCAAGATCGGCGACGTCCTCATCGCCTGGGAGAACGAGGCCTATCTCTCGGTGAACGAGCTTGGCCCCGACAAGTTCGACATCATCACCCCCTCCGTCTCCATCCTCGCCGAACCGCCGGTGACGGTCGTCGACAAGGTGGTGGACAAGAAGGGCACGCGCGCCATCTCGGACGCCTATCTGAAGTTCCTCTACACCCCGATCGGCCAGGAGATCGCGGCGAAGAACTATTATCGCCCGCGCGACGAGCAGGTGGCCGCCAAGTACAAGGACAAGTTCGCGAAGGTGGACCTGTTCACCATCGATCAGGTCTTCGGCGGCTGGCAGAAGGCGCAGAAGACGCACTTCTCCGATGGCGGCATCTTCGACCAGATCACCGGCAACTGATCCTGCCGCCCATCCACCCTGCGGCCGCCGCCTTCGGGAGTGCTCCTGACGGCGGTGGCCGCGGCCATTCGAGCGAGCGACGCAGAAGCGTTGCCGGATTATAAGCCTTCCATGAGCGCCTCATCGTCCCGCCTCCGTTTCCGGCAGCCGAGCGTGATCCCCGGCTTCGGCCTCACGCTGGGCCTCACGCTGACGTGGCTGGGGCTCATCGTCCTGCTGCCGTTGTCGGCGCTGTTCATCAAGACGAGCGAGCTGTCGCTGGAGCGCTTCATCGCCATCGTCACGGCGACGCGCACGCTCCATGCGCTGCAGGTGTCGTTCGGGCTCGCCTTCGGTGCCGCGCTCATCAACATGGTGTTCGGCGCCATCGTGGTGTGGGTGCTGGTGCGCTACGACTTTCCCGGCAAGAAGGTGGTGGACGCGCTCATCGACATTCCCTTCGCCTTGCCCACGGCGGTGGCCGGCATCGCGCTGACCTCGCTCTATGCGGAGAACGGCTGGATCGGCTCGCTGCTGGCGCCGCTGGGCATCCAGGTGTCGTTCACGCCGCTGGGCATCCTCGTCGCCCTCGTCTTCATCGGGCTGCCCTTCGTGGTGCGCACCGTGCAGCCGGTGCTGGCCGACCTTGACCAGGAACTGGAGGACGCCGCCGCGAGCCTCGGCGCCACGCGCGCGCAGGCCCTCATCCGCGTGGTGCTGCCCTCGGTCTGGCCGGCGCTGCTCACCGGCTTCGCCCTCGCCTTCGCGCGGGCGGTGGGCGAATACGGCTCCGTCATCTTCATCGCCGGCAACTTGCCGGGCGTGTCGGAGATCGCGCCGCTGCTGATCGTCATCCGCCTGGAGGAGTTCCGTTATGCGGACGCCACCGCCATCGCGACCGTGATGCTGGTCGCCTCCTTCATCCTGCTGCTCATCATCAACCGCCTCCAGCGCTGGGCGGAGCTGCGCGGGAGCAAGCACGGATGAACGCCCTCGACCAGACGCCCGGCGCCCCCCGCGGCGCGAGCGAAGGGCTGCCCTCGGCGCTGGCGCAGTCCCATGCCTATGGGGCGCAGCGCGGCCGCCCGGTGAGCACCGAGCCGCGGGCCGTGCGCATCATCCTCACGCTGATCGCCCTCACCTTCCTCACCCTGTTCATCGGCCTGCCGCTGGTGAGCGTGTTCTACGAGGCGCTGAAGCGCGGCTGGCAAGCCTATGTGGCGGCGCTGGTGGAGCCCGACGCCCTCGCCGCCATCCGGCTCACGCTCATCGTCGCGGCCATCTCGGTGGTGGCGAACCTGCTGTTTGGCCTCGTCGCGGCCTGGTCCATCGCCAAGTTCGAGTTCCCCGGCAAAAGCCTGCTCATCACCCTGATCGACCTGCCCTTCTCCGTTTCCCCGGTGGTGGCGGGCCTCATCTATGTGCTGCTGTTCGGCTCGCAGGGCCTGTTCGCCGCGTACCTCGCGGCGTGGGACATCAAGATCATCTTTGCGCTGCCGGGCATCGTGCTCGCCACCATCTTCGTCACCTTCCCCTTCGTCGCGCGCGAGCTGATCCCGCTGATGCAGGAGCAGGGCACGGCGGAGGAGGAGGCGGCCATCTCGCTCGGCGCCTCGGGCCTGTCCACCTTCTTCCGGGTGACGCTGCCCAACGTGAAATGGGCGCTGCTTTACGGCGTGCTGCTGTGCAACGCCCGCGCCATGGGCGAGTTCGGCGCCGTTTCGGTGGTGTCGGGCCATATACGCGGCCTCACCAACACCATGCCGCTGCACATCGAGATCCTCTATAACGAATACCAGTTCGTCGCCTCCTTCGCGGTGGCGTCCCTGCTGGCGCTGCTGGCGCTCGTCACGCTGATCGCCAAGACCATTCTCGAACACCGCCTCGCCGAGGAAGACAGATGACCATCGACGTCGTCGGCGTCACCAAGCGCTTCAAGACCTTTGCCGCGCTCGACAATGTGAGCCTCACCATCCGCACCGGCGAGCTCGTCGCTTTGCTCGGCCCTTCGGGCTCGGGCAAGACCACGCTGCTGCGCATCATCGCCGGCCTCGAATGGCCGGATTCCGGCGAGGTGCGCTTCGACGGGGAGGATGCGCTCGCCCGCTCCGTGCGCGAGCGCAACGTGGGCTTCGTGTTCCAGCATTACGCTCTGTTCCGGCACATGAACGTGTTCGAGAACGTGGCCTTCGGCCTGCGCGTGCGCCGTGGCGCGGGCAAGCTGCCGGAAGCCGCCATCCGCGAGAAGGTCAACGAGCTGCTCTCTTTGGTGCAGATCGACTGGCTGGCCGAGCGCTATCCCGCCCAGCTCTCCGGTGGCCAGCGCCAGCGCGTGGCCCTCGCCCGTGCCCTCGCCATCTCCCCCAAGGTGCTGCTGCTGGACGAGCCCTTCGGCGCCCTCGACGCCAAGGTGCGCAAGGAGCTGCGCCGCTGGCTCCGCCACCTGCACGAGGAGCTGCCCGTCACTTCCGTTCTCGTCACTCACGACCAGGAAGAGGCGCTGGAGCTGGCCGACCGGGTGGTGGTCATGGGCCACGGCAAGATCGAGCAGGTGGGCTCTCCCGGCGAGGTCTATGACAATCCCGCCACCGCCTTCGTCCACGACTTCATCGGCGAGACCATCGCGCTCCCCGGCGAGGTGAAGGGCGGCGCGCTCTATCTCGGCGGCCGGCCGCTGGGGCTCGATCCGCAGGGCGTGGCCGACGGCCCGGCCCGCATCCTCGCCCGGCCACACGATGTGGATCTGGCTGATCCGTCATCGACCGCCATCTCCGGCAAGGTGCTGTCGGTGCGCACCTTCGGCCCCACCCGCCGCGCCGACGTGGAGCTGAGCGGCAGCACCGGCCCGGTGATCGTGGAAGCGGCGGTGCCCCACGGCCAGGACCTCGCGCCGGGCACGCAGGTGGGCCTCAAGCCCCGCCGCTACAAGGTGTTCGCCGCCTGAGGGAGCGCTGCAAGGAAAGCTGCAAGGAACGCCCGGGCGCTATGGCACGTTTTCGCCATCGCGGCGTGCTGACCTGCGCCTGACCGGGCGCGCTGTCGCGCCCCGCTGACCGGAGTTTCCCGCCGTGCCGCCGTTCGTCATCGTTGCCCTGGGTGCCATCGGCGCCGCGGCGCTTGCCAAGCTGATCTCGTCCGAGACGAAACGGGTCAACGAGGCTCTGGATCGCCGCCGCAAGGCGGAGGCCGGCGACCTCAAGACGGTACCGCTGGAGCGCGATCCCGCCACGGGCGAATACCGCCCGCGCGGCTGACACGCGCCGTCTTCCTGATCCGTTTTCAGTCCCGCGCGGGGGCGCAGGCGGCGGCCGGCTGGCAGGTCCCCTTGGCAAGAGAGCCGGGAGAAAGGGAGCCTGCCGCAAGGGTGACGGCACCGGCCTTGGGCGCCTCACGCGCCGCCCGACGCGCCGCGCGGCTCTTCGCATGCTCGCGCTGGATGGCGTAGAGGCCGGCGCCGACAACGAGCGCCATGCCGATGCTGGTCCAGGCGTCCGGCAGGTCGCCGAACACGAAGTAGCCGGAGATGAGCGCCCCGAACACCAGCAAATAGCGCATGGGCGAAAGCGAGGCGATGGGTGCGCTGCGGAAGGCGAATACCAGCAAAAGCGTGCCACCGCCGAACGCAACGGCGGACGCGACGAGATAGGCGACAACCGTGGTCGACGGCATCGTCCAGCGCTCGAACGGCGCGAGCAGCGCGGCAGCGAGGCAGAAGACCACTGAGCCGGTGAGGCCGACCACCGACCCGGGAATTTCCGGCCCGATGCTGCGGGTGGAGATGTCGCGCGCGGCGCCGGTGAAGGCGGCCATGAGTGGCAGCAGGGCGATGAGACTGAAAGTGGCGGGGTCCGGCCGGGTCACGATGACCGCCCCGCAGAAGCCGACGATGATGGCCGACCAGCTGCGCCAGCCCACCTTCTCGCCGAGGAGCGGCACGGCGAGCGCCGTCGTGATGAGCGGCGTCGCCATATAGATGGTGGTGGTGGACGCAATGGGCATCGCGGCCAGCGCGGCGACGTAGAGGAAGGTGGTGACGGTATCGAGCGAGGAGCGCACGAGTACGCTGCGCCGGAACGCGTAGCGCAGCGCGAGGATATCACCCGAGGCCACGATCAGCCCCAAGAACAGGAAGCTCACCATGACGGTGCGCAGGCCAAGACCCTCGCTGAGGGGCACCTCGCGCAGCGCCAGCTTCATGAATGTGTCGTTGGTGATGAACAGCGCCATGGAGCCCACCATGGCGATGAGGCCCTTCACCGCCGACAGCGGCCGGTGGGCGACGGGGCGCTGGGCGGCAGCCTGGATGCTCATGCCGCTGCTCCCGCGCCGCACAGGCGAAGGAAACGGGCAGTGGCGCCGGCGCGATCCCGGGGCAGTGTCACGTCAAACCTCGTAGATATCGGGCGGCTGGCGTGCCGCCAAAACCGGCTTCAGGCCGTTGATTGATCTTGTCGGCCAGATGTACCTGATTTCCGGTAAAGACGCCCTGCGCTTTGCGCCGAGGCTGGCGGGCGAGCCCCCCGCATGCGGCATGGCGCCGCCACCTCTTCGCCGCAATCTCTTCGACTTGACTTGAGCCGCCTGCCGCCCCGCGTCAGCCGCCGGTGGTGCTCATGTGCCGCCCGACCGCCGGCTGGCGGGTCTTGCGGTCAATGACGAAGTCATGGCCCTTGGGCTTGCGGAAAATGGCTTCGTCGATGGCCCGGTGGAGCAGCGCGTCGTCCGCGGAGGCGCGGAGCGGCGCGCGCAGGTCGGCGGCGTCCTCCTGGCCGAGGCACATGTAGAGGGTGCCGGTGCAGGTGACGCGCACCCGGTTGCAACCCTCGCAGAAATTGTGCGTCAGCGGCGTAATGAAGCCGAGCCGCCCGCCGGTCTCCTTCACCTCCACATACCGCGCCGGTCCGCCGGTGCGATAGGCGATATCGGTGAGGGTGAAGCGTTCGGAAAGCTGCTCGCGCACGGCGGAGAGCGGCAGATACTGATCCACCCGCTCCTCGCCCACCTCGCCGAGGGGCATCACCTCGATCAGGGAGAGGTCGTGGCCCTCGCCATGCGCCCATTCCATCATGGAGGCGATCTCGTGCTCGTTCACGTCCTTGAGCGCGACGGCATTGATCTTCACCTTGATGCCGGCCGCCTGCGCTGCCTTCACGCCTTCCAGCACGCGGGCGAGCTCGCCCCAGCGGGTGATGGCGCGGAACTTCACCGGGTCCAGCGTATCGATGGAGACGTTGATGCGCTTCACCCCGCATGCGGCGAGTTCCGAAGCGTAACGGGCGAGCTGGGAACCGTTGGTGGTGACGGTGAGCTCGTCCAGCTTGCCGCTCTCGATGTGGCGGGAGAGGCTGCGGAACAGGGTCATCACGTCCCGCCGCACCAGAGGCTCGCCGCCCGTGAGGCGCAGCTTGCGCACGCCGCGCAGCACGAAGGCGCTGCACAGGCGGTCCAGCTCTTCGAGCGACAGGAGATCCTGCTTGGGCAGGAAGGTCATGTGCTCGGACATGCAATAGACGCAGCGGAAGTCGCAGCGATCCGTGACGGAGACGCGGAGATAGGTGACGGCGCGGCCGAAAGTGTCCACGAGCGGGCCGGCCTGCTGCGCGGCGGCGGCACCCGGACGGTCGATCAGATCCCTCGGCACATCTCTGGGCAGATCAGTCACCACACCACTCCCGAACCGGCCGCTTCCGCAGCATCCTCGCGTCTCCCGCGCCTTATGCTGCCGCCGACTTGTGCCGGTCTTGAACAAATCCCGCGCTGCAGATGCGGCAGACGGCGGGCTACGACGCTCGTCTTATATATCGTATGCAGGAGTGAGATGGATAGGGCCGCCGGCTGAACACGATGCCGTGTGAAATCAAGCGGCTCGGCCTCTCGCCCGATCGAAAAAGGACATCGCCCGATGGCTCCCGCGTCTGCCCCCGCCGCCGCCCCCTGGCCCACTGAGCTGCGCGTGATCGACGATCGCCACACGCTCTCGATCACCTTCGAGGACGGGGCGAAATTCACGCTTCCCGCCGAATATCTGCGCGTCGAGAGCCCCTCCGCCGAGGTGCAGGGCCACCAGCCGGAGGAGAAGATCACCGTGCCCGGCAAGCGTCAGGTGCGCATCGTGCAGGTGGAGCCGGTGGGCAATTACGCCGTCCGCCTGATCTTCGACGACGGCCACGGCACCGGCCTCTACACCTGGGACCTGCTCTACAGCTACGGCGTAAACCAGGAGGAGAAGTTCGGCGCCTATCTCAAGGCGCTGGAAACGCAGGGGCTTTCGCGCGGCTGAGCGGCCATTCGAGTCGCCACTGAATGACAACGGGCGGCCGATGGGCCGCCCGCTCGATCTTCCGATCTAAAGGCTGCGCCTCACTTCACCCGTTCAAGGATGGACACGTAGTTCGCCACGGCCGCGCCGCCCATGTTGAAGACGCCGGCCACCTTCGCGCCCTCGATCTGCATGTCGCCGGCCTCGCCCATGAGCTGCATGGCGGAGAGGACGTGCATGGAGACGCCGGTGGCACCGATGGGGTGGCCCTTGGACTTCAGGCCGCCCGAGGCATTCACCGGCAGCTTGCCGGTCTTTTCGGTGATGCCCTCGCGCACCACCTTGTAGCCTTCGCCGGGCTTGGCGAGGCCCATGGCCTCGTACTCGATCAGCTCGGCCACGGTGAAGCAGTCGTGGGTCTCCACGAGGCTGAGGTCGTCCAGCGTCAGGCCGGCCTTCTCCAGCGCCTTGACCCAGGCGCGGCGGGCGCCCTCGAAGGCGATGGGATCGCGGCGCGACATGGGCATGATGTCGTTCACATGGGCGCGGGCGCGGAAGGCGACGGCGCGGCCGAGCGTCTCCGCCACATCCGCCGAGGCGATCACCAGCGCGGCCGCGCCGTCGGAGACCAGCGAGCAGTCGGTGCGGCGCAGCGGGCCGGCGACGTAGGGGTTCTTCTCCGAGATGGTGTTGCAGAACTCGAAGCCGAAATCCTTGCGCATCTGCGCATAGGGATTGGAAACGCCGTTCTTGTGGTTCTTGGCGGCGATGCGGGCGAGTTCCTCGGAGCGGTCGCCGTAGCGCTGGAAATAGGTCTGCGCGATGCGGCCGAACACGCCGGCAAAGCCACCCTCGATATCCGCCTCTTCCTTGCGGTAGGAGGCATTGAGCAGGATGTCGCCGACCTCGGCGGTGGGCTTCGCCGTCATCTTCTCGGCGCCGACCACGAGGGCGATGCGGCCCTGCCCGCTCTCGATATAATTGAGCGCGGAATGGATGGCGGCCGAGCCGGTCGCGCAGGCGTTCTCGACGCGGACGGCCGGCACATGGGTCAGTTCCGGCACCGAGAGCGCGGGCATGGCGCCCTGGAAATCCTGCTTCTGGAAGCCGGCGTTGAACACGCCCACATGGATCGAATCCACATCCTGCGGGGAGAGGCCCGCATGCTCGATGGCGGCGCCGGCCACCCGGCCCATCAGGGCCTCGGTGTCCGCGTCCTCGAGCTTGCCGAAGGGCGAATGCGCCCAGCCCACGATGGCGGCCTTGCTGTCCATGTTCGTCTCCCGCGGCGTGACACCGCTCTGGTTTTTCTGGTCCTCAGATAGGTATTCGCGGCCCTTGGCGCTACCGCCGAGGCCGGATCACGACAGGCCGGCGATGAAGCCGTCCGGCATGACGAAGATGTCCTGCGCGGCCGGCGCAGAGGGCAGGCCCGGCATGGTCATGATGTCGCCGGCGAGCGCCACCACGAAGCCCGCACCGGCCGACAGGCGCACCTCGCGGATGGGCAAAGTGTGACCGGTGGGCGCGTTGCGCGCGGTGGGATCGGCGGAGAAGGAATACTGCGTCTTCGCCATGCACACGGGCAGGTCGCCGAAGCCCGCCAGCTCGTATTCCTTGAGCTTCGCCGTCGCGGTGGAGGAGAAATCCACCCGCTCCGCGCGATAGATCTCGCGGGCGATGGTCTCGATCTTGTCCTTCAGCGGAAGCGCGGAGGGATAGAGAAACTCGAACTTCGGACGGCGCGCGAGCAGGTCGCGGACGGCGCGGGCGAGATCGAGCGCGCCCTCCCCGCCCCTGGCCCAGTGGCCGCAGGGGATGACATCGACGCCCTCGTGAGCGAGGGCCGCGCGCACTGCCTCCAGTTCCTCGATCGTGTCGCCGGTGAAATGGTTCAGCGCGACCACCACAGGCAGGCCGAACTTCCGGAGGTTTTCCACATGGCGCCGGAGATTGCCGCAGCCGAGCGTCACCGCTGCCGGGTCCGGCGAGCCGAGTTCCTTGAGCGCCACGCCGCCGTGCATCTTGAGCGCACGCACGGTCGCGACCACCACCGCGGCCGAGGGCACGAGGCCGGCCTGGCGGCACTTGATGTCGAGGAACTTCTCCGCGCCGAGGTCGGCGCCGAAGCCGGCTTCGGTCACCACCACGTCGGCAAGGCCGAGCGCGGTGCGCGTCGCCATCACCGAATTGCAGCCGTGGGCGATGTTCGCGAAGGGGCCGCCATGGACGAAGGCGGGCGTGCCTTCCAGTGTCTGCACGAGATTCGGCTGGAAGGCGTCCTTCAGCAGCGCCACCATGGAGCCGACGCCGCCCAGTTCCTCCGCCCGCACCATGCGGCGGCCGCGGGTCTGGCCGATGATCATGCGCGAGAGCCGGGCTTCGAGATCGGAGAGGCTGTCGGCGAGGCACAGGATGGCCATCACCTCGCTCGCCACCGTGATGTCGAAGCCGTCCTCTCGGGGATAGCCGTTGGCCGGGCCGCCGAGACCGATGGTGATCTGGCGCAGCGCCCGGTCGTTGAGGTCCATCACCCGCCGCCAGCTGATGCGCCGGGCGTCGAGATCGAGGGCATTGCCCCAGTGGATGTGGTTGTCGATCAGCGCCGAAAGCAAATTGTGCGCGGCGGTGATGGCGTGAAGATCGCCGGTGAAATGCAGGTTGATGTCCTGCATGGGGATGATCTGCGCCCGCCCACCGCCGGTGGCACCGCCCTTGGCGCCGAACACCGGGCCGAGAGAGGGCTCGCGCAGGCAAACGGCGGTGCTGACGCCGAGCTGCGAGAGCGCATCGCCGAGGCCGATGGTGGTGGTGGTCTTGCCCTCGCCCGCCGGCGTCGGGTTGATGGCGGTGACGAGCACCAATTGCCCGCGCGTCCGCGATTCGGCCTCGGCCACGAAATCGAGGCTGATCTTCCCCTTGTGCGGGCCGTAGCGATAGAGCGCGTCCGCCGGAATGCCGAGACGGGC
The DNA here is from genome assembly GCF_017875275.1 of Xanthobacter flavus. Classification (NCBI taxonomy): domain Bacteria; kingdom Pseudomonadati; phylum Pseudomonadota; class Alphaproteobacteria; order Hyphomicrobiales; family Xanthobacteraceae; genus Xanthobacter; species Xanthobacter flavus. The sequence continues at coordinate 3,511,017 of NZ_JAGGML010000001.1, read as the reverse complement.
CGCCACCTCTTCTATGGGTAGCGGCGTGACGCTCGCGGCGATGGCCGCATCGGATGTGGGATCGAGCGGTCGAGCGCTTCTGTCATGCATGGAAGGGTCCCCGGACGGGCGCCGACCCTAGCGGCTCGGCCCGCGGCTGAAAAGCGCGGACCGGGCAAAATTGCGCTGCCCCGGCTCTGGGCCGAGGCTTGGTTGTGCAGCTTTCGGGCGCTTGAGGCGGCCTCAGCCGCCCTTCTGCTGCTCTTCGGCCTTGCGGACCGGTGCCGGCTGGTCAACCGAATCGAGGCCCTTGTCGATCTTCTGCACGATCTTGGCGAGGTCGTCGGGATCGGGCTTCAGGTCGCGAGCGTGGTTCCACTGGAAGCCGGCCTCAAGCCTGCGGCCCACCTTCCAATAGGCGTCACCGAGATGGTCGTTGATGACCGGGTCCTGCGGCATCAGCTCGATGGCGCGCTCCAGCTGCACCACGGCGTCGTCGTAGCGGCCGAGCCGGTAATAGGCCCAGCCCAGGCTGTCCACGATGGGGCCGTCGTCGGGCCGCAGCTTCACCGCCTTGCGGATCATGTCCAGGCCCTGGTCCAGGTTGATGCCCTGGTCCACCCACGAATAGCCGAGATAGTTCAGCACGTGGGGCTGGTCGGGATTGAGCTCCAGCGCCTTCTTCAGGTCCGCCTCGGCGGCCGGCCAGTTCTTCGAGCGCTCGTTGCAGACGCCGCGGAAGTAGAACAGCGCCCAGTTTCCGCGCGTGGGCTGGGGGATAAGGGCGATCGCCTTGGAATAGGTGTCCGCGCACTCGGAGAACATCTTGCGCGTCTGCTGGATCTTGCCGAGCGCGATGATGGCCTCGATGTCCTTGGGATCGGCCGCGATCATCTTGTCCAGCTGGGCGCGGGCCTCCTTGTAATGGTCGGTCGCGTCGAGGTTGACCGCCAGCTGCACCTGCGCGTTGCGCTTCAGGGGCGAGGAATCCGGGACGGTCTCATAGACTTCGATGGCCTTCGCCGGCTGCTTCAGCTGCTCGTAGAGATCGGCGAGCGTCAGGCTGGCGAACGGATGCTCGGGATAGAGCCAGATGGCGAGCTGGAGATAGACGAGGGCGAGGTCCTCGCCCCCCTGCCGGCCGAGCGTCGCGCCGAGGCCGTAGAGCACCTCGGACGAGCCCTCCTGCGCCGTCTTCACCAGCGGCGGCAGCTGCTTGCCGGCCTTCAGTTCCTTGATGGCCGCGAGCACGATGGGGTGGTTCGGCAACTGCTTGTCGAACGCGGCATAGGCCGCGAGCGCCGCCTCGGTATTGTCGTTGCGCGAGGCCCAGCGGGCATAGGCATCAATGGCGCGCAAGGAGCCGGGATCGGCCTTCATGGCCGCTTCCAGCCGCCGCCCGGCCTCCTTCTTCTGCCCGGCGGCGTCGAGGATGAGGCCGGCGTGCAGTTCCTTCATGGGCGCGTACCAGTCCGGCCCCTCCAGCCGGTCGATCAGCTCCACCGCGCCTTTGGTGTTGCCGGAGCCGAAGAAGGTCCAGGCCGCCAGCAGCGTGGCGGTGAGATCGCCGATGGGGCCGCGCACCGACAGAGCGAGGTTGGTGCGGGCGGTCTGGTAATGGGCTTTCTTGATGGAGCGCACGGCGAGCGCGAGGCGGGCGACGCGGTGGGTGCGGTCGATCTTCACCAGCCGGTCGGCGAGCTTCATCGCGTCGTCGATCTGGCCGTCCATGAGCATCGCGAAGAAAGTCCGCTCCAGAATCTCCTCGTTGCGCGCGTCGAGCTTCATCAGGTTGCGGAGGTAGACGACCGCCGCGTCCTGGTCGCGCTCCGTGCTCGCCAGACGCGCGGCGAGGTAATTTCCCGCGAGCGAGGTGTCGAAATCAGGCACGGCCTCGGCCCGGGCGAGGCCCGGCGACAGAGTGAGCACCGCAGCAAGGCCGGCCGCCAGGGCCGCGGAGAAGGTGGGGCGTCTTGTCGTCACCGATGATCTGTCCTGAAAGCCGGGCCCTGCGGGCGATGAACGCGAAATCCAAGCGGGGCGAGATGGCGTGAGGATGGCGGCTTTCCTGTGGCACCGCAAGTTACGTGGGAGTCACGAACCGCCGGTGTTCGCGGGGGCAGGTTGCGGCGGCGTGTGCGGCGCGGCATAAGCCGGCCATGGAAACCTTGCGCACGCGCGCCCCGGCGAAGATCAACCTGACCTTGCGCATCGTCCGGCGGCGCACGGATGGGTTTCACGATCTCGCGAGTCTGGCGGCCTTTTCCGGCGCCGCCGACCTCCTCTCGCTCTCGCCTGACGCCACGCTTTCGCTCGCCGTCAAAGGGCGCACCGCAGCCGCGGCGGGGCCGGATGCCGACAATCTGGTGCTGCGCGCGGCCCGCGCCTTCGCCGCCGAGGTGCCTGGGGCCCGGCTCGGCGCCTTCCTGCTGGAAAAGCGGCTCCCGGTGGCAGCGGGGCTCGGCGGCGGCTCGTCCGATGCGGCCGCCGCGCTGCGGCTGCTGGCCCGGCTCAACGGCCTCGCCAACGACGATCCGCGCCTGTTCGCCGCAGCCCGGGCCACGGGCTCGGACGTTCCGGTGTGCCTCGATCCGCGCGCGCGGCTGATGGAAGGGGTCGGCGATGTGCTCTCCCCGCCCCTCGCCTTGCCGCCGCTCGCCGCGGTGCTGGTGAATTGCGGGGTGGCGGTGCCTACCGCCTCCGTCTTCCGCCAGCTCGGCCTTGCGCCGGGCGCGGCGTTCGAGGGGCCGGCGCTGCCCGCCGTTCTGCCGGGGGATCGCGGCCCGCTCATCGCCGCCATCGCCGCAGTGCCCAATGATCTGGAGCCTCCGGCCGTGGCGGTGGCGCCCCAGATCGCCCAGGTGATCGACACCCTCTCCGCCCAGCCGGAAGCGCGGCTGGTGCGCATGTCCGGTTCGGGCGCCACCGTGTTCGCGCTCACGGATGACTGCCGCGCTGCCGCTGCGCTGGCACGGCGGGTGCTTGCGCAAGAACCTGGCTGGTGGGTGAAGTCCACCATCCTGCGGTGATGAATCCGGAGAGGTGAATGCCATGGCCTTGCCGCTGCCGACCCTCGTCGCGTTTGTGGCGGCGGCCCTGTGCGAGATCGCCGGCTGCTTCGCCTTCTGGCAGGTGGTCCGCCACGGCGTGACGCCGCTCTGGCTGCTTGCGGGGCTCGCGAGCCTCGCGGCCTTCGCCTACGCCTTGACTTTCGTGGAGGCGGAGGCGGCGGGCCGCGCCTTCGCCGCCTATGGCGGCATCTACATCATCGCGTCTCTGGCGTGGCTGTGGAGCGTCGAGGGCGTCCGGCCGGACCGCTGGGACGCAGCCGGTGCCCTTCTCTGCCTCGCCGGGGCGGCGCTGATCGTGTTCGGTCCGCGCGGGTGATCCTCAGGCCGGATCGGGCGGCGGGGCTGTACCCGGCGCCGACGCGCTTTTCTCCCGTGCCAACAGGCGCTGGTAGACCCAGCCCATGGCCACCAGCACCAGCCCGAGCCCGATGAAGGAGACCGCGCGCAGGACGCCCTCCAGATCCGCCATGTCGGAGAGGAAGACCTTCAGCACGGTGGCCACCATCACCGCCGCCGAGGCGAGGCGCAGCGCGCGCGAGCCGCGCCACAGGCCGAGGGCCAGCAGCACCATGCCGAACACCAGCCACGCCGCCGACCACGCATACCATTCGGCGGAGGAGATGGCGTCGCCGGACAACACCGGCCCCTGGAACAGGCGGCTGACCTCCAGCGTGACATAAGCGAAGGCCAGCACCCCGGCGATCACCCGTGCCACGGTCCGCACCCGGGGCCGGGTCGCGGGCTGGGTCGCGGCGAAGGCGACCGCGAGGCCGGCCGGGAGCGCGTACGCGATGAGAAGGTCGTTGAATACCGGCCCGCCAACCGCTTCCTCCGTCGCGAACGGGTTGGTCTCGATGAGGCCGTTGAGGGCGCAGACGGTCGCCGCGGCCGCGACGATATCCGAGAACAGCCGGTAGAAGCCGCGTCCGGTGACATTGGCGAGGCGCGACAGGCCCACGGCGTAGGCGCCGTAGACGACTGCCAGCAGCCCGGTTTCGAACAGCCGCGTGCCGACCGCATAGATATCGCCGCCATGGGCGAGATGGCGCACCTCGGTGGCCGCCAGCAGCATGGCGAAGATGAGGGCAAGGCACTCATGCACCCGCCGCGCCCAGTCGTCCTTCCCCCTGGCGAGGAACCAGGCCGCCCCGGCGAAGGCGAGGGCCGGCACGCCATAGCCCCAGAGCAGCCAGTTGAAGATGGGTGTCTGGCCCGGCTCGACGGCGATGGTGGGCAGCCAGGCGATGCGCGAGAGCACCACGACGCCGAGCATCGCCGAGAACTGCCGCAAGCCCGGCAGCGGCCGGATGGTGGAGACCCAGGCGACGCCGCAGGCCGCGAGCGCGAGGCTCACCGTGAGCCAGCCCTTCTCCAGCGCGAAGGTGAGCGCCAGCGCCAGGCTCACCACGCCGGCCGCCGCGAACACGGTGGCGGCATGGGTGCGCGCGGCGTTCAGCAGCCGCTCGGCGCCAAGGGTGAAGAGCAAGGCCAGCGCCAGCGCGAGCGCCGCAAAGGGCAGGCTGCGCTCCAGCTCGGTGAGGCGCGCATAGGCGGCGATGAGCATCAGCACCGGGCCGACCGTTGCCGTCACCGCCCAGCCGAGCACGGTGCGGCTGCGCCCGCCCCGCAAGGCGCCGAGCGCGCCGGCCGACAGCATCAGCGCGCCCATGGCGAAGGCGAAGACCATGAAATGTCCGATGGAAAGACGATCTGGCTCTGCCACCGCGCCCGCCATGGGGCCGGCGGGAGCGAGAGTGGATCCCGCATCGGGCGGGAACACCCATTGGGTGAGGATGGCCGGCGCCAGCAGGGCCACGGCGAAGGTGGCGAAGGTCATCGGACGCACCCGCCATGCGAGCGCGAGCACGCCCACGGCGCCGACGACGAACACCGCCAGCGGCCCGGCGGCGACATGTCCGTCCACCGCCGCAGCCGCCATCACGGCGAGCGCGCCCACCGCGCCGAGGATGGAGATCGGCTCCGGCCGCTCCCCCGCCTCCGGACCCCACAGGAGGCCCGGCGCGAGCAGCACGGCGGTGAGCACCAGCAGCACGAGGCCGAGCGCGCCGGACGCCGTCACCGCCTGCGGCACCTCGAAGGCAATCAGCGTGAGACCCCAGGCCACCATGCCGGCGATGGCGAGGAGCGCGAGCCCCCGCCATCGGCGGATGCGCGCGACGCCCATCGCGCTCGCCCCCACCACCGCGATCAGCAGGGCCACGCCCCAGGCGTTCGGCGAGCTGGTGGTGACGAGAAATGGCGTCAGCGCCGCGCCGACGAAGCCCAGCGCGCCCAACGCCGGGCCGTGCAGGAGCGCGGCCAGCAAGGTGGCGACGCCGGTGGCGGCGAGCAGCAGGAAGGCGGCCTGCGGCGGAATGAGGTGGTAGAGCTCATAGGCCGCGAAGATGCTGCCGAAGGCAGTCATGGTCCCGGCAGCGGTGAGAATGCTCGGCACGTCCGGCACCAGCCCGCGCAGGCTGGTGATGGGCGCGGCCGGGTCCTTCCCCTCGCGCCGGCGCAACCATTCGCCGGCACCGAGCAGGAACAGCGCGAGCAGCAGACCGAGGCTGACGCGCAGCCCGGGACCGATCAGATCCTGCTCCACCGCGAAGCGCACGAGAAAGACGCCACCCAGCGCCAGAGCGAGGCCGCCGACCCACACCGCCCATCGCGCGCCGACCTTCTCCTCGAAACCGGCCAGCCGCTCCTTGAGCTTGGCAGGGTCGATGGTGGGGCGTGAGGGCGGGACGGGCGGCTCAACCGATTCTCGGGCGGGCTGCGGCAGCGCGGGCGGCGCCTCGCCGCCCTCCGCGACCGGCGCGGGGGGCTCTGGCGGCCGCGCGAGACGGGCCAGCGGACTTTCCTTCATCTGCGGCCCGGCGGCCGGAGGCATGGGGGTCCAGTTCGGCGAAGGGGCCGCAGAAAGGGCTGCGGGCGCAAGCCCCGCATGGGCCTCCAGCGCCGCCACCCGCGCTTCCAGCACCCGGATGCGCCCCCGGCTGCGCAACGCCACGATGAAGCCAACGAGGGCCATCACCGGAAAGGCGAGAACCACCAGAACGAGAAGCGCCCACTCATCCATCGCGACCAGCCCGGTTGCAACCCCGGAGCAAGCCTAGCGGCAGCGTCGCGCCGTGGCTAGACACCTCCGGCTAAGTGCAAATGGCAAAAAGAAAATCAGGCTGGACCATGGCGGTAGGATGGCGCCTCCATCCGCCGTTCAGGCGGCGAGGAAGGCGAGGCGCGGATCGGTGCGTCCCGGCGCGATCTCGATGATCTCGGCCGCCACCACGCCTTCGACGACGAACGGATCTTCCGCCACCCGCGCCTCCACCTCGGCACGGGACGAGGCGGTGGCGAGGATGGCGCCGCCAGCCTTCGGCTCGATACCGCCCGCAAGCAGGAAGCGCCCCTCCTCGAAGCCTTTCCGGAGCCATGCATTGTGCCCCTCCATCAGGCGCGGGGCGGCGGCACGGTTGGCGGCGAAGCGCAGCAGGACGATGAACATGGTTCCCCCTCGTGTGTTCAGGCGTGGGCGGCGGGACGCCGATGGGCGGCAACGAAGCCACGCATCTCGGCAACCTCGGCGTCGATGAAGGCTTCATCGCCGATGGAACTGGCGAGCGTCGCCACCCCCTGACTGCGGGCGAGAAGATGCATGGCGAGGCGGTCGGCCTCAGCCTCCCCGTGCCCCAGGTCGCGGAACTGCCGGGCCAGCCAGTTGCGGAACAGGGCGAAGAGCCGCGCGGCGTCGGCGCCCGCCGCATGATCGAGCTTCGCCAGCTCGTTGCACAGCGTGCCCACGGGACAGCCGAAGCGCATGATCTTGGCGCGGTTGGCGACGAGGATGCCGATGAAGCTGAGGATGCGCGCCTCGGCATCCTCCCCCTCCCCGTCCCACTGTGCGAGGAGCGTTTCGGTCCGCTCCAGGCGCAGCGCGATCACGGCCGAGAGGATCTCGTCCTTGCTCTTGAAATGATAATAGAAATTGCCGCGCGACAGCTTCACCGCCGCGGCGATGTCGGCGAACGAGGTGGAGGCGAAGCCGTTCTCGTAGAAGAGGCGGTCCGCCGCCTCGACGATGGCGGCGCGGGTGTCGGTCGCGGCCATGAGTAGCCTTAGGTCAAATGTCCTAAATTCAGAGTTAGGACGATTGACCTAGGCGCGTCAAGTGCCAGGGGCCTAGTCCTCGCGGAAGCGGTTGGTGATGGGATAGCGGCGGTCGCGGCCGAAGTTGCGGCCGGTCACCTTCACGCCCGGTGCGGCCTGACGGCGCTTGTACTCGGCGCCGGCCAGCAGGCGCGCGATCCGGGCGACGAGGGCGGCATCGAAGCCGTCGGCGACGATCTCGTCCACCGGGCTTTCGCCCTCCACCAGCCGGGCGAGGACGGTGTCGAGCACGCCGTAGGGCGCCAGCGCCGCCTCGTCCGTCTGGTCCTCGCGCAGTTCGGCGCTTGGGGGCTTCTCGATGACGCGCTCGGGAATGACGACGCCATCGGGGCCCAGCGCGTCCGCTGGTTTCCAGCTGTTGCGCAGGCGGGCGAGGCGCACGACCTCCGTCTTGTAGAGGTCCTTGATCGGGTTGAACCCGCCGTTCATGTCGCCATAAAGCGTGGCGTAGCCGGTGGACATCTCCGATTTGTTGCCCGTGGTCACCACCATGGCGCCGAACTTGTTGGAGACGGACATGAGCAGCGTCCCGCGCACGCGGGCCTGCAGGTTCTCCTCCGTCACGTCGCGCGCGACGCCCTCGAACAAGGGCGCCAGCACCTGTTCCAGCCCCTCCACCGCAGGGCCGATGGGCACGACCTCGTAACCCACGCCCAGGGCCTCGGCCACGGCGGCGGCATCGGCGAGGCTTTCGGGCGAGGTGAAGCGATACGGCAGCATCAGGCAGCGCACCCGCTCCGGCCCGAGGGCGTCCACCGCCATGGCCGCGCACAAGGCAGAATCGATACCGCCGGAGAGGCCCAGCACCACACCCGGAAAACCGTTCTTGTTCACATAGTCCCTGAGGCCGAGCACGCAGGCGGCATAGTCGGCCGCATCGCCCTGGAGGGGCTCGACCAGATTGCCGCCGACGCAACGCCAGCCATCCTCGAAGCGCCGCCATCTGGTGACACGCACGCGCTCGACAAAGCTCGGGAACTGCAGTGCGGGGAAACGGTCGGCGTTGAGGACGAAGGAGGCGCCGTCGAACACCAGCTCGTCCTGCCCGCCGACCTGGTTGACGTAGAGCAGCGGCAGCTTGCTTTCCACCACGCGGGCGACCGCGATGTTCTCGCGCTCGGCATAGACCGAGCGGCGATAGGGCGAACCGTTGGGCACGATGAGGATTTCCGCGCCCGTCTCGGCGAGGCATTCCACCACGTCCGCCCCCCAGATGTCCTCGCAGACGGGCACCCCGAGGCGCACGCCCCTGAACGGGATCGGGCCGGGCATCGGGCCGGCGGCGAACACGCGTTTCTCGTCGAACACGCCGTAATTTGGCAGGTCCACCTTGTGCCGCACGGCGGAGACCCTGCCACCTTCCAACAGCAGCACGGAATTGTAGAGCAGCCCTCCCTCCACCCACGGCGCGCCGATGAGCACGGCGGCGCCGCTGACGGTCTCCGCCGCGAGGGCCTCGACGGCCTCCCGGCAGGCCGCGAGAAAGGCGGGCTTCAGCACCAGATCCTCGGCCGGGTAGCCGGCGATGAACAGCTCGGGAAAGACCACGAGATCCGCCCCAGACGCGCCCGCGCTCTCCCGCGTGCGGCGGGCGATGGCGAGATTTCCGGAGACATCGCCCACGGTGGGGTTGAGCTGGGCGATGGCGATGCGCAAGGTATCGGCGGGTTCGGTCATGTGCGGGATGTAGCCCCGCCTCGCATAAGGCGAAAGGGCAAGAAACCAGCAAGCGCCCGTTCTGCCTCATCAATCAGCACTGCGCCGCGCGCACCGGTATCCGGACCACGCCGGCCAAGCCCAAGCCGGCCGAAAACATCATGCGGCGGGCGAATGTCGGCCCCCGGGCGCGCTACAGCCCCAGCCGGCTCCACATGGCACGTTCCTCCACCGCCGCGGCGGCGCCCAGCGCCGCCTCCCGGGCGAGGGCTCCGGCAAAGCCCGTGGGGCGCTTCAGCAGGAAGCCCGTGGCGCCCTGCACCAGCTTCAGGGTCACGTCCGTGCCGTAGCGCGCCTTCAGGATGCCGCGCACGTCGCCGAGGCCGTCCACGAGGCCGAGCCCGGCGGCCTGCGTCCCCAGCCAGAACTCGCCGGAGAACAGGGTCTCGTCATCGCCCGTCAACGCATCGCCGCGACGCGATTTCACGAGATCGGCGAATACGGTGTGGAGTTCCTTGAGCAACTGGTCGAGCCGCTCCACGTCCTCCGGCTGGGTGGGACGGAAGGGGTCCAGCGTCACCTTCCGCTCGCCGGCGGTGTAGACGCGCCGCTCGATGCCCAGCTTCTCGATGGCCTTGTCGAAGCCGAAGCCCGCCGTCACCACGCCGATGGAGCCGACGATGGAGCAGGGATCGGCGAAGATCTCGTCGGCGGCGCAGGCGATCATGTAGCCGCCCGAGGCCGCCGCATCCTCGATGAAGGCGAAGACGTGTTTTTCCTTCTCCTCCGCCAGCGCGCGGATGCGGCGGAAGATGAGATGCGACTGAACCGGAGAGCCGCCCGGCGAATTGATGAGCAGCGCCACGGCGGGCGCCTCCTTCATGGCGAAGGCCTTCTCCAGCGCCTGCGCCGTGCTGGCGAGCGACATGCTGCGCGAGAAGGGCGAGGCCATGCCGATGGCGCCGGACAGCCGCACCACCGGCACCACGGGCGCATCCGAGCGCCATTTTCTGGGAAGGAAACCGCGGGCGCGGCGCGACAGGGAGGAAAGAAATTCGGCCATGCCCGAGATGTAGGGACTCCGCATGGCGCCCTCAAGGCGCCAGGCAAAAGCAAAGGCCGGCGCCCTCAAGGCGCCACGTTGCGGCAAAGGCCGGCGCCTCAAGGCGCTACGGCCCGTGAATGGATGGCGCCCTGTAGCGCCTCAGCCGAGCGCGGCCCCGTCCCGCAACACCGCCTCGGCCTGCGGCGTCGGTGTTCCGTCCGCCTCCGAAAGGACAAGGCCGGGCAGGATCGACGGGGGCGTGCGCCGCCCCTTCACCGCCCGCACCAGCAGCCGCACCGCCGGCCGGTCCGCGCGCGGGTACACCGGCAAAATCTCCACTGCCCCGAACCCCCGCGACAACACCGCAAGAATGTCCCCCAGCGCCTCGGGGCGATGGATGAGACAGATCATCCCCTTCGCGCCAAGGCAGCGGTCGGCTGCGCGGGTCCAGTCGGCGAGGAGGGCGGCATCGGCCATGTGCGCGCGGGCGCGGGCGGCGTCGGGGGACGTGCGGTGGCGGGCGTCGGCATTGAAGGGGGGATTCGCGAGCACGAGGTCGGCCGCGCCCAATTCGGGCACCGGCGGGCCGGAAGGCCGGGCAAGGGACGCGACATCCCCCGTCACCACCCGCGCCCGGGCGCCGAAGCCGTTCAGAGCAGCATTCTCGCCTGCCAGAGCGGCGAGGGCGGGATCGATCTCCACCAGCGTCGCGCGCGCGTCCGGAACGCGGGCGAGAAAGGCGAGGCCGGCGCTCCCCACGCCCGTTCCGAAATCCACCACGACGCGGCGGTCGGCCGGCGCGAAGGCTGCGAGGAGCAGGGCATCGTGGCCAACCCGATGGCCGGAAACCATCTGTCGCAACGTCAGCCTGCCGCCGAGCACGCTGTCTGTGGACAGCAGGTTCGCCTCAGTCGCCATCGCGCAGGGCCGCGCCGAATCCCGCTTCCTGCAAAAGGCGGCGGGCGCGCGGCACATCCTCGTCCACAATCAGCAGGCGGCGGGGGGAAAACGCCGATGGAGCCTTCCAGGACGCTCATGTGGGCATCCGCGACCATGTGACCGATATCGGCCGCCGTCAGCAGCGCCTCGATGGCGCCGAGCAGCACAAGATCGTTGGTCCGCACCATCTCCTGCATCGTACAGACCTCCGATTGCGGCGACCGGCGCACCCGCTGCAACCGATGGCGATCTGCCAAAGCTTGCACGGAACCCGTCCGCATCCCTATGGTGCGCCCCAAAGATTGACAAGCGGGAGCGTTTCTTGGCCGTCGTCCTTCCGTTCGAGCCTAACGAGCCGTCGCTCGAGGCGCTGGTCGCCTTGGTGAAGGCGGACATGGAGCGCGTCAACGCCGTGATCCTGGCGCGGACGGGTTCCGACGTGGCCATGATTCCCGAGGTGGCGAACCACCTCATCTCGTCCGGCGGCAAGCGGCTGCGGCCCATGCTGACGCTCGCCTGCGCCGCGCTCGCCGGCTATCGGGGCGAAGGCCATGTGAAGCTCGCCGCCTCCGTGGAGTTCATGCACACCGCGACCCTCCTCCATGACGACGTGGTGGACGAGAGCGACATGCGGCGCGGCAAGCTCGCCGCCCGCAAGCTCTGGGGCAACGAGGCGAGCGTTCTGGTGGGCGATTTCCTGCTCGGGCAGGCGTTCAAGATGATGGTGGAGGTGGGCTCCATGACCTGCCTCGACATCCTCTCCACCGCTGCCTGCGTCATCGCCGAGGGCGAGGTGATGCAGCTCGCCGCCGCCAAGAACACCGCCACCTCCGAGGACGATTACCTCGCCGTCATCCGCGGCAAGACCGCCGAGCTGTTCGCCGCCGCCTGCGAGGTGGGCGCGGTGCTCGCGCAGCGGCCGAAGGCCGAGCAGGCCGCCTGCCGCTCCTATGGCATGAACCTCGGCATCGCCTTCCAGCTGGTGGACGACGCCCTCGACTACGGGGGCTCCCAGGCCAAGCTCGGCAAGAACGTGGGCGACGATTTCCGGGAGGGGAAGATCACCCTGCCGGTGCTGCTCGCCTTCCGGCGCGGCGACGAGAAGGAACGCGCCTTCTGGCAGCGCTGCCTCGAGAATGGCGAGGCGGGTGATGCGGACCTGGATCAGGCCATCGGCCTCATGACCAAGCATCGCGCTATCGCCGACACGGTGGAGCGCGCGCGCCACTACGGCGCCATCGCCAAGGACGCCCTCGCCCTCTTCCCGGCCGGCCCGGCCAAGGCCGCGCTCATCGAGGCGGTGGACTTCTGCCTGTCCCGCGCCCACTGACGCGGCACATCGCATGACAAAGGCCGGCCCCTTGCGGAGCCGGCCTTTTTGTTGAGCCCTGAAGATCAGGCCTGGATCAGGCGACCGCGGCACGGCGGGTGGGCAGGAGCGCGGCGGGCTTCACCGCGAAGGCGCCCTCACCGGACAGCGCCAGAACGATCTGGCCCACCACGAGGAAAGCCGGATATTCCCAGCCGCCGCCCGGGGCGGAGAACACCCAGCCGTTGGGCAGGTGATAGCTGAGCGCGCCGAGCATCACGGGGATCAGGAGGATGGCGACCTGCCGGGCGTAGACGCCGCCGATGAGCAGGAGACCGCCGACGATCTCGATGGCGATGAAGGGAATGGCGAGGGCGCCGGGCACACCCATCTTGCTGGAGAGGAAGCCGGCGAAGCCGGGGACGGTGAACACGAAGATCTTCATCAGGCCGTGCGACAGCCACATGATGCCGAGGGCGAGGCGGAGGATGAAGAGGCCGTAGGGAGCGGTGCGGGTATCGACCATGGGAGTGAACTCCGGCTTAAGGTGGCACCACATCTAGCTTTCACTCTCATGCACGGCCATACTCATCAAATCCTGATCGAGTTTGCATCTGTGCAAATCACTTTCCCGAGGGTCGCCGCTCCATGATTCCGTGGGACGATTTCCGGCTGGTCCGGGCCATCGCCGAAACCGGCTCCCTGGCCGGCGCCGCTGAGCAATTGGCCGTCAACCATTCCACCGTTTTCCGCCGCCTTGGTACGCTGGAGCAGCAATTGGGCGCCCGGCTGTTCGAACGGGCGCGCGCCGGCTACGTGCCGACCCCCATGGGCGAGGAAATGGTGCGCCTCGCCGAGCACATGGCGGACGAGGTGCTGGCGGTGGAGCGCCGCATTACCGGACAGGACCTGCGGCCGTCCGGTGAACTGCGCGTGACCACCAACGACACGCTGCTGGTCCACATGCTCACGCCCATCTTCGCTTCCTTCCGGCAGGCCTATCCGGAAATCCGGCTGGACGTGGTGATCTCCAACCAGTCGCTCAGCCTGTCCAAGCGCGACGCGGATGTGGCCATCCGTGCCAGCGACCGGCCGGGCGACACGCTGGTGGGGCGGCGCATGGCGTCCATCGCGTGGGGCATCTACGGCAGCGCGGCGCACGACATCGCGGGCCCACTCGAACCGGCGGATTTCAGGCGCCACGACTGGATCGGCTTCTCCGACAATCTTGGTGCCATCAAGCCCGCCAAATGGCTGCGCGAGCGGGTGGGCGACGAGAAGATCATCTATCGGGTGAACACCGTGCTCGGCCTTGCCGAAGCGGCGGCGGCGGGGATGGGGCTGGCGCTGCTGCCCTGCTTCATCGCGGCCGTCACGCCCGGCCTCGTCCAGCTGATGGGGCGGCAGAACGAGCTGGAATCAGGTCTGTGGCTGCTCACCCACCCCGACATCAAGGCCACGGCGCGGGTGCGCACCTTCATGGAGCACGCGGGCCGGGAGATCGGCAAGCTCAGGGGGCGGATCGAGGGGGTCGAGGACCAGCCCGCGGCGGCCGCGGGCTGAGGGAGCAGCGATCAGTCCGCCGCGGCTTCCGTGGTGCGCTTGGACTTGGAGCGGCGCGAGGCCACCTGCTGGCCGTCGCCGCTGGTGCCCACGAACTCGCACCACATGGTCTGGATGCCGGCGAGCGAGCCACGGAAGGAATTCTGACCGGTCTTCACCAGATCGAAGCAGGGCTCGAAGGTCATGCCCTTCACGAAGCCGCAGACGTTCTCGCCACGCACGCGCAGCGTGTTGGGCGGCAGGCGCACGAAGCGCGGCGGCGCCTCGCGCAGAGTGATCATGCCGGCGACGGAGCCGTCCGCATAAACGCGTCCGGCGCCCTTGGAGCCCTCGAAGCAGGTGAACGAGAAGGTGCGGCCGACCACGAAGTCGCGCGCCTGATCGGCGGTGAGCTGCTGGGCGGCGGCGGGCGCCGCCACAAGGGCGGCGGGGAGGAGTGCGGCAAAGCCCAAGGCCGCGATGACAATGCTGCGCATGGCTTGTTCGCGTTTATCCATTTGATCTTCGCTCACGTTGCGCAGACACCACCGGCCGTTGTCAATAGCAGGAACAGCTAGGGAACACCGGCGCCGTGCGCACGATGCCGAATCTTCCGGCACCGTGCTCTGAGAGTCGCGCTCATACGGTTACCGGCCGATGAACAGGACGTTCCCTTATGGGCAGATTGATGGCCGCCGAGGCAAAGGACAGTGCGACAGACAGCCACCAGAGCCAGTCGTAGCTCTTGGTCGCCTCATAGATCTCGCCGCCCAGATAGACCCCCAGGAAGCCGCCCACCTGGTGGGAGAAGAAGGCGAAGCCATAGAGCATGGCCATGTAGCGCGTGCCGAACATGAGCATCACGAGGCCCGAGGTCGGCGGCACGGTGGAGAGCCACAGGAAGCCCATGGCGGCGCCGAACACGTAGCAGCTCGTCGCCGTGATCGGGGACAGGATGAACGCCGCGATGGCGATGCCCCGTCCGGCATAGATGAGCGACAGCAGCACCTTGCGCGACATGCGGTTGGAGAGGTAGCCGGCGGTCAGCGAGCCGAGGATGTTGAACAGTCCGATCAGCGCCAGCGTGTAGGCGCCCACCGACAGGCTCATGCCCTTGTCGACCAGGAAGGCCGGCATGTGGACGGTGACAAAGGCGAGCTGGAAGCCGCAGGTGAAGAAGCCGAGCACCAGCAACACATAGCTCGGATGCCGGAGCGCCTCGCTCAGTGCCGCGCCGATGGTCTGCTGGGGGGGCTGGGCGCTGCCGGCTCCCGTTGGCGGCGCCGCGCGTGTGGCCAGCGCCAGAGAGAAGGGCAGCACGATGAGCAGAGAGGCGCCGAACACGAGCAGCGTCTCGTGCCAGCCGATGGTGTCCATCAGCCCACGGGTGAGCGGCGGGAACAGGAACTGGCCGAAGGAGCCGGCCGCGGTCGCAAGACCGAAGCCGAGCGACTTCCACTCGTTCGGCAGCAGCTTGCCGAACGCCGCGAGCACCAGATTGAACGAGGCAGCCGAAAGGCCGAAGCCGATCAGCACGCCGGCGGACAGATGCAGCAGGCCGGGCGTGGTCGCATAGGCCATCAGCACGAGGCCGGCGGCGTAGATGAGCGCACCGCAGCACAGCACCCGGACCGTTCCGAAGCGATCGGCCAGCGCGCCGGCAAACGGTGAGCCGACGCCCCAAAGCAGGTTCTGGATGGCCACGGCGAAGCCGAACACGTCCCGGCCCCAGCCGAACTCCTGCGACATGGGCAGCAGGAACAGGCCGAAAACCGAGCGCGGGCCGAAGGTGACCAACGCCACCGCCGATCCGGCGATGAGAATGAGGATGGCAGGCACGGCGCCGCTGCGGCCGGAGGCGGCGGGCGGGGAGGACGGGGCGGACATCGGGGTCGTCTCGCTGAGGGGGATGCACAGGGGATGTGCATGTTGCCCCATTCTACGAGCAGCCCCGGTCCTTTGGAAAATCAATAATCGTCAACGGGTCCATGAGCCGCTCTCATGAATCAGCTCAATGATACCGCCACTTTCCTGGAGAGCAGAGCGGCCCCCGCCGCCCCGCCTCCCCCGGGAACCGAATGCCGGTCAGCCGCGGCGCGGGCCGTCGGCGTTGGGGCCGCCGTGCGGGCCGCCATGGGGACCGTGGTGCCAGCCGCCCATTCCGCCACCCATGCCCCGGAACTGCTGGCGCAGCACCATGTTGAGGCGCTGCTTCTGCCCCGCGTCGAGGGTCTTGTAGAGCGGGTCCGCCGCATCCGCGATCTTGCGCAGGTCGGCCGCGCGGGCGTCCATGCGATCCGCGGCGGTGCGCATGCGGGCGATGGGATCGACGGGCGTGCCGGCCTGCCGCGCCTCGCGGGCGGCCTTGCGGTCGGCGCCCATCTGCTCGCGGCGCTGGGCCGCGTCCTTGGCCACGGACTTCAGGGTCTGCTCGACGCCCGGCCACAGCTTCTCCTGGTCCGGCGTCAGCTTCAGCGCGGTCTTGAGCGCGACGATGCGGGCATCGGTGAGGATGGCGCGATCCTCGGCGGTCGGCTGCCAGCGGTGCGGCGCGTCCCCCGCCGGCGCGGTGTTGGCGGCATAGGTTGCCGCGGAACCGGCGATCAGGGCAGCGGCGGTTGCGGCGAAAAGAGCACGTTTCATGTCGTGGGTCCTCCTTCAGGGACGAGCAAAGCATCCCCCCGGACCCCACTCCCAGCAACTTAAACTTCGGTAATAGACATCTTGATACAACTCGTTGCAAATAGATATTTCGCGCTACACCGCCGCAACGACACCCATATCATGCCACGACTTTTAGGCAACGCCTTCCGGCCCCGAAAGTATTTTTGCCTCAAGACTTGAAATATCTGACACATCGCGCGCATAGCCGCGCCGTTCCATTTCGCACCGCCATGCGCCGGGTCCCCCCGAGATGCGATAGAGGCAATAGCCGCCCGCGCCGCGATCATCCTGCGGACCGGCCGAGGCGGAGGGCACGCCCACCACGGGAATACGGCCGACGGCGGACGGGATATAGCCCAGCGATGCGCGGTGGTCGTGGCCGTGCAGCACCAGTTCCGCCCCCGCCTGCGCCAGCACCGCGCGCACCTCTTCCGCATCGCGCAGGTCGCGGTGGAAGGGGCGTTCGCCGACGGGCGGATGGTGGATCATCACCACCCGGAACAGCCCTTCCGCCTTCAGTTTCTGCAGCAGCGCCGAGAGCCGGCCGAGCTGGGCCCGCCCCGCCTTGCCGCTGGCGAGGAACACCGCCGTGGGTATGGCGGTGGAAACGCCCACGATCGCCAATTCGCCCCGCCGCCGGACATAGGGAAACGAATCCACGTCCACCGGCGTGTGGGGATGGCTGTCGTCGCCGGCGAGGAAGGGCGCCCAATGCTCCAGGTGATAGTGCATGGCCGAGCGCACGTAGGCATCGTGATTGCCCGGCACCACGCTCACCCGGTCGGGCGTTCCCAGGGAGGAGAGGAAGGTGGCGCCGGTGTCGAACTCGGCCGGCAGGCTCACGTTCACGAGGTCGCCGGTGACGCAGATGTGGTCCGGCTGCTGGGCCAGGAGATCGGCGGTCAGCGGGGCCAGCGTCGAGGCTCCGAAATTGCGCCGCCGCGCGCCGATCCAGTTCATCATCCCGAAGAAGCGCTTGCCCAGAAGCTCGGAGACGCGGGCCTCCGGAATCGGGCCGAGGTGCGGGTCGGAGAGATGGGCAATCACGGGCATGGAGCGGACCTTGATGCGGCGGGGAAGCAGCAGGGGTGCGGCAGGAACGCGGCGCTTATAGCAGATCGCGCCGCAACCGCGCCGGTTCCCGTTTGCGATGCGGCAAGGCGCGCAGGCCGCGGCCGGTTGATGTTGCCGAAGGCATCCCGCACCCTGCATGCTGCAATGCGTCGATGTCCTCAGGCCAATCGCGAGTTTCGTCCGTGCGTCACGTCTTTGTCCTTCTGCTTGTCGTGCTCGTCCTGTCCCCCGCCCTCGTGCGGCGGGCCCATGCCGCCCAGGTGGCGGTGCGCGGTGCCGATATCCTGGTGGATGGCAAGCCCTTCATGCCCCTCGGCGCCAGCGGCGAGACGCGCTTTTCCGAGCTGAAGGCACTGGGCGCCAACACCATCCGCACCTACGGGCAGGAGCCGGGCGAAATTCTCGATGCCGCGCAGCGGGCGGGGCTGAAGGTGATCGTGGGCTTCTGGCTCGCCCATCCGCGCCTCGGCTTCAATTATGCCGACAGGGCGGCCGTGACGGCCCAGCTGGAGGCGCTGCGCCATATGGTGGAGCGCTATCGCACCCACCCCGCGCTGCTGATGTGGGGCATCGGCAACGAGGTGGAGGTCGAGCTTTCCCCGGAAGAGGCGCAGGCTGTGTGGCCTGCCATCGAGGAGGCGGCCAGGCTGGTGAAGACGCTGGATAGCCAGCACCCGACCATGGCCGCGCTTGCCGAGGTCGGCCAGGACAAGGCGGCGATCCTGAAGCGCCATGCGCCGAGCATCGATGTGCTCGGCATCAACGGCTATGGCGACGGCCTGCTCACCTCGGCCGGCCGGGCACGGGCGCAGGGCTGGACCGGCCCGATCATCCTCACCGAACTGGGCGCGCAGGGCCATTGGGACGCACCGAAGGCGCCGTGGGGCGCGCCCATGGAGCCGACCTCCTCAGAGAAGGCGACCCGCGTGCGCCGCTACCTGATGGCAGCCAAGCAGGCCGGCGTCGGCGCCATGCCCTTCCTGTGGGGCCAGAAACAGGAGGTGACGCCCTCCTATTATTCGTTGCTGCTGCCCAGCGGCGAGTGGACCGAGACGGTGGAAGTGATGTCCGATCTATGGGGCGGGAAGGTGCCCGGCGGTCCCAACCGGGCGCCGCGCATCCTCGGGCTCTCCCTCGTCGGCCCCGCCCGCTTCCCGACCGATGGGCAGACCCTCGTGCGCCTCTCCGCCACCGATCCCGATGGCGACCCGCTGAAGGCCGAATGGCAGATCATGACCGAGACCACCGCCCGCAGCGTCGGCGGCGATCCCGAGCCGGTGCCGCCGAGCTTCCCGCAGGGGCTGCACGATCCCGCGCCCACTGGCGTGCGCATCTTCGGCCTGCCGCCCGGCCGCTACCGCGTGTTCGTCACCCTGCGCGACGGGCGCGGCGCGGCGGCCACCGGAAACATCCCTTTCGAGGTCCAGTAGCGCATTTTTTCATCACGCCTTTTCAGCACGGCATTTTGCGGAGGATTTCATGCCCAGGATCGATCGTCTTCTGGTGGGAGAGGCCCTGGTGGGCGACGGCAACGAGGTGGCCCACATCGACCTCATCATGGGGCCGCGCGGCTCCTCGGCCGAGATCGCCTTCGTCAACGCCCTCACCAACAACAAGGACGGCTTCACCGGCCTGCTCGCCGTCGTCGAGCCCAATCTGATGGTGAAGCCCGCCACCGTTCTGTTCAACAAGGTGACGATCAAGGATGCCCGCCAGGCGGTCCAGATGTTCGGGCCGGCGCAATATGCCGTCGCCAAGGCGGTGGCCGATTGCGTGGCGGACGGCCTCATCCCCATGGAGGAGGCCGACGACATCTTCATCTGCGTGGGAGTCTTCATCCACTGGGATGCCAGCGACGATGCGCGCATCCAGGCCTTCAACCACGAGGCGACCCGCCTCGCCATCACCCGGGCCATCGGCGGCACGCCGAGCCCAGTGGAGGCCGTGACGCGCCGCGACACGGCGCGTCATCCGCTGGCGGTGGACTGAGCGCCACAGGGCAGCGCTCGAAAGGCCGGAGCGCAGCCGGCGGCGCGCTACTGGCCGCCGTCCGTGGTTTCCCGCGAGAGGTCGAAGGCAAGGCCTCGCGCGAACCAGGCGCCCGTGCCGGCGATCGCAGCGCCAGCAAGAAAGGCCAATGCCGGCCAATGGGCCGCGGCGAGGCACAGCCCCACCAGCAGGCCGGAGAACGAACAGCCCATGGCCACGATCATGACCGCGGCGCGCTCCCGGGCGCCGGCATCAGCCGCCGCCATGCCGTGTGTCGCGAATTGCCCGATCGAGCCCCCCCGCAGGGCCGACAGAGGGCGGGCGCGACCGGCCCCTCATTTGAAATCCCACGATATTCCTCCCGCGCCGCCGACTGTCCGGCGGTCATTTGAAACGAGAGTAAAGCAGAAAAGCTTCGTCTCTTCATCAGGCGGAAGCGCTGCTGGCTAATTTTTTCTCGCCTTATCGTCATTGCACTGCAGCGAAGGGGCAAGATGTGACCGGAAAGTGAGCACCAATACGCCGGCAGCGAGCACGATGCCGGCCAGCGCCAGGAAGCCGGCATCGAACCGCCCCGTGGCCTCGCGCACGAACCCCACCAGATAGGGCCCCGCGAAGCCGCCGAGGTTACCCACCGAATTGATCAGCGCGATGCCGGCGGCAGCCGCTGTGCCGCGCAGGAATTGCGGCGGCACCGACCAGAACGGCCCCAGCGCCGCATAGATGCCCATGGAGGCCAGCGAGATGGCGGCGATGGCGGTCATGTGGCTGGGCGCGACGACGCTCGCGGCGAGGCCCGCTGCGCCGACAAGGGCCGGCACCGCGACATGCAGCACCCGTTCCCCACGCCAGTCGCTGTGCCGTCCCACGGCGAGCATGGCGACCGCGCTCAGGGCATAGGGGATGATGAGGATCAGCCCCACCTCATGGGTGGAATAGCCCATGGCGCGGACGATCTGCGGCAGCCAGAGCCCGATGCCATAGAGCCCCACCACCAGCCCGAGATAGACAAGGCAGAGCACGACGACCCGCCCGTCCTTCAGCGCCGGCAGCCACGCCTCGTGGGTGCCGGCGGGATGGGCCGCCAGATGCGCCGCATCGTGGATCGCATGGTCGGCGGCAAGGCGCGCGGCGATAGCGGCCTTCTCCTCCGTCGTCAGCCAGCGGGCGTCGCCCGGTCCATCCGGCAGCAGGGCCAGCACCACGAGGCCGAGCACGACTGCCGGGAGGCCCTCGATGATGAACAGCCACTGCCAGCCGGCAAGGCCGAGCAGGCCGTGCGTATCCAGAATCCAGGCCGAGAGCGGTGCCCCGAGCGCGCTGGAGATGGGGACCGCCGCCATGAACAGGGCGACGTAACGCGCCCGGACCGAGAGCGGGAACCAGTAGCCGAGATAGAGGATCATGCCCGGCAGGAAGCCCGCCTCGGCTGCCCCGAGCAGGAAGCGGGCGATGAAGAAGCCGGTCGCACCCGTCACGAACGCGGTGGCCGCCGAGATCAGGCCCCAGGTGACCATGATGCGGCAGATCCACAGGCGCGCGCCGACCTTCTGCAGCACGAGGTTGCTCGGCACCTCGAACAGGAAATAGCCGAGGAAGAAGATGCCCGCGCCCCAGCCATAGACCTCCGGCGAGAAGCCGAGGTCGGCATTCATGGTCAGGGCCGCGAAACCGACATTCACCCGGTCGAGGAAGCTGACCACATAGAGCACCATCATCAGCGGGATGAGCCGCCGGACCGCCTTGGCGAAGGCGCGCGCCTCCACTGTCTGCTGCTGCGCCACCACCCATCTCCCCCGCCTTTGTGCGGTTTGTGGGGGCGGGCGGCGCGGGCGTCAACCGCGGGGCGGAGGGGGCACGAGCGACAGGGTGCGCCGCGCGATGGGGCCAGTTCGCGCCCGTCTCCCCACCGCAGCCGCAAGCGGCGCTCCAGCGGCCAGGCCGCATCTGAAAGTCCGAAGCATTGCCGACGCGGCGCGAGGCCGCACCGCCTGCGGCGAATGGGAATATTGATCCAGATCAAAGGTCCGGTGAAGGTTCGGCCCGTTCCGCAGTGCGGGACGAGCCTGGATACACGTCACCGGACCCTGCCCCATGCGAACCGCCACGCGCGCCGTGCTTCATGTTCCCCTTTTCGGCTGGCTTCTGCGCGATGCCATTTACGGCCTGCCCGACGCCAAGTATTTCTTCATCGCGAACATGGTGTTCGCCTTCGGCTACCTGACCTATTTCTTCGGCTACGCCTTCATCATCATCTACGCGCTGACGGCGACCGCGCTGGCGATGACCGCGCTCGTCGTCCTCACCGCGTCGGACCTTCTCGCCACCATGGCGAAGCGCAAGGCGGCCCGGCTCGCCCGAGGGCGCTGAGACGCCGCGCGCGGGCAGCAGCCCTCAGTTTCCGCCCCAGCGCCAGCGCATGTAGTCCACCGCGAAGGGCGCCATGGCGGGGGTGAGGTCGGCTTCGCTTTTCACAACAGCCACATCCGCGAGTTCCGGCTGTGCCTCGCGGGCGAGGAAGGCGCGGATGTGCCGGGCCAGTTCCTCGGCCGGGGCGTCGAAGACGAGGCGGCCCATGAGGGCGATGCGCGGCCCGTCGAACAGGCCGGTGAAGCCCTCGTCACGCAGGATATCCGCGGGCGAGAGCCCGGTTTCCTCGGTCAGCTCGCGCAGCATGGAGGCGTGGAGGTCCACGCGACTGTCCGGCGTGATGTCGGACGGGTCGGGCGTGCCGCCGGGAAAATAGATGCGGCCGGCGGACGCCGTGTGCGGCCCCATGACGCCCAGCACGAAGCCGCCGTCCGAGCCTTCGATGGCGGCAAGGGCGAAGGCGTTGACCATGCCCTCGTCCTTCCAGCCCTGATCGCGCCAGAAGGTGAAGGCGGCAAAATCGCTCTGGCGGAAAGCACCCGAGAGCACACCGTCCGAAAATCCATGGCGGGAGAGCAGCAGGATCGGCCCGTTCCACAGATGGGGATTATCGGCCGCCCGGCGGGCGAAATGCGCCTCGATCTCGGCCCGACGCGGCTCCATCTCGCTCCAGCCGCCGGGCTCGAACACCAAATCCAGCCGATGGACCGGCGCGATGCGCCGGCCCTCGGTCCAGTCCTGCCCCCAGCCGCCGCTCACGCGGCCGCGTCTTTCAGTGTCGGGTAGTCGATATAGCCCTTGGCGCCGCCGCCATAGAGCGTGTCACGGTCCACCTCGTTGAGCGACGCGTCGCGGCGCAGGCGCTCCACGAGGTCGGGATTGGCGATGAAGGGCTTGCCGAAGGCGACGAGGTCGGCCTTGCCATCCGCCAGCACGCTGTTGGCGAGGGCGAGGTCGTAGCCGTTGTTCACCATCCAGGCGCCGCTGTAGCGCTTGCGCAGCTCCTCGAAGGAGAAGTCCGGCGCCACGTCGCGCGGGCCGCCGGTGGCGCCCTCCACCACGTGGATATAGACCGGGTGGCGCTTCTCCAGCTCGTCGATCACGTAATTGAAGAGGGCCTGCGGGCTGCTCTCCGAGACGCCGTTGGCCGGCGAGACGGGGGAGAGGCGCAGGCCGGTGCGGGCGGCGCCGATCTCGGCGATGATGGCGTCCATCACCTCCAGCAGGAAGCGGGTGCGGTTCTCGATGGAGCCGCCATAGGCGTCGGTGCGCTGGTTGGCGCCGTCCTTCAGGAACTGGTCGATGAGGTAGCCGTTGGCGCCATGTACCTCCACGCCGTCAAAGCCGGCCTTGATGGCGTTGGCGGCGGCGCGACGGTAATCCTCGATGATGCCGGGGATCTCGGACAGCTCCAGCGCGCGCGGCGCCGAGGTCTCGGCGAAACCGTTGTTCACGAAGGTTTTGGTGGCCGCGGTGAGGGCGGACGGCGCCACGGGTGCGCCGCCGTTGGGCTGCAGCGAGGTGTGGGAGACGCGGCCCACGTGCCACAGCTGGATGAAGATGCGCCCGCCCTTGGCGTGGACCGCATCGGTCACTTTCTTCCAGCCTTCGACCTGGGCGTCGGTATAGATGCCGGGGGTATCCTGATAGCCCTGTCCCTGCTGGGAAATCTGCGAGGCCTCGGTGATGAGGAGGCCGGCGTCAGCCCGCATGGAATAATATTGCGGGGCAAGCTCGCTCGGCACGAAGCCGGCGGCGGCGCGGTTGCGCGTCAGCGGCGCCATGACGATGCGGTTGGGCAGCGTCAGGTCGCCAAGGCGGAAGGTGTCGAACAGGGATGTCGCGCTCATGAAGGAAAGTCCTCTGGCTTGGGGCCGGGGTGCTGCGATGCGGCAGACATAGGCGCGATGAAGCCACAGCCAAGCCCGGGGCGCCGGTCGGCATCGTGAATTGTTTCAATGCCACCTATTGGCGATGCTCAAATATGGCGCCTTACCCATTGGCGTCTTTCAAATATGCAGCACGCCCTCGGCGATCACCACCGCCCCGCCGCCAATGGTGGCGCCGGTGACCTGGCCGCCTTTCACGGTGAAGCCGAGATCGACCCGGCTCGGCCGGCCCATCTCGAAGCCCTGGTCGATGCGCACCTTGTGGTGGCCGTCCACCCGGTTTTCAGCATCGAGCAGCACCCAGGGGAAGGCGGCGGCAGCGGCGCCGGTGGCGGGGTCCTCCTCCGTGCCGAGGCCGGGGGAGAACATGCGGGCGCGGAAGTCGGCGTCGCCCTCCTCGTCCAGCGTGTAGAGGTAGAGCGCCTCGCCAAAGCCGCCGAGGGAAGCGATGAAGGCCGCCTCGTCCGGCCGGGCGCGAGCGAGGGCCGTCAGATCGGCCAGCGGCACGAACAGGAAGGGCACGCCGGCGTTGGCCACGATGGGCCGGTGGGCGTCGAATCCGATGTCCCCCTCGTCGAGGTTCAGCGCCTCGGCGCAGGCGGCCCGGGAGATGTCCACCTCCTCGATCTCGCCCTTGCGCGGCGCGGTGAACACCGCCGAGCCCTTGCGCGCCCCGGCCGCCGTGGCGCCCTGCGCCGCCACCTCGCAGGTGATGGTGCCGATGGTCTCCTCGATCCGCAGGGTGCCCGAGGCGAGCTTGTCCTCCAGCGCGAGCAGCACGGCGGCGCCGACGGTGGGATGGCCGGCGAACGGCATCTCGTGGGCAACGGTGAAGATGCGGATGCGGGCGCGGTTCGCCTTGTTCTTCGGCGGCAGCACAAAGACCGTCTCGGAGACGTTGAACTCCCTCGCGATCTGCTGCATGGCCGCGTCGTCGAGCCCCTGGGCATCGAGCACCACGGCGAGCGGATTGCCGCCGAAGGGGCGGGTGGTGAACACGTCCAGGGTCACGTACCGGCGCGGCATTTCAGCTCTCGAACACTACAAGAGCACCCGCGCCCCCACGCCGGCCTCTTTACTCACTGCCACAATTTAGCCTCAGATCGACGAGGCCGGGAAGAGCCGGGAGGGGGTCACGAACTCCTCCTGCGCCTCCACCAGCAGCAATTCCCGAGACTGTGCTTTTTCGGTCCGGCTCAGCACCCCGTAAATGGAGGATGCGGCAAGGGAAACCGCCTGCGCCGTGGAGCCCGTGCGCAGCACGTGGAAGAAGAACAAGGCGGCGATGGCATCGCCCGCGCCGTTGAGCGACACGGCGAGGCGCGGCGTGCGCACCAGGAACCGCCCGTCCGGGCCGGAGGCGAGCAGGTCGATCGAATCGGGCGGCGTCTCACCAACATGCAGGCTGGTGACGAGGATCACCTTCGGCCCGCGCGCATGCAGCGCGTCGCAGGCGGCGATGGCCTCGGGCAAGGTCGGGCAGGCGCGGCCGGTGAGCAGCTCCAGCTCGAACTGGTTGGGGGTTATGACGTCGGCGGCGGGCACCGCCTGCTCGCGCATGAAGTCCGGAATGCCCGGCCGCACGAAGATGCCGCGGCCCACATCACCGATCACCGGATCGCAGCAGTAAGCAGCATTGCGGTTCGCCGCCCGCACCCGCGCCACCGCATCGAGAATGGCGGCGCCGATGTCCGCCGAGCCCATGTAGCCCGAGAGCACGCCATCGCAGCGCGACAGCACGCCGCGCTCGGCGATGCCCTCGACCAGATCGCCGATGACGGACGCCTCGAACACCTGCCCCCGCCACGCGCCATAGCCGGTGTGGTTGGAGAACTGCACCGTGTTGATGGGCCACACCTCCACGCCCAGCCGCTGGAGCGTGAACACGGCGGAGGCGTTGCCCACATGGCCGTAAGCGACGTGCGACTGAATGGAGAGGATGTTCATGGGGCGGTTCCGGGGGGGCGCTGGACTGGGGGTTAACCCGATGCGGCGACCGCCGACAAATGGAATCTGTTGATGCCGCCCCCCGGCCACGCTGATGTTTCCCCGCGCAACAGCAAGTGACCGGAACCTCGCCGTTGGGCTACTGGAAAAGCGCCGCGCGGCAGACTAAGCCGAAGCGCCGCCGTCAGATGGCGACGCTTTGTGCCGGTGACGCCTTGCCCTCCATCCGACTGCTCCGTGCCCACCTCGCCGCGCTCGCGCTTGCTTCGCTGGCGCTGCCCGCCCAGGCGGCCGGCCCGGCCTGCTATCCGCCCCAGGTGCTGGCGGCGAAGCCGGGAGAGGAGATCGTGCGGCCGCATACGGGCGGGCCGGGGCAGTTGCCCGATATTTCGATAACCGCCGCCGCACCGGTGCCGGCGGCGCTGCGCGGCTCGATCCGCCGGGTGGACCTGCCGCCGGGCGTGAAGATGGTGGCCCTCACCTTCGACCTCTGCGAGGCCTCCAGCGAGACCTCGGGCTATGACGGGGCCATCGTCGATTACCTCAGGGCGGAGGGCGTCGCCGCCACCTTCTTTGCCGGCGGCAAATGGATGGTGAGCCATCCCGAACGCGGCGGGCAGCTCACGGCCGATCCCGGATTCGAGATGGGCAACCACACCTGGTCCCACGCCAATCTCACCGTGAAGACCGGCGAGGCCATGCGTCGGCAGGTGGACGATGCCGATATCGGCCTCGCGTTCGGCCGCCGGCAGGCGGAGGCCAGGGGCTGCATGCTGCCGAAGCCGCAGGCGCTCAGCCTGTTCCGCTTTCCCTACGGCTCCTGCAGCGCGGAATCCCTGAACTACGTCAACGACACCGGCCATCTCGCCATCCAGTGGGACGTGGATTCCGGCGACCCCGCCTTCATCGGCGCAAAGGGCATGGCGGAGGACATGCTGCGCGGCATCCGGCCCGGCTCCATCGTGCTGATGCACGCCAACGGGCGAGGCAAGCACACGGCCGAGGCCCTCAAGATTCTCATCCCCGCGCTCCGGGCGAAGGGCTACCGCTTCGCCACCGTGGGCCAGCTGCTGGCCGCGGGCACGCCGGTGATCGCGCAGACCTGCTATTCCCTGAAGCCCGGCGACACCCGCATCTATGACGAGGCCGCGAGGACGGGAAAGCGCATCCTGCCGGTGCAGTAGGCGGTCTCCGGTAGGCTTACGATTCCCGGCGGGCTTACGGTTCCCGGCGGGCAGACTTGCATGGCTTGAAGTCCTCGGTGGCGTGCGAACGGGCCGGCCTTGGTTCCCGACGCCCATTGAGCCCCCGCGTCCGCCGGGCCAAGATCGCCGCACGCCCCTCCCCGCCGCCGGAGACCTCCGCTTGACTGCCCCCGACCTCGACGCCCGCCGCTCCGCGCCCGCCACGCTCAAGAACCGCGGCCCCATCGGCGATCTGCTGCTGCCTCTGCTGCCCCGCTCCGGCACCGTGCTGGAGATCGCCAGCGGCACCGGCGAGCATGTGGTGCATTTCGCCCGCCGCGCGCCCCACCTCGTGTTCCTGCCGTCCGACCCCTCCCCTTTCGCCCGCGCCTCCATCGCCGCCTGGGCCGCCGCCGAGGGCCTTGCCAACGTGCGCGAACCTCTCCCCCTTGATGCTGCGGGCGAGGACTGGCCGGTCGGCAAGGTGGATGCCGTCGTCTGCATCAACATGATCCACATCAGCCCGTGGGAGGCCACCGTGGGCCTGATGCGCGGCGCCGGCGCGCGCCTGCCGGCGGACGGCATCCTCTTCACCTACGGCGCCTATCTGCGCGATGGCGTGGAGACGGCACCCAGCAACGTCGCCTTCGACGCGGACCTGCGGCGGCAGGATCCGCGCTTCGGCCTGCGGCATCTCGCGGATGTGGCGGCGGAGGCGGCCAGAAACGGCCTCGCTCTGGCTCGGGTGGAGGAGATGCCGGCGAACAATCTTTCGCTGATCTTCCGGAAGGTCGCGACTGTTTCGCCGCGTGGTGTCCCTGTGCCATAGTCGGCTCCGGCGCTTGCCACAGGTCGGGCCTGATTCTCCGGCCGATGTCCCTGTGCGAGGCCTCCCCCGCGGCGGCCTTCAAGGGGGCCTTCAGCGTTCGAGGGACACACTCGCTCGGGGAGAAACATGGCGCGCGTCGTCGATCCGTTCATCAAACTCTCGTCGCCTCGCATCTTTCTGGTGCGGATGCTGGTGTTCCTGGCCCTGTGCGCGGCGCTGGCGGCGGTGCTGCACAAGCAGATCGTGGCGGCGTTCCTCAACAATCCGGGGCTCAACGGCGTCATATTCGGCGTGCTGGCGGTGGGCACCATCCTGTCCATCCGGCAGGTAGCGCGCCTCTTCCCGGAAGTGGACTGGGTGAATTCCTTCCGCCTCGCCGACCCCGGCCTCGCAGTGGCCCGCCCCCCTACCCTGCTCGCGCCCATGGCCGCGCTTCTCGGCGAGCGGCTGGGGCGGATGACGATCTCGCAGGCCACCATGCGCTCCATCCTCGATTCCATCGGCACCCGCCTCGACGAGAGCCGGGACATGGGGCGCTACCTCACCGGCCTTCTCGTCTTCCTGGGCCTGCTCGGGACCTTCTGGGGCCTTCTGGAGACGGTCTCCTCCATCGGCTCGGTCATTGGCGCATTGCAGGTGGGGCCGGACGTGGGCTCCATCTTGGAGGACATGAAGAGCGGCCTCGCCGCCCCGCTCGGCGGCATGGGCACGGCCTTCTCCTCCTCGCTGTTCGGCCTCTCCGGCTCGCTGGTGCTGGGCTTCCTCGACTTGCAGGCGGGCCAGGCGCAGAACCGCTTCTATACGGACCTGGAGGACTGGCTCTCCACCACCGTGCGTGACCTCGACGACGCCCCGCGCGACCGGGCGCTCGCCGCCGACCGCGAGGCCGCGCCCCGCGTGCCCGCCGCCCCGGCAAAGGTTCCGGCCGCCGCGCCGATGGCACTACCTCCGCCCGTGCTGGACCTCGATCCGCTCGTCTCCGCCATGGGTCGGCTGGAGAAGACCATGACAGAGGCCGGCTCCCAGCGCGTCACCTCGGCGCTGGCGCAGCTTGCCGAGAGCCTGCAAGGGCTCGTCACCCACATGCGCTCGGAACAGGCGCTACTGAAGCAGATGATCGAGCAGCAGCAGGCCCAGCAGGAGCAGATGAAGCGCCTGCTCTCCCGGATCGAGGACGACGCCGGTCCGCGGCGCAACTGAGCGGAGGCAGAACCCATGGCCCTCGGCCGGCGCGGGCGCGACCGCCAAATCGACTACTGGCCCGGCTTCGTGGACGCTCTGTCCACGCTGCTCCTCGTCTTCACCTTTCTGCTCTCCACGTTCATCCTCACCCAATTCTTCCTGACCCAAGAGATTGCGGGCAAGGACGACGTGATGCAGCGCCTGCAGGCGCAGATCCGCCAGCTGACCGACCTGCTCTCTCTGGAGCGGGCGAACATCCAGTCCACCGAAAGCGATCTCGCCTCGGTGCGCGCCTCGCTGGAAGCAAGCGAGAGCGAGCGCGAGCGGCTGCGTGGACAGGCCGCCGCCATCCCCGCCCCGTCCGACACCGGCCGCGCGAACGCGCTGTCGCGCGAACTCGACAGCCAGAAGGACCTCGCCGCCCGCGCCGCCGCGCAGATCGAGCTTCTGAACCAGCAGATCGCGGCCCTGCGCCGGCAGATGGCGGCGCTGGAAGAGGCACTCAACATCTCCGAGAAGCGCGACGCCGAGAGCCAGGCCAAGATCACCGATCTCGGCCGCCGCCTTAACGTGGCGCTGGCGCAGCGGGTTCAGGAACTGACGCGCTTCCGCTCCGAATTCTTCGGCCGCCTGCGCGACATCCTCGGCAACCGACCGGACATCCGGGTGGTGGGCGACCGCTTCGTGTTCCAGTCGGAAGTCTTCTTCGACGCCGGCTCGGCGGTGATGAAGCCGGAGGCCATTGCCTCCCTCGACAAGCTGGCGGGCGCCATCCTCGACCTCGAGAAGTCCATCCCGCCGGACATCTCCTGGGCCCTGCGCATCGACGGCCACACGGACAACAGGCCCATCTCGACCGCCCAGTTCCCCTCCAACTGGGAACTCTCGGCGGCGCGCGCCATCGCGGTGGTGCAGTATCTCATCGCCAAAGGCGTGAGCCCCAACCACCTCATCGCCGCCGGCTTCGGCGAATTCCAGCCCCTCGACGCCGGCACTTCCGACGAGGCCCGCGCCCGCAATCGCCGCATCGAGTTGAAGCTGACGGAAAGGTAGAGGAGCGCCGGACAAGGTTGGCGGCGCGGGAACTCTGTTCCCGTATCGCGCAACCCGGCGCGCGCCGCGCCGAAAGCGCGGTTGGCGCTTGTTCGGAGAGTGGCTTAACCGGCCTCCGATTTTGCTCTCAGGTGGAACAGTTTCGAGTAGGCTGGTGTCGTTGGACAACGCGGTCAGCCCTGCGCAGCCTAAGAGTTGTCTTCCGCACCTCGGGCCTCTAGCCACGCCGCAACGCTCGTCACGGGGATATCGTGCAGAGCATTGAAGGTTTGCTCCAAGGGCCAGGCCACCCCGTCGCTGCGCGCGAAGGCGAGGCGGTATTTGCGGATCGGATCGTCCGGATGAGCCTTAAGATCTGCTCGCAGATCCGAGACCGTCCACAGGACACGCTCGACAGAGCGAGAAAGGACGCGGTCCACTGTATCGGCGAGCTCCCGGTAGGAGATTGTGTCGCCACCGACATAGACCACTTGATCTATTGGAGACGGGACGGCGGTCAGGATAGCGGCGACCAACCGGCCGATGTCGTGCGGCGTTGTGACCGTGAGCCGATAGTCCCAGTTCCCCAGCGCATGGACGCGGTTTCGGTCCAGATCGACGAGGCCGAACGAAGGCTCGAACAAGAAGCTAATGAACATGCCGGTCGAGATGATGATCCAATGTGTGCGCGATTGCGCCCGCAACATGTCGCGGACGTCGAGTTGCTCATCCCATACATCCTGGCCGCTGCCGCGCCCAACGACATCATAATCCACGCCGAACTGCCAGGGGACGTAGAGCTTGACGCCGGCTTGCAAGACTGCGGAGGTGATCTTCAGCTGCGTGCCGCTTCCGCCGACGAAACCAGTACAGCAGATGACGGTGGAAAACCGCGAGAACACATGAGCAAGCTCGTCCTGGCTGGCGGTCGCGATGTCTATCCGGACGATATCCACATTTAATGCGGTGAGAGTTTCGGAGATTTTCCCAGGGCGGTCATCCATTCCGTTGGCAGGAACGGGACGAAGCAATGCCGACAGGTGAAGGTTGCGGCCCTGGTAAATTACGCCCGTCAGGCCATTCAGCACCTCAAGCCCAAGCTCTCCTGCGCCAAGGACCAGGATATGATCGCCAAGAATCGGGGGAACAGTCATGGACATCTCCTGTTGAGGCGCCAAATACATGGAGAATGTCCTGACGCGATGGAAGCAGGCACACGAATGATACGGTCTGGGGATTCCGAATTTCTTGCGACGATCGAGCGTTCGCGGGCCGCCTGCCAGGCTCTCAGCGACGCGGACGACGGACTCAAGCGAGAGATCCTGACCCACGCGGGCAATCGCTGGTCGCTGGGCGTCGTCTACGCGCTGGGCGCCGAGGGAACGCTCCGCCACGCCCAGATCTCCAGGAGGTTGAAGGGCATCACGCAACGCATGCTCACCCGCACGCTTCGCCAACTGGAGCGCGACGGACTTGTCACGCGGCACGATCATGGCACCGTGCCGCCGCATGTGGACTACGCGCTGACCGAACTCGGGCGCGGATTGCTGGAGGGAATGATCCCACTCTGGGGCTGGGTGAT
Source organism: Xanthobacter flavus (assembly GCF_017875275.1). Lineage (NCBI taxonomy): Bacteria > Pseudomonadati > Pseudomonadota > Alphaproteobacteria > Hyphomicrobiales > Xanthobacteraceae > Xanthobacter > Xanthobacter flavus. Next base: position 3,479,564 of record NZ_JAGGML010000001.1, on the reverse strand, counting down.
CGACAACGCCGAAAAGTTCAGGGCCGCCCGTGCGCGTTTCGACGTCGAGTCACACGATTAAGCCGCAATTGTCCCGGCTCTCGTCGAAGGTTAGGCGCCCGAGCGCGCCCTTTCGCGCAGGTCATCGCGAAAGGCGGGATCGGCGATGGCAATCAAGGCTTCGGCCCGTTCCGCGAGCGTGAGCGGGCGCAGATCTGCGATGCCGTGTTCCGTCACGATGATGGCGGCATCGGCCCGACCGATGGTCGCGGGGCCGGAGAGACGCGCAGTGATGCGGCTCCGGCGCTCGCCCTTTGCCTCGACCGTCGAAGGCAAGGCGATGATGGGCAGCCCACCGGCGGACGCCCGCGCGCCCCGCAGGAAGTCCAGCGCACCGCCGATCGTGCCCACATAGCGCCCGCCCACGGTCTCGGTGTTCGCCTGTCCCGAAAGGTCCACTTCCAGCGCCGAATTGATGGCGGTGAAGGCCGGCATTTGCGCGATCAACGCGTGCGAATGGGTGACGCTGACCGGCTCCAAAGCGATCGCCCGATTGAGATGGGCGAAATCAAGCAGCGCGCGGCTGCCGAGCAGCGTGCCCGCCACCGTCACGCCGCGGTGGATGGGCTTAAGCGCGTTGGTCACGGCACCCGCCTCGATCAGCCCCACGGCGCCGTCGCTCAGGATGCCGGTGTGCAAACCGAGATCGCGGTGATGCTTGAGCAGTCCGGCGACGCAGTCGGGGACGGCACCGAGGCCGAACTGCAACGTCGCCCCATCCCGAATGAGCGAGGCCACATGGGCCCCGATGGCCTGCTCGGCCGCGGTCGGAACCGCCCGCGCCTGTTCGGGTAGCGCCCGGTCGGTGGCGACCAGCACGTCGATGTCGGCGGCCGCGATCTCCGCCGAGGTGAACGGCGCCTGCCGGTTCACTTCGCAAATCACCACCCGCGCCGCCCGCACCAGGGGCGCAATGTAGTCGCAGGCGCAGGACAGGCTGAAGCGTCCGCCGTCAGGGTGCTCCGCCACCTGCAGCAGAAGGACGTCCACCCGGCTGGCGAGCAGGGCCGGAAGATCCGAATAGTGGACCGGCAGGATGTCGAGCGCGCCGGCTGCCGCGAGTCGACGGTTCGTCCCGGTGCCGCAGAACGAGGAGAAGCGGACGCGGTCCGTATAGGCGGGGTCCGGCGTGTCGCCGAGGCCGATGCCGATGAAGGCGGAAAAGCCGCCGAGCCGGCCGCGTTGCGCCATCAGGCGGGCGGTCAGCGGCAAAGGCTCCGCCGCCGCCTGCCCCCAGCACACGAGATCACCCGGGAGGATGACGTCGGCGAACTCCAGCGCCTCGAGTTCGATCGCTCGCGTCATGGCCCTCACGCGCGCTCAATGATCGCGGCGGCGCCCTGGCCACCGCCGATGCACATGGTCTCCAGCCCGTAGCGGGCACCGCGCCTCTTCATCTCGTGGACAAGGGTGGTGAGGATGCGCACGCCGGTGGCGCCGATGGGATGGCCGAGAGAGATGCCCGAGCCGTTTACGTTCACCCGCTCCGGATCCACGCCCGGCCATTGCTTGAGCACGGACAGCACCTGGCAGGCGAAGGCCTCGTTGATCTCGATGAGGTCCATGTCGTCCAGCGAGAGGCCCACACGCCCCATGAGCCGCGCGGTGGCGGGTACGGGGCCGATGCCCATCTCCGCCGGCTCGCACCCTGCCGCCGCCCAGCCGACAAGGAAGGCATCGGGCACGAGGCCAAGGGACGCGAGCTTGTCCTCGGCCACGATGAGACATGCGGCGGCCGCGTCGTTCTGCTGGGCGGCGTTGCCGGCCGTCACCGTGCCGCCCTTCTGGATGGCGCGCAGCTTGCCAAGGGAATCGGCCGTGGTGTCGCCGCGGACGCCCTCGTCGCGATCGATGACGACCGCCTCCCCCTTCTTCTGCGGCACGCCGACGTGCACCACCTCGGCCGCCATGCGCCCGTCGCCCCAGGCCGCGGCGGCGCGCTGCTGGCTGCGCGCGGCATAGGCATCGGCCGCCTCGCGGGAGATCTGATACTTGCGGGCAAGGTTCTCGGCCGTCTCGATCATGCCGGAAATGGGTCCGAAGCGATGCTCGGGCTGGGAACGCTCGCGGCCGCGATCAAGCCTGTCGTACAGGACGGGCGAGCCGGAGCGCGTACCCCAGCGCACACCGGTGGTGTAGTGTTCGATGGCACTCATGCTTTCGACGCCGCCGGCGATCACCACGTCGCAGGCGCCCGTCTGCACCATCATCGCGGCCGTGGCGATGGATTGGAGCCCGCCGCCGCAACGGCGGTCGAGCTGCATCCCCGGCACCTCCACCGGAAGCCCCGCCTCCAGCGCGATCCAGCGGCCGACGCAGGGCGTCTCGGAATTGGCGTAGGACTGGGCGAAGACCACATCGTCAACGCGCATTGGATCTAGACCCGTGCGGTCGAGAATGGCATTGACGACAATGGCGCCCAGCCGCTCGACGGGCACATCCTTCAGGGCTCCTCCGAAGCGGCCGACCGGCGTGCGAAGGGGGGAAACGATGGCAGCGCGACGCATCGCGGAAACTCCTTGCTCTGCGGGCTCAGACCGGGTCCCAGGTGAACACCTCGGCGGAGACATCGAGGCGATGGAAGCTGGCGGCCAGCGCGGGCATGGCGTGGTCGGCGATCTCCTCCGGCGTCCATCCGCCGTCGCGCTGCACCGAGCGCACCGGCCGGGGCTGGCTGAAGAGGAAGATCTCGTTGTTGCGCACGCAGAATATCTGCCCGCTGACCTGCCCGGCCTTGTCGCTGAGGAGATAGACGGCGAGGGGTGCGACCTTCGCTGGCGTCATCTGCTGCAGTCGTGCGACGCGGGCCTCCTGCTCGGGCGTATCCACCTTGATGGACGAGATCATCCGGCTCCAGGCGAATGGGGCGATGCAGTTGGAGCGCACCCCGAAGCGCTCCATGTCCAGCGCGATGGACTTTGACAGGCCCACCACGCCGAGCTTGGCGGCCGAATAGTTGGCCTGCGCCCGGTTGCCGATGAGGCCGGATGTGGAGGTCATGTGCACGAGGCTGCCCGCCTGCTGTTCCTTGAACAGCGGCGCCGCGGCCCGGCTGATGTTGAAGCTGCCGTAGAGATGGACCTTCAGCACCTTGTCCCATTCGTCTTCCGACATCTTGTGGAAGAAGGCGTCGCGCAGGATGCCCGCGTTGTTCACGACGCCGTCGAGCCGGCCGAACGCATCGACCGCCTGGGCCACGATGCGCTCCGCGCCAGCGGTTTCGGTGACGCTCTCCAGGCTCGCCACCGCCTCGCCGCCGGCGGCGCGGATCTCGGCGACGACGCGCGCGGCGGGACCATCGTCCCGCCCCTGCCCGTCGAGGCTCGTGCCGATATCGTTGACCACCACCTTCGCGCCGTGGGCCCCGGCCATCAGCGCGATATCGCGGCCGATGCCGCCCCCCGCGCCGGTGACGACGACGACCTTGCCGTCCAGCATCCGTGTATCGGCCATGGTCATGCTCCCTTCAGCAACTGGCGGGCGATCAGCAATTGCTGGATCTGGCTGGTGCCCTCGTAGATCCGCATCAGGCGGACATCGCGATAGAAGCGCTCCACCGCATATTCGCTCATGTAGCCGGCGCCGCCGTGTACCTGGACCGCCCGGTCTGCGACGCGGCCGACCGCCTCGGTGGCGAAATACTTGGCCGCCGACGCCTCGGTGCGCGCGGCGCCGTCCCGGTCGTAGAGCGTCGCCGTCTGCTCCACGAGGGCCTTGGAGGCGAGGTAGTCCGTGTGGCTGTCGGCGATCATCGCCTGGATCAGCTGGTACTCGGCAATCGGCTTGCCGAACTGCCTGCGCTCGCGCGCGAAGGCGATCATCTCCGCGATCAGCCGCTTGCAGGCGCCGGTGGCGAGGGCGGCGATGTGGATGCGCCCGCGATCGAGGACCCGCATGGCGAGGCGGAAACCGCGCCCCGGCGTCTGGCCGATGATGGCACTCGCCGGTACCCGCACATTGTCGAACATCACGTCCGATGTGGTGGTGCCGCGCTGACCCATCTTGCGGTCCTTCTTGCCGATGGTGAGGCCCGGCGTATCGCGAGGCACAAGGAAGGCGGTGATGGCGTCGGCACCGGGCTTGTCGAACTCGGTCCGGGCCATCACCGTGAACAGCCCGGCGCGCTGGGCATTGGTGATGTAGCGCTTCGTGCCGTTGATCACGTAGTCGTCGCCGTCCCGCTCGGCGCGGGTGGTGAGGTTCGCGGGATCGGAGCCGGTGTCCGGCTCGGTGAGGGCGAAGGCGGACATCAGTTCGCCGCTGGCGAGCTTCGGCAGATAGGCCTGCTTTTGCTCTTCGGTCCCCTCGAAGATCAGGCCGCGCGCACCGATGCCGATATTGGTTGCCAGCAGCGAGCGGAAGGCTAGCGCCGTGCCGCCAAAGATCTGGGCGAGCTGTGTTTCCTGGCGGGCATTGAGCCCGATGCCGCCGTATTCCGGCGGAATGGTGAGGCCGAACAGCCCGAGTTCGCGCATCTCGTCAACAATTTCCTCGGGAATCTCGTCCTCGATCTCGACGCGCATCTCATTGGGGACGAGGCGCTCCGCGACGAAGCGTTCGACCGCATCCTTCAGCTGGCCGAAGGTTTCGTCATCGACGGCGGGCATTGTCATATCTTGCTTGCTCCCGTGTTCCGGATCTCTGGCGCGGCGCCGATGGTGCAGGTGCCTGCGACGGCCCGTTCGCCGGAGGCAGTTTCAACGAAAATCTCGTAGGAGCCCGTCGCTTCGTCGGTCAGGTGGCCCCCGGCGCGGATCGTCGCGCCAACAGGCACCGGGGCGATGAAACGCACTTCAAGACGCGCATCCTCGGGGACCGCACCGAAGGTGCGCTCCAGTGCCTCGATCACGAGGTTGAGGCCCAGCGTCCCGTGGGCGATGGGCCGTCCGAAACTGGTTCCGGCCGCGAATTCCGCGTTGAGGTGGATGGGGTTGAAGTCCCGTGTCAGCTCCGCGTAACGGGCGACTGCATCCTGGTCGGCGACGAGGCTCACGCAGGCGAGCTCGCGCGGCAGCGCGGCGTCTTGTGGCATTTCCATCGGCTGTTTCCTTCGTCGGCGCTCTCGCGGCGCCCGTACACCTTTCGGGGCCGCCTGTTTACTTGGCCCAGATCGTCCGGATCTCGCCCGCGAGGACCTCGCGATCCCCCTTTTTGAGGACCACCCCGAAACCGACCCAGCGGCGGGCCTTGCGCAGTTCCTTCCACAGGCAGGAGACCTCGGCCTCAAGCTGGTCTCCCGGCTGCACGGGGTCTCCGAAGGCCAACGTCTGCGAGGCGTGGACATTGCCGGGAGGCCGGGGGGAGAAGGCCTTGAGGTAGGCTTCCATCATTGCCGCCACGAGAATGCCGGAGGGCAAGCGACCGGCCGCGACGGCGCCATAGATCGCCTCCCAATCCGCGAGACGGGCGTCGTCCAGCGCGATGGCATGGTGGCCGAGAAGCTCGCCAGGCCGGAAACTGTCGAAAACCCAGACCGGGCTCCCTTCGCTCATCAGGCCTTTCCTCCCCGCGCACGGCGGCCCGGCCCGGCCGCTAGCCGGCGCTCGCTCTGGCGCAGCCCGCTCGAAACCCCGAACAGGGACTCGCTGATGAAATCCGCGGAATCCCTGAGCGCGGCCCCCAGCTGCTCGATTTCCGGCCGGGTCAGTTGGCCGGCGATGGAAATTCCGCTGATGCCGAGCCGCGGCTTGCCGGACGGGTCGGTCACGACCGCTGCGGCAATCTCGAGGCCGCGGAACAACTGGCCGAGATCGAAGGCATAGCCGTCGCGGCGGGCCTGCTCCACGTCCTTCACGTATTCTTCGAAGCTCGGCGGCGACTGCCATTGCAGCGCGTCGAACCGGGCCTTCAGTTCGTCACGGGGCAGGTCGCGCAGCGCCGCATAACAGCGCCCGATCGCGCCCACGAAGGTCGGCAGGCGCGAGCCGTCCGACATGTCCACGCGCACCGTCTTTGCCGTGGAAACGCGATCGATCAACACGATGCGCTCGCCGTCGGTGATCTGCCACAGGCACATCAGGCACTTGTGCTCCGCCGAAAGCCGGGCGAGCTCGGGCCGGATGAGATTGGCCTGGTTTGCGCCCAGCAGCGGCAGGGACAGCTCCAGAACACCCATGCCGATGGCATAGGTCTTCGCCTCGGGATCGAAATCCACCAGGCGCTCGCTCGAGAGCGTGCGCAGGATATTGAAGCAGGTGCTGACGCTGACGCCGGCATCACGCGCTATCACATTTACGCCGGCCGGGCCGCTCGATTGCGCCAGGCTTCTCAGGATCGAAACGGCGTTGGCCACGGCTCCGACGATTTTTGGCGAAGGGTCTTGATCGGCTGGGTCGCTCATGTATGAATGGCTTTCAGAATTTTGTGAATGTCATTCAAGATGGAGAATGACTAACACAACGAAGCCGGCGATGGGAAGCCCCTTCCGCAGAAATCAAAGGCGAGGAAACGTGAAAAAAGAGAAGCAGACCAACGCGAAGGCGGCTGTGTCGGATGAGGGGGGAGGTGCGCCGCGCGGCCTTCGTGGCGTGCGTGTCCTCGATCTCGGCCGCTACATCGCGGCCCCCTTTTGCACCGCCTTGCTCGCGGAACAGGGCGCGGAGGTCATCCGGATCGAGCCGACATCGGGCGCACCGGATCGCGAAGTCATGCCGGTCGGCGTTGCCGGACGCGGCGCGCTCTATCTTCAGGTCAATCGCAACAAGAAGTCGCTCGCCCTCGACATCGACCAGCCCGCAGGGCGCGCCGCTTTCGAACGGCTCGTGGCCACCTGCGACGCGGTGGTGGTGAACCTGCCGCCGGCAGCCTTGAAGCGCGCCGGGCTGGACTACGACAGCCTTCGCGCCATCCGGCCGGATATCGTCCTCACCACCATCAGCGCCTTCGGCACGCAAGGCGAAAGCCGTGACCGGATCGGCTTCGATGGCACCGGACAGGCCCTCTCCGGCGCCATGTGCCTGACGGGGACCGGCGAGCGACCGCTACGCGCCGCGGTGTCCTATGTGGATTACGCCACCGGAATCGCGGCCGCCTTCGCAACCCTCGCCGCCCTCCACGAGCGCATGGCAACCGGACGTGGGCAGCAAGTGGAGGCCTCCCTCCTCGGCACCGCGCTCGCCATGACCAATCCGATGCTCATCGAGGAAGCGCTGGGCGCGCGCAGCCGCGCCGCCATGGGCAATCGCAGCCCCATCGCCGGCCCGTCCGATCTGTTCCGCACCCGCGACGGCTGGGTGATGGTGCAGGTCATCGGTGACGGCATGTTCCGCCGCTGGGCCAGCTTCGTGGGGCAGCCGGAGCTGGCCGCGGATCCGCGCTTTTCCTCGGACATTCTGCGTGGCGAGAACGGCGAGGCCCTGAGCGCGGTGATGGCGCAGTGGTGCGCCGCGCGATCCTCGCAGGAATGTCTCGCCGAACTCGCGGCCGCCAGGATTCCCGCCTGCAAGGCCCTCTCTCCGGCCGAAGCGCTCGCCGCACCCGAAAACAGGGACGGCGGCTTCTTCGAGGAGATGGCCCTGCCCGCCGGCAACGCCCCGGTCGTCACGAATCTGGTGCGCACCGCAGCCGGCCGGCTGGCGCAGGGGCGTCCCGCGCCCGAGCTGGGCGCCCATACAGAAGAACTTCTCGCATCGCTGGGGTACGACGCCGACGAGATCGGGCGCCTCGCGGGCCAGGGGCAGACCAAGGCCGAAAGCTAAGAACGGGCGCTCCTTCAAATGCGCCGCAATAACGGGAGGAAGACATCATGGCGTGCAGGATCAGGTCGATCAGGTCACGTGCCCTTGGTACAGCAGCGGGCACGGCAATGCTTGCCGCCCTGGGCCTCGTTTCCGGAGCCGGCGCGGCCGGAGCCCAGGAAACCATCAAGCTCGGCCTTTCCATTCCGCTGTCCGGCACCGGTGCCATCTGGGGCAAGGGCTCGGAGTTCATGTGCAAGAAGGCTGCGCAGGAGATCGCGCAGGCGGGCGGCGTCAAGGTCGACGGCAAGACCTACAATTTCGAATGCGTCGCCTATGACAACAAGTACAACGCCGCCGAAGGCACCAAGGTGGCTCAAACTCTGCTCAACCGCGAAGGAGTCAAGTTCATCGCCGGCAGCCTCGGAACGGCGCCGGTGCAGGCGCTCCAGTCCCTCAGCGAACGCCAGGGCGTCGTGCTCTTCACCACGGCCTGGGGCCCCAGCATCAAGGGGCCGAAGTTCCCGCTGACGTTCACGCAGATGAACACGCCGTTCGAAATTCTGCCGCCCCTCATCCGCTACATCCATGAGGCCAATCCGCAGGCCAAATCGATCGTCATGCTCAACCCCAACGACGCCACCGGACGCGACACCGAGGGCGTGGCGAAGAAGGTCTGGACGGAAACCGGAGTAAAGGTCCTGTCCAGCGACTTCTATGAGCGCGGCACCACCGAATTCCAGCCGATCGCCGCACGCATCGCCTCCCTCAAGCCCGACATCGTGGACCTTGGCGGAATGCCACCGGCCGACGCCGGCGCCGTGTGGAAGGAGCTGGACGTGCTGGGCTGGAAGGGCGTCAAGGTGGTCGAGGTCGGAACCGGGATCGACGGACTCAAGGCCACCGGCGGAAATGCCATCGAGGGCGTCTACATGGGCGCTGCCGTATCGTTGGACGGAGACACCGCCACCGCCAAGCAGAAGGCCGTGAACGAGGAAGTTCGGGCGGCCACCGGAGAGTCTCTCAACGCCATCCAGATCGGCTTCTATGATGCGGTCTACGCGCTGAAGGCCGGCATGGAGAAGGCGAAGTCGGTGGACGCCAAGACCGTCGGCGCCGCGATGCCGGACGTTACGTTCACCTCTTTCTATGGCACGCCTGTCGATTTCTACGGGCTCGATACCTATGGCTCGCGCCAGCAGATGCGCCTCCCGGTGATCATCACGCAGGTCCAGGACGGCAAACTGGTGGAGAAATCCCGCATCGTGCCCACCACGAAGTGATGCGCAGCCGCGTCCTCCGCCCGGCGTGGTGGACGCGGCATCGGCTCCCGGGACGTTGATCCGTTCCGGGACGAGGCTCTGCCCCGACGAAAGCACGCCCCGCAGATGCAAACCGCAATACAGCTCACCCTGACGAGCCTGCAGATCGGCGCCGTCTATATCCTGTTCTCGCTCGGCCTGACGCTAATCTTCGGCGTCATGCGCATCGTGAACTTCGCCCACGGCCACCTCTTTGCCGTTTCGGCGCTGGTGGTGGCCGCCATCGTTCCCTGGCTGTCTACGGCGGGGTTCCCCGTCCTCGCCGCCTATCTCGTCGGCGCTCTCGCGGGCGTCGTCGCATCGCTTGCGCTCGGCTTCGCCATGTATGTGGGCGGATTCCGCTTCTTTCAGCGCGACCTCGTCGGCTCCTTCATTCTCTCCATCGGCCTCGTGCTGCTGCTGGACGGCATCTTGATGAAGATCTTCGGCGGCGCGGTGCGGCCGGTGCCGGACATCATTCCCGGAACGCTCTCCGTATTCGGCGCCGCCATTACCGGCCAGCGTCTTGCACTGTGCGTGGCGGCCGTCGCGGTCACCGGAGTGCTCTACTGGGCGCTGACCCGGACCAAGCTCGGCAAAGCGCTGAGGGCGGTTTCCATCGATCACGAGGCGGCGATGCTCCAGGGCATTCCGTACAATCGCATGGCGCTCTCCGGCTTCATGATTGCCGCCGGGCTGGCCGCATTGGCCGGGGCGCTGATCGCGCCGGTCACGATCGTCTCGCCGGTGATAGGCGCGGACTATCTCATCAAGGGCTTCATCGCGGTCATCGTGGGCGGGCTTGGCAGCGTCCCGGGCGCCATCCTCGGCGGGCTGTTCGTTGCCGCTATCGAGACCGTCGGCGGATTCTATTTCGATCCCAGCTCCGCGACCATCGCCATCTTCATTCTTGTCATCGCCGTGCTGCTGGTACGGCCGAAGGGACTTCTCGGTCATGGATGATCTGAAGCTGCCCTACTGGGCTGCGGGCGTCGCCCTCGTGCTGGTCGCGACCCTCATGGTGCGCGATGCCTACATCGCCAGCGTGATCAACCTCATCGCCGTCGCCGCCCTCACCGCCGTGAGCCTGCGTTTCGTGATGCTGATGGGAGAACTCAACTTCGCCACCGCCGCTTTCGTCGGCATCGGCGCCTACACGACGGGGGCGGTCGTCACCATCCTCCAATGGCCGTTCCTCGTCGCCATCCTCGCGGGAGGACTGATGGCTGGCGTGGTCGCTGTTGCCTTCGGCTACGTGACGCTGCGCACCAAGGGGCCCTATTTCCTCCTCATCGGCTTTGCCTTCACCGAGGCGGTGCGGATCCTCTATTCGAAAAGCACGGCGCTTGGCGGAACGTCGGGAATGATCGGCATCTTCCCGCCGGTCGCGCTGGATGCCTGGATGCCGACCGTCATCGTCGGCACGTCCTGCGCCCTCATCTTCGCGCTCTACGTTCTCGAGCGATCGGATTTCGGCAAGATTCTGACCGCCATCCGGGACAACGAGAACGTCGCGCGTACGGTCGGCCTGAACATCCTGCTCGTGAAGATCGCCTGCTTCGCGGCGGCCTCGGTCGCGGCCGGCGTCGCCGGGAGCCTGCACGCCTTCGCCAACAACGTGATCAGCCCCGGAGACTTCAGCTTTCTCGTCGCCGCCTTCGCCCTCGCTTATGTGAAGGTCGGCGGCGAGGACAACATCGTCGGGCCTCTGGTGGGTTCGGTCCTGCTGGTCGTTCTGGGCAGCTACGCCCTCGGTCTGGGCGGCGACGAGCACATCTTCTACGGCGCCGCCATCACCCTCGCCGTGCTGCTGCTCCCCAATGGCATCACCGGCCTTCTCTCCGGGCGGCGCAAGCCTTCCGTGGCGAAGGGGCACTGAGATGGACCAGAGCCAGCAGCCGCTTCTCGCAACCCGCGGCCTCACGCGCCGCTTCGGCGGCCTCGTTGCAGTCTCCAACCTGGACCTGGAGATCAGGCCGAAGGAAATCCTCGGCCTCATCGGGCCCAACGGCGCCGGCAAGAGCACGACGTTCAACCTCATCAGCGGCTTCTACAAGCCCTCGGCGGGCGAATTGTTCGTGTTCGGCGAGAACTGCACGGGGCGCTCCGCGCTGGAGATCAGCCGCCGTGGACTGGTGCGCACGTTCCAGCACGGCAGCTTCATGCGCACCATGACCGTTGCCGACAATATCCTGCTCGGCACCATCCACGGGGTGAAGGGCGCCGCCGCGCGCCGCGCCCGGGTGGCGGAGACGGCGGAAATGCTCGGCCTCACGCCCTACCTTCCCGAACAGGCGGGCAACCTGCCGCACGGTTTGCAGCGCCTCGTCTCCATCGCCATTGCCTTCGCCGCCCGCCCGCGTCTCCTGTGCCTGGATGAGCCGCTGACCGGCCTCAACCAGACCGAGGTCGCCAATACCCTCGCCATGCTGGAGCGCATCCGCGACGCGTTCGGCTGCTCGGTGCTGCTGGTCGAGCACAACATGAAGGCGGTGATGCGGGTCTGCGACCGGATTGTGGTGCTGCACCACGGGCAGCATCTCGCCACCGGCACGCCGGCGGAGATCCGCGCCGATCGTCGTGTGATCGACGCCTATTTGGGGCACCGCCATGACCATTGAAAGCCCGGCCATCCTTCCCCTGGAAGTTCGCGGCCTGTCGGCGCGGTACGGCGTTGTTCCGGCGTTGCGGGACGTGGATCTGGTGCTGAGATCGGGCGAGATCGTCACCCTGATCGGCGCCAACGGCGCGGGCAAGTCCACGCTTATCAAGGCTATCTGCGGCCTGGTGCGGCCGAGCGGCGGCAGCGTGCGCCTGTTCGGTGAGGAGGTGACCGGTCTCTCGCCGGACCGGATGGTGCGCAAGGGCCTGAGCGTCGTGCCGGAAGGCCGGCGGCTGTTTCCCGAAATGACCATGCTCGAGAACCTGGAGCTCGGAGCGTTCGCACGGCACGACGCAGCAGCGGTGAAGCGTGACCTCGACCGCGTGATCTCCCTGTTCCCGGAACTCAAGGACCGCCTCGGCACCCATGCCGGCACCTTCAGCGGCGGGCAGCAGCAGATGATCGCCGTCGCCCGCGCCCTGATGAGTGCGCCACGGGTGCTCCTCCTCGACGAGCCGACCATCGGCCTCGCCCCCGCGGTGGTGGACCGCATCGCCGACATCGTCACCCAGATCGCGCATTCCGGGGTAAACATCCTGCTCGTCGAGCAGAATGCCGAGACCGCCCTCGCCATCGCCGACCGCGCCTACATCCTCGAAGGCGGGGCCATCACCGCCGACGACGATGCGCGCACCCTCGCCGCCAGCCCCGACGTGCAGCGCGCCTATCTGGGAATCTGATCATGGCCATCGACACCGACGACATCTGGCAGCCAACCGCCGAGTATATCGAGCGCGCGCAGGTCACGGCCCTATCGTGGCGGCTCGGCGTCGAGGGTATCGAAGCGCTGTACGACCTTTCGCTGGCCGAGCCCGAGCGCTACTGGCGCACCGTGAACGACTTCTGCGGCATCCGCTGGAGCCGGCCCTATGCCCGCTATTGCGACATGTCGCGGGGCGCGCCCTTTCCATCCTGGTTCGTGGGTGGAGAGTTGAACTGGGTGGATACCATCCTCGACAATGCCGAGGCCGCTGACCGTCCCGCAATCATCGCGGAGCGGGAGGACGGAAGCGTGCGCGCGGTGACCTATCGCGAGCTGGCCGGCGAGGTCCGCGGCTTTGCGGCGGGCCTGCTGAGCCTTGGAATCGAGCGCGGCGACCGCATCGGGCTGTTGATGGAGAACGGCATCGAGGCCTCGGTCTCGCTGCTCGCCATCGCCTATATCGGTGCCATCGCGGTGCCGTTGTTCAGCGGCTTCGGCACGGACGCCATCGTCGCCCGGCTCGAACCCTGCGGGGCACGGGCACTCATTGCCACGTCGGGCTTCCTGCGGCGCGGCCGCTTCGTCTCCACGGCCGCGACGCTTGCCGCCGCCCGCAGCGCGTTGCCGGAGCTCGCGTGCCTCATCCTGAAGCGCGCACCGGAGGATGACGCACCCGCAGTCCCCGACGTGCACGACTGGCATGCGCTGGCGACCCGGGCGCACGCAACGCCCCCATCCGCGCGGATGTCCGCCAACGATCCGTTCATGGTGATCTTCACCTCGGGCACCACGGGCAAGCCCAAGGGCGCCGTGCACGTGCACGGCGGCTTCCCCATCAAGATCGCCCACGACGCTGCCGTGCATTTCGACGTGGCCCCCGGCGACGTCTTCTGCTGGCCGGCGGACATGGGGTGGATCGCGGGCTCGCTGATCCTCGGATCGGCTTTGCTCAGAGGCGCGACGCTGGTCTGCTACGACGGTGCACCGGACTATCCGGATTGGTCGCGGATGGGCCGCCTCGTCGAACGGCACCGTGTCACCCACTTTGGCTCAGCGCCGACGCTCATTCGCGGCCTCGCCGCCAATGATGAGGTCAGCACCGCACCCGATCTGTCCTCCCTGCACCTGCTCATCACGGCTGGCGAAAGCATCGCGCCGGAGCATTTCGTCTGGTTCGAGCGCACGTTCGGCCGCGGCGTGTGCCCGCTTATCAATTATACGGGCGGCACCGAGGTCTCCGGCGGCCTGCTCTCCAGCGTCGTCACGCGGCCGATCATCCCGGCCGGCTTCAATACAAGGTCGCCGGGGGTGGCGCTGGACGTGCTGGACACGGCCGGAAATCCCGTCACGGGCACCGTGGGCGAACTCGCCATCCTCGCCCCCTTCGTCGGGATGACGGCGAGCTTCTGGCAGGATGACGAGCGCTATCTCGAAGCCTACTGGAACACGGTCCCGGGCGTGTGGATCCACGGCGACCTCGCCATGCGGACGCCCGATGGCCACTTCTTCCTCCTTGGTCGCTCGGACGACACCATCAAAGTGGCGGGCAAGCGCGTCGGCCCGGCCGAAGTGGAGGAAATCCTCGTCGAGATCGACGGCGTGGTGGAAGCCGCCGTCATCGGTGCGAGCGACCCGGTGAAGGGGCAGGCCATCGTCGCCTTCCTCACCTGCGACGGCGCCGCGGACGACATCCGCGCGGTGGCGTCGGCGCGGATCCAGGAGAGGCTCGGCCGTCCCTTCGCGCCGCGCGCCGTCTTCGTGGTGCCGCAACTGCCCAAGACCCGCAGTTCGAAGATCATGCGGCGGGTGATCCGCTCGGTCTATTCCGGAGCGCCGGTGGGCGACCTCTCCTCGCTGGTCAATCCCGAGGCCATTACGGACATCGAGCAGATCCTGCGCGAGGCCTGAGCCCGGCGCGGACCCAAAGACACGAAAACAAGGCATCCGCCGGTCAGCACCGGCGAGAGCCGAAGGGAGAGAACGGACATGGACCTTCAGCTGCGCGGAAAGACCGTGCTGATCACCGGCGCCTCGCAAGGGATCGGCGAGGGACTGGCCGAGGTGTTCGCCGAGGAGGGCTGCAATCTCCACCTCGTCGCCCGCTCCGGAGAGAAGATGGCGGCGCTGGCCGATCGCCTGCGCGCGGCGCACGGCGTCACCGTCGCCGTCCACGAGCAAGATATTGCCGCCCCCGGCGCGGCGGAAAGGATTGCGGCCGCGGCAGGCGACATCGACGTGCTGGTAAACAACGCCGGCGCCATTCCCGGCGGCGACTTGTGGGACGTGGATGCGGACCGCTGGCGCGCCGGCTGGGAGGTGAAGGTCCTCGGCTATATCGACCTGTGCCGGGCCTTCTACGCTCGGATGAAAGCGGCCGGCGGCGGCATCATCCTCAATAACATCGGCAATGGCGGCGAGAATTTCGACTTCCGCTACATCGCCGGCTCCACCGGGAATGCGGCGCTCATGGCCTTCACGCGGGCGCTGGGCGGCCGCAGCCTCGATGACGGCATCCGCGTGCTCGGCATCAATCCCGGCCCGGTGGCGACCGACCGCATCTTCAACATCATGAAGAAGCGCGCCCACGAGCAGTGGGGTGACGAGAGCCGCTACACCGAGCTTCTCGCCGCCTACCCGCTCGGCCGCGCCGCCCATGTGCGCGAGGTGGCGGACCTTTTCGCCTTCCTCGCCTCGCCAAGATCCGCCTACACCTCGGGAACGATCATGACGATCGACGGCGGGCTCACCTCCCGCCGATCCATCTGACATCCGCGCGCCCGGAGATACCATGACACTCGAAGCCTATTCCGCCTTCCCCTCCCTCCTCGTGGACCGGCCGGCCGCCGGCGTACTGCGGCTGACCCTGAACCAGCCGGAAACGCTGAACGCCCTCGGCGCGGACGCCCACCGCGAACTGGTGGACATCTGGCGCGTGGTGGATCGCGACCGCGACACCCTCGCCGTCCTGCTCTGCGCCAATGGCCGCTCCTTCTCGGCTGGCGGCTCGTTCGAGATGGTGGATGCCCTGACGCGCAGCTTCGAGGAGCGCGCCAACATGTGGCGGGAGGCGCGCGACCTCGTCTACAACATCATCAACTGCTCGAAGCCCATCGTCTCGGCCGTGCAGGGCGCGGCGGTGGGCGCCGGCCTCGCCGCGGCGCTCATCTGCGATATTCCCGTCGTCACCAAGACCGCCAGGCTGGTGGACGGCCATGTGCGCCTCGGCGTCGCTGCCGGCGACCATGCGGCGATCATCTGGCCGCTCCTGTGCGGCATGGCCAAGGCCAAGTACCACCTGCTGCTCAACGAGCCGGTGACCGGCGAGATGGCCGAGCGGATGGGCCTTGTCGCCCTCGCGGTGGAAGAGGACGAGCTTCAGGAGAAGGCCCTCGGCATCGCCATCCGCCTCGCCGAGGGGGCGCCCGCCGCCATCCAGTGGACCAAATATTCGCTCAACAACTGGCTGCGCATGATGGGACCGACCTTCGACGCCTCGCTGGCGCTGGAAATGCTCGGCTTCTCGGGGCCGGACCCGCAGGAAGGGCTCGCCTCGTTCCGCGAGAAGCGGCCCCCGGCCTTCCCGCGCAAGGCGCCATTCTGAAATGGCGCCCGCCCCCTACGAGCGGCTTCTCAGCCCGCTCGCCATCGGCCACGTCACCCTGCGCAACCGCATCGCCATGATGCCGCACGCGGTGATGTTCGGGGGCGGCTACGGCTCGGCCATCGACCGCACCATTGCCTATCACGTGGAGCGGGCGAAGGGCGGGGCGGGCCTCATCGTGATGTCCAACTTCCTGATGCCGGCGTCCTGGCGCCGGCTCGCCACCTGGGGCGGGGCGCTTGAAACCTCGCCTTTGGGCGGCCTCGACCTTGCCAATGACGCGTCGCTGCAGCCCCACTACCGGCGGATGATCGACGCCATCAAGGCGGAAGGGGCCTGCTTCGTCTCCCAGCTCAACATGAGCGGGCGGCAGTTGCGCTCGCCCGGCACGACCCAATACGGCGTGCCGCTGCTGGCGCCCTCCCCCCTGCCCTGCCCGCGCACCGGCGAGATCCCGAAGGAAATGACCGAGGGGGACATCGCCGAGTATGTCGGGACCATGGTGGAGGCGGCGCTGAACCTGAAGGCGGCGGGCGCCGACGGGGTCGAACTGTTCGCCGCGCAGGGCTATCTGCTGCACGAATTCCTCTCCCCCGCCACCAACAGGCGCGAGGACCGCTATGGCGGCCCGCTGGACAACCGCATGCGCTTCCTGCTGGAGGGCCTCGCCGCCATCCGCGCCGCCGTGGGTCCGGATTTCCTCATCGGCGCCCGCATCAACGGCCGCGACGACGTACCCGGCGGCCTGACGCCCGAGGAGGCGACCGCCATCGCTATTCGGCTCGGGAACGAGGGGATCAGCTATCTGAATGTGAGCGGCCTCACCTCCCTGCACTATCCCGGCTGGATCGCCGACATCACCGCCCCGGACGCCCAGTTCGCGCACGAGGCCGGCGCGATCCGGACCGCCGTTTCCGGCCTGCCGGTCTGCGTCAGCTCGCGCATCGCCACGCCCGAGGCGGCGGAGGCCGTTCTGGCGGCCGGACAGGCGGATTTCATCGGCATGGCCCGTGCCCTCATCTCCGATCCCGAGCTGCCGCTGAAGGCAGCCCGAGGTGACGCGAAGGCCATCCGCATCTGCACATACTCCAACCAGTCCTGCATCGTCGGCCTCGATCGCGGGCGGGGCGTCGGCTGCATCCACAATCCGGCGGTGGGGCGAGAGGCACAGATCGGCATCGGACGGATGCGGCCCGCGGATCGGGGAAAAAGGGTGGCCGTGGTCGGCGGCGGCCCGGCAGGCCTCGCCGCGGCCCGCATCGCGGCCGAGCGCGGCCACCGCGTGACCCTGTTCGAGCGGAGCGCCCGCCTCGGCGGCCAGAACCTGATGACCAGCGCTGTCGCTTCGCGCCGCGGCTTCGCCGAGATCCATCGCTGGCAGATCGAGATGCTGGCGCGCCTTCCCGTGGATATCCGCCTCTCCACCGCGGCCGACAGCGCCCTGATCGAGCGCGAGGGCTTCGACGCTTTGGTGGTTGCCACCGGCTCGGTTCCGCGGCGGGACGGCTACACCTCGCTGCGGCCGGGGGCGGACGGCATCGCCGGTGCGGACTTGCCCCATGTCCGCACCGTGTGGGATGCGTTCCAGACGCCGGAGCGCTTGACCGGGCCAGTCGTGGTCGTTGAAGACGATCCCCATCTTTCCGGCACCGCCGCCGCCGAAATGCTGGCCGCGCGGGGGCTGAAGGTCACCATCGTCACGCCGCACATGCACGCCGGCGCCGACCTGCCCGTGCACCATGCCCCGTCCCTCTACCGCAAGCTCGCCGCCCTCGGAGTCGAGGTGGTTCCCGCCACTTTCGTCACCGCCATCCGGCCCGGTCACCTCCTGTACGAAGGCCGGTTCGGCGGGACGAGGCGGCAGATCGCCCATGCCGGCGAGGTCATCCTGGCCATGGGCAACCGGGCCGAAGACGCGCTGGCGCGCGCCTTCGCCGGCAGCGGCGTCGAACTCCATGTGGTCGGCGACGCCCTGGCGCCCCGGCAGGCGGATATGGCGATCCTCGACGGCGAGCGCGCCGGCTGGATGCTCTGAAGGAGACCGGAATGGCAAGGCTTGACGGCAAGGTCGCATTCATCACCGGCGCCGCGGGCGGCATCGGCCGCGAGACCTGCGCGCGCTATATCGCCGAAGGCGCGCGGGTGGCGGCGGTGGATATCGGCGCCGAGGCGCTCGACGACACGCTGCGGGCGGCAGGCTCCGCCGAGCATGGCCTCGGCATCGTCTGTGACATCACCGAGCCGCAGCAGGTCAAGGCCGCGATCGCGCAGACCGTCGGGCGGTTCGGCCGTCTCGACGTGCTGTGCAACATTGCCGGCGGATCGAGCGCGGCCGACGCCCGCGTGACGGAGGCGCCGGACGAGGAATTCTGGCGGGTGATCCGCCTCGACCTCTACGGAACGTTCCTGTGCTGCAAGCATGCCATCCCCGAAATGGCGCGCGCCGGCGGCGGCTCGGTCATCAACCTCTCCTCCATGGTGGCGCTGATGGCCCTGCCCGAGCGCGACTGCTACACCGCCGCCAAGGGCGGGGTGGCGGCCATGACGCGGTCCATGGCTGTCGAATATGCGCCCGACCGCATCCGGGTGAACGCCATCGCCCCCGGCCTCGTGCTCACGCCCCGCGTCGAGGGATTGATGGAAACGCGCGAGGAGCTGCGGCGGCTGGCCGGCCAGCACCTTCTCGGCCCCTGCCGGCCGGGGGATATCGCCGGCATGGCGGTCTATCTCGGCAGCGACGACGCCCGCGTGGTCACCGGACAGGTCCTGTCCGTCGACAGCGGCGTCACCATTTCCTGAGGCTGAACCATGATCAGAACCGTTGCCGTCATCGGGGTCGGCGCCATGGGCGCGCCGATGGCCATGAACATCCACAAGGCGGGGTTCGACCTCACCGTCTGCGACCGCAATCCGGACGCCCTTGCCCCCTTCGCAGCCCTCGGCGTGCGCTGCGTCCAGGAGGCGCGGGCCTGCGCCGGCTGCGATGCCGTGATCGTACTGGTCGCCACGCCGCAGCAGGCCCGTTCCGTGGTGCTGGGCGAGCAGGGGCTGCGCGCGGGGATCGACGGCCGCGAGCCGCTGCTGGTGATGATGGGCACCGTCGCGCCCGACACCGTGCGCGAGCTGGCGCAGGAGCTGGAACCGACCGGCCTGCGCATCGTCGATGCGCCGGTCAGCGGCGGCCCGGTGAAGGCGAAGGCCGGAACCCTCGCCATCATGATGGGCGGGGCCGCCGAGGACGTGGACCGCCTGCGTCCGCTCATGCAGGCCATAGGCACCAACATCTTCCATTGCGGGCCGCTTGGCACCGGGCAGGCCACCAAGATCGTCAACAATCTGGTTGGCATCACCACGCTGATGGTGGCAGCCGAGGCCTATCGCATCGCCGGCGACAATGGCATCCATTTGCCCGACGCCATTCCGGTGTTCGAGGCCGGCTCCGGCCGCAACTTCTTCACCGCCCATCCGAAGGACGCGCCGGAAGCCTACACGGCCTGGACCGCCACGCGCGCCGAATTCGACAACCTCCAGTCCATCCTGCGCAAGGACATCGACCTCGCGCTCACCATCGGCGCTGGTTCCGGCGACCTGCCCTTCACCAGGGCGCTGCGTGCCCTGCTCGACACCGTCGGCGACGACACCTTCGAAACCTGGCGCGCCGTTGCGGCCGCGCCCCGGCAGTCCTGAGGCCCTGATGCAGCAGCAAGACCATTCCGACATCCGCGACGCCGTCGCCAAGCTGTGCGCCGGCTTTCCCGGCGAATACTGGCGCAAGCTCGATCGCGAGATGGCCTATCCGACCGAGTTCGTGACGGCGCTGACCGAGAGCGGCTTCCTCTCGGCGCTGATCCCCGAGGAATACGGCGGCGCCGGCCTGCCGCTGTCGGCAGCCGCGGTCATCATGGAGGAGATCCAGCGGCAGGGCTGCAACGGCGCGGCCTGCCATGCCCAGATGTATGTGATGGGCACGGTGCTGCGGCACGGCTCGCCGGAGCAGAAGGCGCGCTACCTGCCCAAGGTGGCCTCGGGCGAGCTGCGCCTGCAGGCGTTCGGCGTGACCGAGCCCACCAGCGGCACCGACACCACGGCGCTGCGCACCACCGCCCGCCGCGAGGGCGACCATTATGTGGTGAACGGCCAGAAGATCTGGACCAGCCGTGCGGCGCAATCCGACCTGATGCTGCTGCTCGCCCGCACGACGCCGCGCGACCAGGTGGCGAAGCGCACCGAGGGGCTTTCCGTGTTCATCCTCGACATGCAGGAGGCGCTGAAGGCGGGGCTCACCATCCGCCCCATCCGCACCATGATGAACCACGCCACCACCGAGGTGTTCTTCGACAATGTGCGGGTGCCGGCGGAGAATTTGGTGGGCGAGGAGGGCAACGGCTTCCGCTACATCCTCTCCGGCATGAATGCCGAGCGCATCCTCATCGCCTCCGAGTGCGTCGGCGATGCCAAATGGTTCATCGACAAGGCGTCTGCCTATGCGAAGGAGCGGCACGTGTTCGGCCGTCCCATCGGCCAGAACCAGGGCATCCAGTTCCCCATCGCCAAGGCCTACGCCAACATGCGCGCCGCCGAACTGATGGTGCGGGAGGCGATCCGGCTCTATGAGGCCGGGGAGAATCCCGGCGCCGAGGCCAACATGGCCAAGATGCTGGCCGCCGACGCGTCCTTCGAGGCGGCCAACGCCTGCATCCAGACCCATGGCGGGTTCGGCTTTGCGGAGGAGTACGACGTGGAGCGCAAGTTCCGCGAGACGCGGCTCTACCAGGTGGCGCCGATCTCCACGAACCTCATCCTGTCCTATCTGGCCGAGCATGTGCTCGGCATGCCGAGGTCCTACTGATGGCCGCGCCCGACTCCGCTGTGATCGACATGGATCACCTCAGATCCTGGATCGGCCGCGAGGATACCGGCGCCGAAGTCCTCAGCGAGGATCTCGCGCGCAAATACCACGCCATGTTCGACCTGCCCGGCGCACCGCCGACCCATGGCGCGGCGGTCCCGCAGCTCATCCATTTCTGCCTCGCGCAGCCGGCCGTTCCCACCGCGGGCCTTGGTGCGGACGGCCATCCCGCCCGCGGCGGCTTCCTGCCGCCGGTGCCGCTGCCCCGGCGCATGTGGGCCGGCGGCGCGCTGACCTTTCACGGCGACCTGAAGGTGGGCGATGCGGTGCGGCGGGTGTCCCGCATCGCCGACGTGGCGCTGAAGGAGGGGCGCACCGGCCCGCTGTGCTTCGTCACCGTCGCGCACCGGGTGGAGGCGAACGACGCGCTGGTGATCGAGGAGCGGCAGGACATCGTCTATCGCGGTGCCGATGCCGGAGCGGCGGGAAAGGTGCCACCGGCTGCCGAGAGGGGCGCATTCGTGAAGCCCATGACGGCCGGCACGCCGCTGCTGTTCCGCTACTCCGCCTTGACCTTCAACGCCCATCGCATCCACTACGACCGGCCCTACGCCACCGAGGTGGAGGGCTATCCGGCCCTCGTCGTGCAGGGGCCGATGCAGGCGGCGCTCCTGTGCACCTATGCCGCCGAGATCCGGGGCGCGCCGCCCCGCCGCTTCGCTTTCCGCGGTCTCTCGCCGCTGTTCGACACCGACACCTTCTCTCTGCATGCGACGGCCGATGGGGAGGGGCTGAAGCTGTGGACCGCGCGCGAGGGCGGCCCGGTGTGCATGGCTGCGGAGGCTTCCTGGTGATGGGTGCGCCGCTCGCTTTCACCGTTGCCTTGTTCGTGCCCGCCAACCGCCCGGAGCGCTTCGCAAAGGCGGCGGATGCCGGGGCCGATGCGGTGATCCTCGATCTGGAAGACGCGGTGGCGGCGCCCGCCAAGGATGCGGCGCGCGCCGCCCTGCGCGCGGACTTCGCGACGGTGCCCGTGCTGGTGCGCGTCAACGGCCTCGGAACGCCGTGGCACGCCGCCGACATGGCCGCCCTCGCCGGGCGCGCGTTCGCCGCCGTCATGGTGCCCAAAGCCGAGGTCGGGGAGGCCTTTGCAGCCCTGTGCGCCGCCGCGCCCGTCCCGGTGATCGCTCTGATCGAGACGGCGCGCGGGCTCGCCGATGCCCGCCGGATCGCGCAGACGGCGCATGTGGCGCGTCTCGCCTTCGGCAGCATCGATTTCTGCGCCGACCTCGGCTGCGCCCATGGGCGCGACGCCCTGCTGGCGGCGCGCAGCGAGCTCGTGCTCGCCTCGCGGCTCGCCGGACTGGCGCCGCCGATCGACGGCGTCACCACGGCCATCGACGATCGCGAGGCGATTGTGGACGACGCGCGCCATGCCCGTGACCTTGGCTTCGGCGGCAAGCTTGCCATCCATCCCCGACAGGTTGCGCCGATCCGGGACGGCTTTGCCCCGGACGAGGCCGAGATCGCCTGGGCACGCAAGGTGCTCGCCAGCGGCGACGGAGCCGCGGCCGTCGACGGCACCATGGTGGACGAACCGGTCCGCATCCGCGCCCGCGCGCTCCTCGGCCGGCTGGCCGCGCCGCAGGCCGGCGCCACAGTCTCTTGGTCCTCCGAAAGGCGACAGCCATGAAGATCCTGGTGCCCGTTAAGCGGGTGGTGGATTACAACGTGAAGGTCCGGGTGAAGTCGGACGGTTCGGGCGTCGAGCTCGCGAACGTCAAGATGTCCATGAACCCGTTCGACGAGATCGCGGTGGAAGAGGCGCTCCGCCTCAAGGAAGCCGGCAAGGCGACCGAGGTGGTGGCGGTGTCCATCGGCCCGGCCCAGGCGTCCGAGACGCTGCGCACGGCGCTGGCCATGGGTGCCGACCGCGGCATTCTGGTGAAGACCGACGGCGTGGTCGAGCCGCTCGCGGTCGCCAAGATCCTCAAGGGCGTGGTGGGCGAGGAAGCCCCCGGCCTGGTGATCCTCGGCAAGCAGGCCATCGACGACGACTGCAACCAGACCGGCCAGATGCTGGCGGCGCTGCTGGGCTGGCCTCAGGCCACCTTCGCGTCCAAGGTCGTGGTGGAAGACGGCGGCGTGGTCGTCACCCGCGAGATCGACGGCGGCCTGCAGACCATCAAGCTCAACGGCCCGGCCATCGTCACGACGGACCTGCGCCTCAACGAGCCGCGCTACGCCTCGCTGCCCAACATCATGAAGTCGAAGAAGAAGCCCATCGCCGAGAAGACGCCGGCCGATTACGGCGTGGACGTCGCCCCGCGGCTGGAGGTGCTGAAGACCCAGGAGCCGGCCGGCCGCAAGGCGGGCGTGAAGGTGGGCTCGGTCGCCGAGCTGGTGGCGAAGCTCAAGGATGAGGCGGGGGTGATCTGATGGCCGTTCTGCTCATTGCCGAACACGACAATTCGGCCCTCAACGGCGTCACCGCCAAGGCGCTGACCGCCGCCGCCGCGCTCGGCGCGCCGGTGCATGTGCTGGTCGCCGGCCAGAACGCCAAGGGCGTGGCCGAGGCCGCCGCGAAGCTCTCCGGCGTCGAAAAGGTGCTGCTCGCCGACGACGCGCTCTATGCGCACCGCCTCGCCGAGCCGCTGGCGGCGCTGCTCGTCTCGCTGGCGCCCGGCTACGACGCCATCGTCGGCCCCTCCACCGCCAGCGCCAAGAACGTGCTGCCGCGCGTCGCCGCGCTGCTGGACGTGATGCAGGTGTCGGACATCACCAAGGTGGTCTCGCCCGACACGTTCGAGCGGCCCATCTATGCGGGCAACGCCATCCAGACCGTGAAGTCCAATGACGCCAAGAAGGTGGTGACGGTGCGCACCGCCTCCTTCGCCGCCACCGGCGAGGGCGGTTCGGCCGCCATCGAGACCGTTGGCGCGGCGTCCGACCCGGCGCTCTCCACCTTCGTGGACGAGGCCATCGCCGCCTCCGACCGTCCCGAGCTGACCGCCGCGAAGATCATCGTGTCGGGCGGTCGCGCGGTGGGCTCGCGGGAGAAGTTCGCCGAGCTGATCGAGCCCCTCGCCGACGCGCTGGGCGCGGCGGTGGGCGCCTCGCGCGCCGCGGTGGACGCGGGCTATGCCCCGAACGACTGGCAGGTGGGCCAGACCGGCAAGGTCGTCGCCCCCGAGCTGTACATCGCCCTCGGCATCTCCGGCGCCATCCAGCATCTCGCCGGCATGAAGGATTCCAAGGTCATCGTCGCCGTCAACAAGGACGAGGAAGCCCCCATCTTCCAGGTGGCGGACTACGGTCTGGCGGCGGACATCTTCCAGGCCGTCCCCGAGCTCAAGGCCGAAGTTGCCAAGATCAAGGGATGATCTCCCCCAGCCGTCCCCTCAAACCCCGTGAGGCCTCATGCCGAAGACCAGCCGTGGCCCCATTGAGATGGAGCCGTTCGATCTCGAGACCGGATGGACCGAGCTGCCGGGCTTTCCCGAGGGACTGATGGTCAAGACCCTGGCCGATGACCTTGACGAGGAAGCCAAGAGCGGAGCCCGCACGCGCCTCGTCAGGTTCATGCCGGGCGCCTTCACCACGCACCCGCTGGTTCACGACTATTGGGAGGAAGTGGTCCTGCTGAGAGGCACGCTCACGCTGACCGCCGGTGCCCAGCAGGGTGCCGACGCGGCGCTGACCTATTCCTGCCGGCCGCCCGGAACACCGCACGGCCCCTTCATCTCCCAAGAAGGCTGCATCCTGCTCGAGTTCCAGTACTACCTGCGCTGATCCAATCTGGCGCTTATTCGGGGGGCGGAAACTGGGCGCGAAGATCGTGACGCCACATCGCTTCGCGCAGGATGCACGCGATCATCGCCTCCACCTCCAGGCTCGCCTGGGTCACAGATTACCCCTGCTTGCGAACGACATAGGCATTGCGTCGGATGACGGGATCGACGATGGGAACGAGGAGCAGTTCGCCGCGCGCGACCTCCTCGAGCACCGCAGCGTGGGGCAGGATTGTGTAGGCGCTCGCCCGTGAGGTGAAGGTGATGATCTCCCGCAGGGAATCCAGCTCCAGCACGACGTTCAGCTGAATTCTCGCAGCCTTGGCGTAGCGCTCATAGAGTTCGCGCGCGCCGTGGGTACGGCTGGGCAGGACGAGCGGCAGGCCGGCGACGAATTCAAATCCCACCGGTTTCCGCACGATGCTGGCGTCGTCATCCGTATAGTCCCAGTTGTCGGGCGCAGTCGCGAGGAACAACTCCTCGGTCATGAGCAGGCTGCTGTCGAACCCGGAAAGATCGAGCCCCTGATAGACGACGCCAAGGCTCAACGTCTCCTGCATGATCCACGACAGAATATGACCCGATAAGCCTTCCGCGATCCGCAGGCGCATCTTCGGATGGTCGACCTGCGCGGTTTCGGCCAGAGGCACGCTCAACACGTGTGCAAGGGAGGGCGGGAAGCCGACCGACACCTGCCCGCACGCCTTCCCGCCGAGGTAGCGGACTTCCTCAACGTTCCACCCGCGGCGGGATCAGACGCTCCGCAACATGAACGGCTCCGCATCTGCCCCCGCCGCCCAGCACGCCCGACAGGGCAAATCCAACCGCCAGAACGAACTCACAGCTGGATAGAAGTTGGGGGCAACGTCAGTGCCGAGGTGCCTCGACTGGCAATGTCCGCTTTTGGGCCGCGGACGTTAACAGATCAATGGCTGGGATGGGCGCGCAAAGCGGACGTCGCTGAGAGGGCACTCGAGGGGCAGGCATGAGTCATCCCGCGCCTCGCCGCTGTGAAGTACGAGGTGGGACGTTCTTGGATGGTCCTGACGGACCCCTGCATCCAATGCAGGTACGCGGACTGCGTGGAGCCTCTCTCAGCCCTCAACCTGTCACGGGACGCCCGCGCTCTTCCTCTGACCGGGCGACAAAGCCCGCTCGGCCGGCGGTAGATTTCTGTCCGCCGAACAAGCCCACCACGCCCCGGCCCGGGCTCGTTCGGCGACTTCGAGCAGGGCGGCGCCTACGCCAAGGCACGCCAGGATCGCCCTTGACGTGCTTACCGCCTGCTTACCGGAATGCCAAAGCTTTGGCCGGTAAGCTGAAAACGCCCCGAAGGGCGTTTGCCAACCATCTGATTTTAAGACGAAAAACTGGAGCGGGCGAAGGGATTCGAACCCTCGACCCCAACCTTGGCAAGGTTGTGCTCTACCCCTGAGCTACACCCGCATCCATTTGCCGGCGAGACAATGTCTCGGCGGCGGGTGCGGTTCTATAGAAAATGCCGGGGGCGAATGCAACACCCTTTGCGTTCTTTCTCCGCCGGCCTGTGGATGGTTCGGTGGAAGCGCCGCCGCAAAGCCTTGTAGCAGAAGGCCGCCCGTGCCTTCACTCCCGATGGATCGGGTCGATCCACTTCACATGCTCCGGCTTCTCCACCGGCTCGATGTCGAGGTTCACCACCACCGGATCCTGGCCCGAGCGCACCAGCACGCATTCCAGCGTCTCGTCGGCGGAGGCATTGATCTCCTGGTGGGGCACATAGGGCGGCACGAAGATGAAGTCGCCCGGCCCGGCCTCGGCCACGAACTCCAGATTCTCGCCCCAGCGCATGCGGGCGCGGCCCTTGACCACGTAGATGACGCTTTCCAGATCGCCGTGGTGGTGGGCGCCGGTCTTGGCATCCGGATAGATGTGGACGGTGCCGGCCCAGATCTTCTCGGCGCCTGCGCGGGCGCGGTTGATGGCTGTGGCGCGGTTCATGCCCGGGGTCTGGGCGGTGTTAGGATCGAGGCTGTCGCCGGGGATCACCTGCACGCCGTCGGTGCGCCAGTCGGTGTGGTGGTGGTGGTCGGAACCCATCTTTTCCTCCGCATGCGCGTTGGCCGCTGTGGCGTCGCGAACCTTGCCGCGCCTCGCCTGCGAGGCTAGAACGGCGCCAACTTTCCCGCACCCCTTTTCAGGAGACGGCGGCCCATGGCCCCCTATCAGTACGCCTACCACATGCACGGCATGACCAAGACCTATCCGGGCGGCAAGAAGGTGCTCGACAACGTGCACCTCTCTTTCTACCCGGACGCCAAGATCGGCGTGCTCGGCAACAACGGCGCGGGCAAGTCGACCCTGCTGCGCATCATGGCCGGCATCGACAAGGATTTCACCGGCGAGGCCCGCCCCGCCGAGGGCGTGCGCGTGGGCTACCTGCCGCAGGAGCCGGCGCTCGATCCCACCAAGACCGTCCGCCAGAACGTGGAAGACGGCGTGGCCAAGCAGAAGGCCATCATGGAGCGCTACAACGAGCTCGCCATGAACTATTCGGACGAGACCGCGGACGAGATGACCCGGCTTCAGGACGAGATCGAGGCGCAGGGCCTCTGGGATCTCGATTCGAAGGTGGAGCAGGCCATGAACGCGCTCGGCTGCCCGCCGGACGACTGGGAGGTGACGCGCCTCTCGGGCGGTGAGCGCCGCCGCGTGGCGCTGTGCCGCCTGCTGCTGGAGCAGCCGGAACTCCTGCTCCTCGACGAGCCCACCAACCATCTCGACGCCGAAACGGTGAACTGGCTGGAAGGCCACCTGCGTACCTATCCCGGCGCCATCCTGATCGTCACCCACGATCGCTACTTCCTCGACAACGTGACGGGCTGGATCCTGGAGCTGGATCGCGGCCGCGGCATTCCCTACGAGGGCAATTATTCCTCCTGGCTCGGCCAGAAGCAGAAGCGCCTCCAGCAGGAAGGCCGCGAGGACGAAGCCCGCCAGCGCGCGCTCTCCCGCGAGCAGGAGTGGATCGGCGCCTCTCCCAAGGCCCGCCAGGCGAAGAACAAGGCGCGTATCCAGCGCTATGAGGAGCTGCTGCAGCGCGCGTCCGAGCGCCAGCCCTCCGCCACCCAGATCGTCATCCCCGTGGCCGAGCGCCTCGGGCAGAACGTCATCGCCTTCGATCACCTGAACAAGGCGTTCGGCGACAAGATGCTCATCGACGATCTCTCCTTCAAGCTGCCGCCGGGCGGCATCGTCGGCGTCATCGGGCCGAACGGCGCGGGCAAGACCACGCTGTTCCGGATGATCACGGGACAGGAGAAGCCGGACGGCGGCTCCATCGAGATCGGCGATTCGGTCAAGCTCGGCTATGTGGACCAGAGCCGCGACGCGCTCGACGACAAGAAGACCGTGTGGGAGGAAATCTCCGACGGCAACGAGGTGATCTACGTCGGCAAGAAGGAGATTCCCTCGCGCGCCTATTGCGCGGCCTTCAACTTCAAGGGCGGCGACCAGCAGAAGAAGGTGGGCATGCTCTCCGGCGGTGAGCGCAACCGCGTCCACCTCGCCAAGGTGCTCCAGCGCGGCGGCAACGTGCTGCTGCTCGACGAGCCCACCAACGACCTCGACGTGGACACCCTGCGCGCGCTTGAAGAGGCGCTTGAGGACTACGCCGGCTGCGCCGTCATCATCTCGCACGATCGCTTCTTCCTCGACCGCATCGCCACCCACATGCTCGCCTTCGAGGGCGACAGCCACGTGGAATGGTTCGAAGGCAACTTCGCGGACTATGAAGAGGACAAGAAGCGCCGCCTGGGGACGGATTCGGTGATCCCGAAGCGGATTCAGTACAAGAAGTTTTCGAGGTGAGGTGACAACTCGTCTGGCGGGCCCCCTCGCGCCCCGGCCCACCGCAACGGAGCGTAGCGCAGGGAAAGGAGAGCCGGGGCCCAGCGCAACGGCCAGCCGCAGGCGCTTCCGAACCCGGCTCCGCCTACCTCGGCCCCGTCTAAGCCTGCACAATCTCCGGCACGACCTCCGCCGGCGGCGTGTTGCGGCTTCGGCCGCAGCGCACGATGCCGTCGATGATCACCATCCCCACGCCCGGCAGGTCGCCGGCGGCGATGCTGGAGAGGAGGTCTGCGCCGGAGCTGCACTGGGCGCGCGCCAGGAAGACGAGGTCGGCCGCCCGGCCGGCTTCCAGGCGACCGCCGTCGAGGCGCTGGATGCGGGCGGTTCGGCATCGACGCCATCGAGCTGCACGGCGCCCACGGCTATCTGCTGCACCAGTTCCTCTCGCCCCTCGCCAACCGGAGCACATCGTCTCCTCCGGCGAGGCGGACATGGTGGTGCTGGCCCGCGGCCTCCTCTGTGACCCGCGCTGGCCCTGGCATGCCGCGGTCGAACTGGGCGCCAGCGTGGAGGCCGTCCCGCAATACTGGCGCTGCCAGCCCTCCGGAAACCGCCCGTTGTTCGGCGAGACCATCAGCGGCGCGCGCTAGCCCAATGCCGTGAGCGAGCAGGACCGGAACGCCGGGATCCTGCGCCCTCATGCCGCCCGCCAGTTGATCGGTGGGCTCGGAGACCGGCCCCCGTTTGCGCCACCCGCCGCGTCGTCTAAATGCCGAATTCAGTCCGGGAGGCATTTCCCTTCATCAGGATGGGTCCCGTCGGGCGTCCCGTGGGCGACCCGCCGGCGGGCTCGAGCGTGACTTCAAACAACTGGTCCGGAATGGGCGCCGGCAGGCCATCCACCGTCAGCTTCATGCTGCGCATGGCCTCCAGAAGGCCCACCGAGACCGGCCCCCGCGCGCGGTCCCACAAGGTCCACACCTGCAGTGATTTGCCGGCGGGCGCGCTGAGCGCTTCCAGCGGCACGAGTTCGGCGCGCCCGTCGCGGAAGGTGTTCACCAGCGCCAGGGGGCGGCTCTGGTCCGACATCATCACCGCCACCAGTACCGGCGTGCGGGCGATGCTGCGGATCTGCACCGTCAGCGCGACCGCCAGCACGAGGCAGGCCGCCATCGCCGCAAGCCCGGCGGCGCGCCACGCGGGAAGGTCGCTCCACAGCCCGGAAAGCCATTTCGTGGTCGTTGTCGTGCGGGAGCGGGGCGATGTGGCCGCCCCTGCGCCGGTCCCTGCGCCGGCCATCCCGGCTTCGATCCGGTGCCACAGCGTCTCCGGCGGCGGCTCCGGGATCGCGGCCATATCGATCTCGATGAGGTTGCGGCGCCAGGCCTCGACCCGCGCGGCGAAATCCGCATCCTCCGCAGCCAGAGCTTCGCACCGCGCCGTCTGGGCCGTATCGAGCAGGCCCAGCGCGAACTCGGCCGCGAGGGCCTCTTTCTCGGTTTCCGTCATGCCATGCACTGCCTGAGCGAGAGCAGGCCCCGGCGGATCCAGGATTTGGCGGTACCCAGCGGAATGCCGAGCCGTCCCGCCAGCTCGCCATGGCTCAACCCGCGCGCATAGGCGAGGATGATGGCGTTGCGACGCAAGGGTTCAAGCCGTTCAAGGCAGCGGCGCAGCGCCCCGTTCTCCGACAAGGCGATGACGACATGCTCGGCGTCGGCATCCTCGCTCGCCAGCCCCATCGGCTCGAAATCGTCGACGAGTTCGGTCCGGCCTTCGCCGCGCAGCACATTCAGCGCCCGGTGCCGCAGGATGGCGAACATCCAGGTCGCCGGCTCACCGCGCGCCGGATCGAATGTCGCGGCTTTCTCCCAGATGCGCAGGAAGGTGTCCTGCACCACCTCCTCGGCGAGGTCGCGGCGCCGCAGCAGCCGCAAGGCGACGCCGATCATCTGCGGTGCCAGTTGATCGTACAGCCGGCGCAGGCTGGAGCGATCGCCGCGCGCGCAGCCTTCCAGCGCCCGGGCAAGCTCATCCCGCGAAACGGCCCCCGCCAGCGCTGTCATCACGGCTCCGCGCGTCATTCGAACGAATACGCACCGACGGCGCCTTCGGATGCAAAGACAAAAAAGAAATTTGTGCTGCATCCGCCGGGCAAGGGCGTGGGTAACCGCTCCGTATCAGCCGATGCGTTCGGCTTCGGACGGAGGAAGACAGATGAAAGTCTCGATGATCGCCCTGACGCTCGCAGGCGTCCTGGCCGGGGCCGGCGCCGCCCAGGGCCAGACCGTGATCGCGCTCATGGACGGCAACATGATCGCCCCCATCGATGCCAAGACCTGGACCGCCGGCAAGCCGATGAAGGTGAGCGGCGTCGAGGGCAAGCTCATCGGCATCGACGTGCGCCCGGCGGACGGCATGCTCTACGGCCTGTTCGACAATGGCACGGTCGCCGTGATCGACACCGCGACCGCCAAGGCGACCATGAAGTCCAGGCTCAGCAGCACGCTGGCGCCCGGCGTCGCCGCCACCGTCGATTTCAACCCGGTCGCCGACCGGCTGCGCATCATCGGCAGCGACGGCACCAACCTGCGCGCCAATGTGGATGACGGGAAGGTCACCACCGACGGCACGTTGAAGTTCGCCGAGACCGACATGCACAAGGGCGAGGCGCCCAACGTGGTCGCCGGCAGCTACACCAATTCGGTGAAGGGCGCCAAGGAGACGACGCTCTACAACATCGACGCAACCATCGGCGCGCTGGTGAAGCAGGCGCCGCCCAATGACGGCGTTCTGGCCGCCGTCGGCAAGCTCGGGGTGAAGGCGAAGCGCTACGCGTTCGACATCGTGATGGTCGACGCCGGCGCGAGTGAGGGCTGGCTGCTGGCGGACGGCACGCTCTACCGCGTCGATCTCGCCAAGGGCACGGCGAGCGAAGTCGGCAAGATCAAGGGCGCCGGCGGCGTGGTCCACGACATCGCGGTGATGCCGGCGATGTGACGCCTCGTATCGTGACGATCAAGGCCGCCGGAGCGATCCGGCGGCCTTTGGTCTGTCCGGGAGGTGGATATGGCATCCGGGCCACAGGCCTATTATGAAGGGGCTCCACACGTTCCGACGGCTCCCCTCCGACGCCTGACGATACTGCGACATAGGCGGACCCCAGCCGTGCCCTTCCTGACGACGAACCCGGCCCTCGCCCGTGCCCTGGCCGAGCGGGAATATGACAACCCCACGCCGGTGCAGCTTGCCGTGCTGGCACCCGAGGCATCCGACCGCGACCTTCTGGTGTCCGCCCAGACCGGGTCCGGCAAGACGGTCGCCTATGGCCTCGCCATGGCCGGGACGCTGCTGGGCACCGAAGAGCGGTTCGCGTTCGCCAGCGTGCCGCAGGCCCTCGTGGTGGCACCGACGCGGGAACTGGCGCTGCAGGTCCAGCGCGAATTCGCGTGGCTCTACGCGGAGACCGGCTCCCGCATTGTCTCCTGCGTCGGCGGCATGGACCCGCGGCAGGAGCAGCGCCTTTTGGCGCGAGGCGCCCATATCGTCGTCGGCACGCCCGGCCGCCTGCGCGACCACCTGGAACGCGGCCGCCTCGACCTCTCGGCGCTGCGCGTGGCCGTGCTGGACGAGGCCGACGAGATGCTCGATCTCGGCTTCCGCGAGGATCTCGAGTTCATTCTCGACGCGACCCCCGCCGGAGCGCCGCAGCCTGCTGTTTTCCGCGACCATGCCGCGCGGGATCATCACGCTCGCCAAGCGCTACCAGCGGGACGCCCTGCGCATTGAGGTGGCGGGGGCGGAAGGCGGGCACGCCGATATCGAATACCGCACCATGCGCGTCGCGCCGACGGAGGTCGACCATGCGGTCGTCAACGTGCTCCGCTATTATGATACCCCCAGCGCCATCGTCTTCTGCAACACGCGGGAGGCGGTGCGGCGCCTGCACGCCATGCTTCAGGAGCGGCAGTTCGCGGCCGTCGCCCTGTCCGGCGAATTGAGCCAGAACGAGCGCAACCACGCCTTGCAGGCCCTGCGGGACGGGCGGGCGCGGGTCTGCGTCGCCACCGATGTGGCGGCGCGCGGTATCGACCTGCCGAACCTCGGCCTCGTCATCCACGCCGACCTGCCGAACGACGGCGAAAGCCTCCAGCACCGCAGCGGCCGCACCGGCCGGGCGGGCCGCAAGGGGGTGAGCGTGCTTCTGGTGCCGCCGTTTCGCCGGCGCCGGGCCGAGGATCTGATGCGGGCAATCGGCATCCGGCCATCCTGGTCCGGCCCGCCCACGTCCGAGGACATCCGCAAGCTCGACCACGACCGCATGCTGCACGATGCCCTCATCACCGATGAGCCGGGCGAAGAGGATGCCAGCGCGGGCCTTGCCCTGCTCGCCGCGCACTCGCCCGAGCACCTCGCCGCCGCGCTGGCGCGCCTCTACCGGGCCGGCCTGCCGGCGCCCGAGGAAGTCGCCGATCCGGGCGAGCCGCGCACCGCCCGCGACCGGGCGGCCGGGCGGGACTTCGACGGCGGCTCGAATGTCGGCGGGGTCTGGTTCCGCCTCAACGTCGGACGACGCAACAATGCCGACCCCAAATGGCTGCTGCCCCTGATCTGCCGGCGCGGGAACGTGACGCGCAAGGAGATCGGCGTCATCCGCATCTTCGATGAGGAGACCGCCTTCGAGGTGAGCCCCGCCGCCGCCGAGCGCTTCAGCAAGGTCGCCCGCAAGGCCGACGGCGACGATGTCGTCATCGAGCCGATGCCCGGCCAGCCGGCCGCCCCCGCGAAGCGCCCCGGCCGAACAAGGCCCGAGCGCGACAAGACCGAGCGCCACCTCTCGCGCTCCGAGAAGCCGTCTCGCGGCAAGTCATTTCGCAGTGGAGCGGAGCACGAGAGGCCGGCGCACGGCAAAGCCCCATTCGAGAAGCCGCGCGAGACCAAGCAGGTGGGTCAGGGCAAAGGCGAGCGTCAGCAGAAAAGCCGCCGCGCGCACCCATCCGAGGGCAAACCGAAAGGTAAGCCGCCGAGACGCTCCTGACGGCGATCGGACGCCAGTGGGCTGGAGCCCCGAACGGGAGCGAAGGGAGCAGATGTCCGAGGGTGGACCGCCACACCCTCCTTCCCTGGAGCGCGATCCGATCAAGTTGAATCGACTTGATCGGTGGATCGCCCTCTAAGCTCAAGAAAGAGAACGCGTGATCCGATCTGATTGCGACGCAATCAGGTCGGCGCGTGCTCTAGAAGCTGCCCGGTTCCTCCGGCGCAATCACCACAAGCATGCCTTCCATGGCCGGCTCCAGCTTCAACTGGCAGGCAAGCCGGGACGCAAGCGTGCGGGCCGCGCTGGTGGCGAGCATGCGGCTCTCGCCGGGGCTGATCTGAGGCGCCGCCACACTGGCCGGAAAGGTGACGAAGACATGGCAGGTGGCGCAGGCGCAGCCGCCGCCGCACTGGGCCGTGAGTTCTTCGATGCCGCCCTTGCGGATGGCCTTGAGGAGGGAGGCGCCATCGCGGCCGCTTACCTCCTGCCGGTCGCCGCTGCGGGTTTCCACGGTGAACCGGGCCATGGCTCAAGCACCCGCCCGCCGGCTCACGGCAGGATGACGGACGCGAGGTCCGCCGCCGCCGGGTGCCGTCCACTTTCACCGCCTGCCCGCGCGATCCGCACCGTAGCGAGGCCGGCGGATGCGGCCGCGTCCAGTTCGTCCACATTTTCCGAGAGCACGAGGATCTGCGCCGGGGCGATGCCAATCTCCTGGGCGATGGCCTTGTAGGCCTCCTCCTCCACCTTCTGGCCCATGCGGGTGTCGAAGAAGCCGTCCAGAAGGCTCTCCGCGTCCGACCCGGCGGACGAGAGCCAGAGCTTCTGCGCCAGTTCCGAGGAGGACGAGAAGCTGAACAGCCTGAGCCCCTGGGTCTTCCAGGCGGCAAGGCTCGGTCCGGCATCGTCATAGATCTCCGCCTTGAAGGCTCCGGCGGCATAGCCCTCCTGCCAGATTCGGCCCTGGATGATCTTGAGCGGCGTCGGCTTGCGGCCCTGCTTCATCCAGCGCAGCAGCAGCGCCTCCGCTTCGTGGGACTTGAGGGAGAAGCCACCCATCAACCGTCCCGCCTCATCCAGCGCCGCCTCGATCTCCTCGTCCTCCTCGCCATGCGCGGCGATGAAGGCGCCGAGCCGCTCGCGGGTATGTGGGACCAGTGTTTCTTCCAGGAAGGACAGGGGGCCGAGCACGCCCTCGATGTCCATCAGCACCGCCTTTATGGCCATGGATGCGCCTCTGCCTCAGCCGGATCCGATTGTCGGGAAGCCGCCAGAACGGCCCTCCCCTCCGCGCGGTCCGGGTTACCGGGAGGGGCAAGCACCCGCCGTGCCAGCCGCCGCTTTGGCGGCGAGGCGGGCCATGTTACCCTCCGGCTGTGCCTCTCCCATCGATGAGCCGCCCCTTGCCCGCCGGTTACCGTTGCCTCTTTGCCGGGCTCGTCGCCTGGATGTCCGTTCTCACGCTCACCGCGCCCGCCCGCGCGGCGGATGCGGCCTTCACGCAATTCATCGCCTCCCTGTGGCCGGAGGCGCAGGCAGCCGGCGTGTCGCGCGCCGCCTTCGAGCGGGAGACGGCGGGCCTCGAACCCGACTACAAGCTGCCGGATCTCGCTCTGCCCGGCCGACCCTCCACCGGTGCGGGCGGACAGGCCGAATTCGTGCAGGTGCCGGCGGCCTATGTGAAGGAAGCCACCATCGCCCGCCTCGCCGCCGAAGGGCAGCGGCTGATGCAGAAGTACAAGGCGCCCCTCGACCGAATCGAGGCCATGTTCGGCGTGCCCGCCCCCGTGGTGCTGGCCATCTGGGGCCGCGAGACCGATTTCGGCCGCTACACCTCGCCCCACGACGCGCTCAAGGTGCTGGCGACGCAGGCCTATGCCGGCCGGCGCAAGGAGCAGTACCGCACCGAGTTCATCCTCGCCCTCAAGATGCTGAGTGACGGCGATGTGAGCCGGAAGGATTTCCGCGCCTCCTGGGCCGGGGCGACCGGCCTCGCCCAGTTCCTGCCCTCCGATTATGTGAAGCACGGCGTCGATCTCGATGGCACCGGCCACGCCGATATCTGGCGCTCGGTGCCCGATGCCCTCGCCTCCGCCGCCAAGCAACTCGCCGACAAGGGATGGCAGCCGGGCGTGCGCTGGGCCTATGAGGTGCTGGCGCCGGTGAATGCTGATTGCACCATGGGCGTGCCGGAGGTGAAGCAGCCCATATCCGAGTGGATCCGGGCCGGCTACGCCCCCGTCCGCCGCCTCTCCGGCAGCGAGGTGACGCAGCCGGCCTCGCTGCTCCAGCCGGAGGGCATCTACGGCCCGTCCTTCCTCACGACGGCGAATTATTTCGTCATCAAGCAATACAATTTTTCCGACCTCTACGTTCTGTTCGTCGGCCATCTGTCCGACCGCATGACGGACCCCGCGCCCTTCCGCACGCCGTGGTCGGCCTCCTCCCAGCTCAAGACGAAATCGGTGGAGGCCATGCAGAAGCACCTCGCGCGGCGCGGGCTCTATTCCGACAAGATCGACGGCAAGGCGGGCATGCAGACCCGCGCGGCGCTCGGCACCTACCAGAAATCCGCCGGGCTCAAGGTGGACTGCTGGCCGAGCGAAGCGGTGCTCAACGCCATGAATGCCGGGCGCTGACCCTCAGGGCGCCGCCCGGTCCTCGTCCGGCCGGTGGAAGGCGAGGACCAGTGCAACGGATGAAAGCGCCAGCACCGCCATCAGCGCGAAGCCGTCGGCGAACGAGCCGCGCAGCGATAGCACGAATCCGGTAACAACAGGGGCGACGAAGCCGGCCAGCGCGAAGCAGAAATCCATGATGCCGAGCGCGGTGGCGGCCTTCTCCGGCACGATGTCCACATTCACCGCGAAATAGGCCGCGTTCGCCCCCATGGAGGCGGCGACCGCCAGCGAGATGCAGGTGATGGCCACCGGAAGGCTGGCACTGAACGCCACCGGCACCACCGCGAGCGCCGCCACCAATTGCGTTCCGGCGATGAGGTAAGAGCGGGATACGCGCAGGCGCCCCGTCGTCGTCAGCAGGTGATCGGACCACCGGCCCAGCGCCCAGAGCGCGCCGGCGGCGCACAGCCACGGCAGCACGGTGAAGACGCCGACGGCCGGAAGATTCAGCCCATAGGACTGTTGCAAATAACTCGGCAGCCACGCCATGAAGAAGAACAGGAAGTAGCCGAAGACGAAGAAGGCCCAGTAATTCACCAGCAACGTGCGGTTGGTGAGCAGCACCCGCACCTCGCTCATGCGCGGCCAGCGGCGAACGGGTGCGACCTCCGCCTTCTGTCCTTCGCGGATGAACGCCAGTTCCTGCGCATTTACATGGCGGGACTGCGCCGGATCGTCCCGGAACAGGAAGAACCACAGCGGCACCCAGACCAGCGACACCACGAACAGCACGGCGAAGGTGCCGCGCCAGCCAAGCGCCGCCAGAAGCTGCGTCACGATCGGCCCGCCGCACGCCAGCGCCACCGGCACCGCCACGAGGGCATAGGAGAGCGCGCTCGCCTGCCGGGCCGGCGGCAGCCAGCGCTCCACCGCGCCGGTGACGGCGGAGAAGTTCGGCCCCTCCGCCATGCCCAGCAGCGTGCGGGCGAGATAGAGCGTGAGGAAGCCGGAGGCGAGGCCGGTGAGGCCGATGGACAGGCTCCACAGCACCGCCGCCACGGTGAGCACGATGCGCGCGCCGTATCGGTCCACGGCGAAACCGCCGACGAGGGTGGTCACCGCATAGCCGAGGCCGAAGGCGCCGAGGATGGTGCCGGCGGCGGCCTTGGACAGGCCGAGCTGCTGCTCGATTTCGGGGATGGCGTAGGAGATGGCCGCGCGGTCGATGTAGTTCACCACCGTGATGGCGAACAGGAGGAAGATCACCACCCTGTGGAATCGCGTCGCCGCCATGGCTCTCCCCCTGCGTGATCCCCCGACCCCCGCGCCGAGACTCAGAGGACGGATGTACCATGCGCAAGGTGGACGATGGGGATCAAGGGCGCTATCGCGCCGCCCTCACCGCACCCCGGCACTTCCGCTGACGGCGCCTAGCACTTTGGGGAACAAGGCTTCGAAGCGCTCCGGCGGCAGCGGCCGGCTCCAGTAATAGCCCTGGCCGTAGGTGCAGCCGTGGGAAGCGAGGAAGGCCATCTGCCCCGCCTCCTCCACCCCTTCGGCGAGGATCTCGATATCGAGCGCCCGGGCCATGGCGATCATGGCGCGCACCAGTTCGCCATCCACCGCGGACGTGGGCAGGTCGCGCACGAAGCTCTGGTCGATCTTGAGCCGGGAGATGGGGAAACGCTTGAGGTAGGCCAGTGAGGAATAGCCCGTGCCGAAATCGTCGATGGCGACCCGAATACCCAGTCCGGCAATGCGGTTCAGGGTGGTTTCGGCACTGGAATCGGCATCGAAAAGCATGCTTTCGGTGATTTCGAATTCGATGCTGTCAGCCGGCACCCCCGCGGCGGCGAGCGCCGCCTCGGTGCGGGCGACGATGTCGGTCGCATTGAGCTGCCCGGCAGAGATATTCACCGCCACAAACCCGCAGGGCAGCCCCGCCCTCCGCCAGGCCGCCATCTGGGCGCAGGCGGTCGTCAGCACGAAGTCGCCCAGGGGGACGATGAGGCCGGTGTCCTCGGCGACGGGGATGAAGCGGTCGGGGCCGATCATCTCGCCTTCGGGGGTGACCCAGCGCACCAGCGCCTCGGCACCGACGATGGTCTGGTCGGCGAGACGGACGATGGGCTGGAAATGGACGGTGAACTCCCCGTCCGTCAGCGCCCGCCTCAGGTTGGCGACGAGTTGCACGCGCGCCCGTGCATCGCGGGTCAGGGCGTCGGTGTAGAAGGCATAGGTGCGCCCGCCCCGGCTCTTGGCCTTGTAGACCGCCGAATGGGCGTGCTGGAGCATGGTGGTGGGGTCGCTGGCGTCCTCGGGAAACAGGCTGATGCCGATGCTGGCGTTGACGAAGAGATCGCTCACGTCCTCCGCCGCGAACGGCTCTGCCAATGCCTTGATGAGACGTTCGGACAGGCGCACCGCCTCCTCCGGCCCCTTGTCCACGTCGATCACCACCACGAACTCGTCGGCGCCGTAGCGGCCGAGGGTGGCGTCTTCCGGCGTCGTCTTGCGGATACGCTCGGCGGCGCCCCGCAGCACCGCGTCTCCAGCGGCGAAGCCGAGGCTGTCGTTGATGGTCTTGAGGTGGTCGATGTCGATGTAGAGCACGGCGCAGCGGGTGTCGGTGCGGGTCAGGGCGTGCTCGATGAGGGAATAGGTCAGGGTGCGGTTGGGCAGGCCGGTGAGGGAATCGTAGCGCGTGAGGCGGTCCACCTCGATCTCGGAGCGGCGCGCCTGGGTGATGTCGTTGAACGCCCCCACATAGCTCTCCGGCGCGCCGGTGCGGCCGTAGACCGTGCTGATGACCGTCTGCTGCAGATAATAGGGTCCGCCCTTGCGGCGGTTCCAGATCTCGCCGCGCCAGACGCCGGTGTCCTTCAGCGTGCCCCAGAGCAGCTGATAGAACAGCTCGTCGTGCCGGCCGGAGTTGAGGACCCGCATGTTCTGGCCCAGCACCTCCGCCTCCTCGTAGCCGGTGATGGCGACGAAGGCCTTGTTGACGGCGGTGATGCGCCCGGCGAGGTCCGTCACCACCAGCCCCTCCTGGGTATTGGTGAACACCGCCTGCGCCAGCGTCAGCCGGTGCTCGGCGGCGCGACGGGCGGTGGCGTCGGAGGCCATGAGGATGACATAGCCCTCGTCCTCCAGGCTGTCGCGGGCGATGGACCGGACGCAGGACAGCCAGATCTCCGTGCCGGCCCGGGTGAGGTGGGGCTGATCCCCCGGCTCCTCGAGGACCGTGCCCGAGGCAAGCGACGTGCCGTCGACGGGGACCACCGCACCCGTGGCCTGCGCGCGGATATCCGGTCGCACGTCGGCATAGCTGCGCCCCAGCAGTTCGTCCCGTTCATACCCCAGGAGGGCGCAGAACGCTTCGTTGACCCGCAGGAAGCGTCCGTCGAGGTCGAGATGGGCGATGCCCTCGGCGGCCTGCTCGAAAGTCGCCCGGAAGCGCTCCTCCGCCGCGTGGAGCGCGGCCTTCTGGTCCGCCTCCGCCAGGGCGGCGCGCAGCCGCTGGTGCTGGATGAAGAGCAGGGTGAGAACCCCCGCCACCAGCAGGCATGCGGCGGCGGTGATGGCGGAGAGAAAGGCGACGCCGCGCACGTCGTCCACCACGTCGCTGGTGGCGACGCTGGAGATGAGCACCGCATTGGCCGCGGGGATGGTTGCCGCCGCCACCAGCAGCGGCGTGCCGTCCGCAGGCGTGATGACGTCGGACGCGAGGCCGCCGGCCCCTGCGGACGCGAGGGGCGTCAGGGCCTCGGGCAGGGCCTGCTGACGCCCGACGATCATCCACCGTGCGTCACCGCTGCCGGGTCTGGTGGCGATCAGCACCCGGGCGCTGCCGCCCATCAGGCCGACGAAGGATCCCAGCCGGTTGAAGCCGGCACCGCCCTCGGTGACGATGGAGAGGAGGGTGTCCTGCGGCGCGGCCGGCGTCGCCTCCGTCATCCGCCGTGCCACCTCCCCATCGATGGAGCGCGCCACGGCCTCGGTCATGAATTCGAGCTGACCCCTGCGCTCGCCGAGCAGCGTGTCAGAGGCCGAGCGGAACACCGCATAGCTGATGAGACCGGCCGGCAGGGTCACCAGCGCAAGGCTCACGAACAGAAGCCATGCGCGCAGCTTCGGCATCGGCCGCGTGCGTTCCGTCCCGGCGGTGTGGAGCGCGAGATAGAGAAGCGCCGTCGTCACCGCCACGAAGACGAAGCCCTTGAGGGTGGAGAAGAGGCCGAAGCCGATGGATCCGCCCACGCCCTCGATGAACCGGTCGGAGAAGTAGATCCAAAGGGTGGCGCCGACCGCATAGGCGATGGTGACGCTCGCGATGTACGTCCTGCGGGTCATCATCGCGCGTCTTTTCACAGTCAGAGATCGAATGCACCTTACATCCGGGCGGACGCGCAGCGAAACGAGAGTTTGCGGATCATCCCAAGAAAATATTTCAGCTCAAGGGGATACGGTAAAGCTCGTGGCTGGGACAGGCGATCGCGGGGCGCGCAGCGGACCACGGCATCGTTCAAGCCACAGCGTCGGGCGCGCCGTTTCCTTGCACGTCCGGGCAGGCTCCCACCTCCGGGAGGGTCATGGGGCGGGGGCGACCACGTTGTCGAAGCTGATGACCACCTCGGTCTTCTGCTGCTGCGAGGTCATGCGGATCGGCAGGCCGCTGTCAGCCGCGATCCAGACCCGCTGAGGGTCCAGCGCGCCGACCCCCGGCATGGGCGGGGGCGTGTAGTCATAGGCCACCGCGCTCTTGCCCTGGACCGTCTCCGGGCCCACGCGACGGCAGTCCTTGAGGCTCGATGCGCCGGGAATGACGCTCTTCTGCATCCGCACACGCTCGCCGGGTCCAAGCGGCAGCTTGTTCCACTTCGCGCCATCCTTGACGTACATGTCGTCGCCGACGATGACGGATTCCATCAGGAGCTTGCCGTTGAGCGATGTCATCTGCCGGTAGGCCGGCGCCTTGCTGAGGCGATCATAGGCATCGGCCACGTTCTGGCAGTCGTCGGCGCGCGCCCCTGAAACCGGCACGACGAGACAACCGAGCATCAGGATCGGTCCGGCGGCGCGCATGAGATGTCCTTCCAGATCAGGCGCGCAAGCTTAGTCTGTGCCTTCGGCCCACTCAACCGGCCTTCGGAACGCGGTGCCCCCAAGACCTTCCCTTCGCCAACGCGGGCGGCGCCCTACCACTGGTAGCGCATGCCGCCCCGGGCGTTCGCCGCCGCGTAGCCATCGCCGAACTTGACGCTGGCGGTGGTGAAGCCGTTCCAGCCGTTCGCCTTGGCGAACACGTTGAAGCCGCCGCCGACCTCGCCGAAGGCGCCGTTGAAGTCGTCGGCGACGGTCAGCGGCAGGCCGGGGTTGAAGATGGTCACCGCGTTGTCGCCGAGGAATTCGTACCACAGGCGCGCGTTCAGATTGGCCTCGATGCGCAGCGCCGCGTTCTCGTGGATCGGCCCGCCGACCCGGGCGCCAAGGCCCGCCCGCAGGCTGTCGTTGCTGCCGAAGTCCGCCGCCGTGCCCGCGAGCAGGAAGACGTTGTTGATGCGGGTGGAGACGTAGCTCAGCGTGGCGATGGGCTCGAAGAAGCCGGTGGCCCCGAGCTTCGCCCGGTACCCGGTGTCGAGGGTGAAGCCGAGGCTCGTCGCCCGCGCGCTCTGGCCATAGGCCGCGACGCCGCCGAGGGTGGGCGCGGTGTAGTCCATGGAGAGGATGTCAGCCTTGAACAGGCCGTCCACGAACCAGTTGCGGTTGAGGTAGGTGGCATAGGCACCCACCGTGCCGCCGGAATAGCTGGCGGAGGTCGGCGAGGCATCGAAGCCGAGCTGGGAGGTCACGTAGCCGGCCATCACGCCGAACATCACCGCGTCTTTGCCGGAGGCGGACGGGTTGGTCTTGCCGAAATCGGCGCCGGCGATGAAGCCGTAGGTGTTCTGCGCATAGCCGGTGTCGTAGCTGTAGGCCGCGCCCGGCACCGTGGCGGTGGTGGTGGAATTGCGCAGGCCCCAGCTGCCCACCGCCTTCGCCCACACGCCGGGCGTCACGGCCTGCTGCCCGCCCTTGCCAACGTCCGCGCCGTTGCCGCCGTCGAGATAGGTGCGCAGGTCCGCCTGCCGGTCCAGCCAGCCGCCGCTGGTCTCGTACCAGATGCTTTGCGCGCCGGTGACGAGGCGCGGCAGCTCATAGGCCTCCCGGTCCGGCACGCCGACGAGATAGGTGTCGTTGCCGCGCGTCACGAGGTCGTAGAAGACCACGCCCTTGTCGATGACGCCGCCGAAGCGCGGATCGTAGCCGGCCGACTCGGCGGAGATGACGAAGCTCGCCTCCTGGCCGCCGCGCTTGCCGTAGGAGACGGCATCGGGGTTCACCACCTCCACCACCATCATGCCCTTGGGGTTGTAGCCCCCGGCGCTGCCGCTCACGTCGTTGATGACGATGGCGGTCTGCCCCTGCGTCGCCACCGTGCCGGCGGGCAGCAGATCGCCGTTGGCATCGAGGCCGCCGATCACGAGCCTGTCGGCGGTGGTGCCGGGGCCGCCGAGATACGCATCGATGCCGAGGCGGCTGTTGCCCTGCCCGACGAGCACGCCGCTCACGTAGGTGACGTCACGGGTGCCGTTATAGGCGGTCTGGCCCGGCGTCTCGTCGATCATGGTGAGGAGGCCGGCGTCGGTCGAGACGAGGCTGCCGTTGACGAAAGTTTCGAGGCCCGTGAACGTGGTGGTCTCGCCCTGCGCACCGTTGAGGGCGGTGACGGTCAGGCCGGTGTTGTTCACCTGGTCCGTGCCGCCGCCGAAGCTGTTGACGCCCACGGTGATCCAGGTGTTGGAGCTGAGGTTGCTGACGATGTCGTTGCCGTCGGAAAAGCTCACCCGGCCGATGACGGTGCCGGCGTTGGTGACGGTGGTGGACCCCGCATCGGCTCGGATCGCCACGCGCCCGGCGGCGGTGGCGAGGTCACCGTTGGCCGCATAGGTCCAGGAGCTGACGAGCGAGCCGTTGCCGATGTCGATGGCGGTGCCGTCGCCGCTCGACACGCGGATCACCGCCTCGCCCTCGGACGCGCCCGAGCCGGAGACGACGCTGAAGGTGCCGATGGCCACCGCGACGGTGCCCGTCCCGTCAGCGCGGATGCCGTTGCCGGAGCCGCTTTGCCCCGAGTCCGCATAGATGCGCGAGCCGGTGCCGAGCGTGACCGTCGCCGCACCGCCGCCGCCCGCGAGCGTGCGGACGCCGGTGCCGCCGGCGAGGATGCGCACGCCGTCCGCGAGCGTCACCTGAACGTCGCCGCTGCCGGCCGTCTGTGCGACGACGCCGGTGCCCGCGCTGGTGATGTCCGCCCCCACATCGACACGCGCCGCCCCCGCGCCGCCCGAGGTCGCGCCCACGCCGAAGCTGCCGCCCGCCGTGATCTTGCCGGCGACCGTGACAGTCGTTGCACCGCCGGTGTTGAGGGCGAGGATGCCGGAGCCCGTCGCGTCGATCTCCGCGGTGGTCTTGACGGTCACCGTGCCCCCGGCGCCGGAGAGG
Organism: Xanthobacter flavus; assembly: GCF_017875275.1. Classification (NCBI taxonomy): domain Bacteria; kingdom Pseudomonadati; phylum Pseudomonadota; class Alphaproteobacteria; order Hyphomicrobiales; family Xanthobacteraceae; genus Xanthobacter; species Xanthobacter flavus. The sequence continues at coordinate 3,435,904 of NZ_JAGGML010000001.1, read as the reverse complement.
CCGGCATCGATGCCGGTACCGCCCGCCGTGACCTTGGCATTGGTGGTGACGTTGACCGTGCCGCCATCGCCCGTGAGGGCGGCAAGGATGCCGGAGCCGCCCGCCTTCACGAGGCCGTCCGTGGTGACGGTGACGCTCATGCCATTGCCGGTGGCGCTGGCGTCGATGCCCTGCGCGCCCGAGGTGATGGCGCCGTTCGCGCTCGTCGTCACCGTGGCCGAGCCGCCGGCGCCGGTGGCCACCGCGCGCACGCCGAAGCCCGTGACGGTGATGGCATTTTCCACCTTCACCTCGGTGGTCGCCGTGCCGGCCGCGGTCGCCGATGCCTCGGCGCCGCTGGCGCTGTCGGTGATGGCGCCGCGCAGGGTGAAGCTGCTCAGGGCGTCGCCCGTCTCCGAGGTGGCGAGCCCCTTCACCGCCGTGCCGGTGCCGCCTTTCACGGTGGCGTCGGTGGTGATGATCGTGGTCGCATTACCCTTGGTGCTGGTGGCGTCGGCGACGATACCGCCGAGCCCGCCGGTGACGGCGCCGGTGACGCCGATCTTCGTCTGCGTCGTCCCCTCCACCGCCGAGACGGCGGCGATGGCCGCGCCGCCGCTGCTGGTGACGGTGCCGGCGGTCGTCACATCTACGTTGCCGGAGGTACCAGCCTTGTCGATGCGGATGCCGCCCACCGCACCCGACACCGAGGTGCCGGCCTTCGTCTCAACCACGATGTCTCCGGTGCTCGCCGCGTCCGAAGAGACGCGCAGGCCGACGGTCGAGCCCTTCACCTGCGTGGTGTCGGCGAGGGTCACGGAGACCTTGCCGCCCATCTGCTTCAGGAACACCCCGTCCTGCGTGCCCTCGATGGCCGCGTTGCCGGAGGTTGTGAGCGTGATGGTGCCGGTGGCCTCGCCATAGAGGCCGAACCCGCCCGCCACGGTGGATTTCGCCGTGCCGGAGAAATTCTGGATGGAGAGATCGCCGCCCTTGGCGTTGAAGAAGGCGCCGTACTGCCCGCCCGAGGCGCTGCCGCTGAAATTGTCCGCCGTCACGCCGCCGCCCAGCGTCCGCGCGAACACGCCGGCCCCGGTGCCGCCCGTCGCCGTGCCGGAGAAGCCGGAGACATTGATGTCCCCGCTCGTGCCCGCCTGGACGAAGATGCCGTACTGCCCGCCGGAGGCGCTGGCGGCGAAATTCTTCACGCTGATGCCGCCGGTGTCGGTGAGCAGCAACACGCCGTTGGCGCCGCCGACGACGTTGGGCGACCCGGCCGAACCGCCGGTGAAATTGTCGGCGGTGATGGCGCCGCCGATGGTGCGGCCATAGACGCCGTAGTCGCTGTTGCCCGTCGCCGATCCGGAGAAGCCGGAAAAGTTGACGCTGCCCGCTCCGGTCTGGGCGAAGATGCCGTATTGGCCGCCCTGAGCGCTGGAGCCGAAATTCCGGATGCTGATGGCGCCGGACGTGGACAGCGCCTGGATGCCGCCCGCGCCGCCAGTGATGAACGGGCCGCTGCCCGTGCCGGCGGTGAAATTGTCGGCGGTGATGGCACCGCTCGTGGTCGAGAGCAGGAGGCCGCTGCCGGCCGTGCCCTTCGCCGTGCCGCTGAAGCCCGAGGCATCGATGGTGCCGGAGGTGGCGAAGGCGAGGATGCCGTTCTGGCTGCCCGTGGCGCTGCCGCTGAAGCTGGTGAGCGAGATGTCGCCGGTGGTCACCACCTGGGTGAAGATGGCGTTGGCGCCGGTGCTTTCCGCCGTGCCGCTGAAGCCGGAGAGATCGACCTTGCCGGCATTGCTCTGGGCGAAGATGGCGTTCTGGCCCGCCGTGGCGCCGCCGCCGAAACTGCGGATGTTGACGTCGCCCGTCCCAGTCACCTGCGCAAACACGCCGCTGGCACCGGTGCCTTCGGCGGTGCCGGTGAAGCGGTCGATGGTGATGGTGCCGTTGCTCGACTGGGCGAACAGGCCGTTCTGACCGCCGGTGGCGCTGCCGGCGAAATCGTTCACCGTGATGTTGCCGCCGGCGATGAGGGTGAGCCCGTCCGAGGTCGTGCCCTTGAAGGTGCCGCCCTCGGCCGCGATGTCGATGTTTCCGGTGGTCGAGGCCAGCACGCCGCTCGCGCCGCCGGTGAGGCTTGCGCCCGCCAGCACCCGCACGCTGGCGTTCGTGGCGGGAAGCAAAGCCAGGGCATAGCCGTCCGCGCTCACGGTGGCGCCGATGCCGGTTCCGGACGCCTGGGAGATGGCGCCGCTGGAAATCAGCACGATGCCGTCGGTGGTCGCGGTGAAGCTGCCGCCGATGTTGTTCAGGACGATGTCGCCGCCGCCGAGGCCGGAGCCGACGACCACGGAGATGGGCGCCGCCCCGGTGATGATCGTATCGTCCGCGGTCGTCACGGTGATGGTGTTGCCGGTGACCACAGCCGCCGGCGCACTCGCGCCCGCGCAATCAAGCGCCGTGGGATTGCCGGCGGGACCCGAGGTGACGCAGGCGCCGTAGGCCGCCGGCGCGGGCATCAGCCCCGCCAGAACCGTTGCCAGCGCCGAGCCGGACAGAAGCGTCCCGCCAAGGCGCGCGCGCCATGGTGCGCGCCTCTCGGCCCGGCCTGACGGTCGCATCTTGAGCCTGTGCGTGGCGCTGGACATGCACTCGTTCTCCGGCCCGATCCATGATCCGCCCCCTCGATGCGCCCCCGTGACGCGCCCCCGTGACGCGCCCCCTTGGCACGGCACGAGAGCCCGGCACGCGTGCGCACGCGCCAGCCGCCCGCTTGAGCGGGCACCGGGCAGCGACAGCGAAGCAGCCGTTTCGGGTGACGCCAGAATTTCCCATCATGGTTAACCTTGAGTTACGCGGCGAAACAAATGCGGCCCAAGATTTCCCGCGCATCCGCCAGCATTCTTGACCTTTCGGCGGAACCCCTCACTGCCCAAGACATTGTCTCCCCGCAGGCAAACGGTATCGGCGAGGGCAAGACGTGCACCATCAGGCGATGGAGGGCGAATATGGGCGCATGCCCCGGGTGTCGGACGAGACGCGGCCTCGGCTGTATCATGTGCCTGCGCGGGCGCTGCCAGACGGCGCGGCGCGGGACGCCCTTCTGAAGCGCATCGCCGCGCTCGGCTTCGACACGCTGCTCCTCGGCTGGCCCTTCCCCGTGGAGCCGCACAGCTGGTTCGCCACCCGGACGCTCGACAGCCTCGCGCAGCCCTTCGATGGTGAGACGCCGGACGCGGCTTTCGCCGATCTCGCCGAAGCGGCTGCCGCCCACGGCCTCGCCTTGTTTCTCGACCTTGCCTGCACCCGCGCCGGCAATGGCGACCTTCTCACGGCCCTGCCGGAGTGCTGGAGCGGCAATGCGCGCGAAGGCGACCCGCGCGTCTCTTCCGCCGCCGCCGGCCACACCGTGACGCTTTCCGACGATGCGGACGCCGACCGCTTCATCGCCTTCTGGTCCGGGCATCTCGACCGCTGGCGGCGCGCCGGCATCAGCGGCGTGCGCTGCCACGATGCCGGCGCGCTGCCCGCCGACATCTGGCGGCGCCTTCTCGGCCCGACGCGCGACGCGGGACTGGTGGCGGTGGGCTGGACGCCCGGGCTGCCGCGCGAGCGGGTGCGCGATCTCGCCTCCGCCTTCGATTTCGTCACCTCTTCCACCGCCTGGTGGGATGGCCGCGCACCCTGGCTGGTGGACGAAGTCAACGCGCTGCGCCCCTACGCGCGGCTGCTCGCCTTCTGCGACGATCCCTTCGGCCAGCGCCTCGCCGCGCGGGTGCCGGAAGCGGCCGCGGAGGCGAGCCACCGCCTTGCGCTGGCCGCCGCCGCGCAGCTTACTGATGGCTGGCTCATGCCCATGGGCTTCGAGCACGGCGCGCGCACGCCCTTCATGGCGGCGCACGACGCTGGCGAAGACTTGGCTGGCGAAGACTTGGCTGACGAAGACTTAATCGCGGCTGAGAGCTTCGACCTTTCCGCCGAGATCGCCGCGCTCAACACGCAGTCGTTCACTGTGCGCCGCCTCCGCCAGCTCACCGCGCCCGGCGCGCCGGCGACGCTGGTCAAGGCCGATGGCCCCGGCGGCGCCCGGCTCCTCGCCTTCAATGCCGACCTGACGCAACCCGCGCCCCTGAGCGCGCGACAGACTGCGGCACGCCTCGGCCTCGCGCTCGCCGGCCCCGTCGCCGACGAACTGCCCCCGGGCGGAACGGCTGCCATGGATCTCTCCCCCACCGCCCCGATCCTCGCTCCGCGCCAGGAGGTTGCCCCCTTCATCGCCGCGCCGCGCATCGCCATCGAGCGGGTGACGCCGAGCGTGGACGGCGGCCGCTTCGCGGTAAAGCGCTGCGTGGGCGACGTGGTGACGGTGGAGGCGGACATTTTCTCCGACGGCCACGAGAAGCTCGCCGCCGAACTGCGCTGGCGCGCGGTGGACGAGAAGACGTGGCAGCGCGTGCCGATGGTGCCCACGGTGAACGACCGCTGGCAGGCGCGTTTTCCGCTTCTGCGCGTCGGCCGCCACGAATTTCTCGTGGAGGCGTGGTGGGACCATTTCGGCACCTTCCGCCGCGATCTCGGCAAGAAGCGCGAGGCCGGTCAGGCTCTGGCGGTGGAGGTTGCCGAAGGGCGAGACTTGCTTGAGACCGCGCAGGAGCGTGCGCCGAAGGCCGTGCGCAGCGTGATCCGCGATCATCTCAAGCGGCTGAAGGGCAGCGAGGCCGCCGCCGTGGAGGCGCTGCTCTCGCCTGCCCTCGCCGCCGCCATGGCCGAGGCCGAGCCGCGCGCCTTCGCCACCGGCGGGCAGCAGCCCTACCCCATCGAATGCGACCGCGAAGCCGCGCAATTCGCCAGCTGGTACGAGCTGTTTCCCCGCTCCGTCACCGACGACGCCACCCGCCACGGCACGCTGCGTGACGTCATCGGGCGGCTGCCGGCCATCAGGGACATGGGCTTCGACGTGCTCTATTTCCCGCCCATCCATCCCATCGGCCGCACCCACCGCAAGGGCCGCAACAATTCGCTCAGCGCCGGCCCGGATGATCCCGGCAGCCCCTATGCCATCGGCGCCGAGGCGGGCGGGCACGAGGCCATCCATCCCGATCTGGGGAGCTTCGAGGATTTCCGCGCGCTCGTCGCGGCGGCACGGGACGAGGGGCTGGAGATCGCGCTCGACTTCGCCATCCAGTGCTCGCCAGACCATCCCTGGCTGAAGGCGCATCCGGACTGGTTCCAGTGGCGGCCGGACGGCACCATCCGCTACGCCGAGAACCCGCCGAAGAAATACGAGGACATCGTCAACGTCGACTTCTATGCCAAGGGCGCGGTGCCGGACCTCTGGCTCGCCTTGCGCGATGTGGTGGAGGGCTGGGTGCGCCTCGGCGTGCGCATCTTCCGGGTGGACAATCCCCACACCAAGCCCTTCCCCTTCTGGGAGTGGCTGATCGCCGACATCCGCAGCCGCGACCCCGGCGTGATCTTCCTCGCCGAGGCCTTCACGCGGCCGAAGCTGATGTATCGCCTGGGCAAGATCGGCTTTTCCCAGTCCTACACCTACTTCACCTGGCGCAATACGAAGGCCGAGCTGCGCGACTATCTGGAAGAGCTGAACCGTGCACCGGCGCGGGACATCTACCGCCCGCACTTCTTCGTCAACACGCCGGACATCAACCCCTATTTCCTCCAGCGCTCGGGCCGCCCCGGCTTCCTCATCCGCGCCGCGCTTGCCTCCATGCTCTCGGGTCTGTGGGGCCTCTATTCCGGCTTCGAACTGTGCGAGGCGGAGCCTGTGCCGGGGAAGGAAGAGTATCTCAACAGCGAGAAATACGAGGTCCGGCCGCGCGACTACGCAGCGCCCGGCAATATCGTCGCCGAGATCACCCGCCTCAACGCCATCCGCCGCGCTTATCCGGCGCTGCAGAGCCATCTCAACGTCACCTTCTACAACGCCTTCGACGATCAGATTCTCTACTTCGGCAAACGCCTGCCCGGCGAGGACGAGATGGTGCTCGTGGCGGTGAGCCTCGATCCCCACGCACCGCGCAGCGCCGCCTTCGAACTCCCCCTGTGGGAATTCGGCCTGCCCGACCATGCCTCCGTGGAGGTCGAGGATTTGTTGCGCGACACCCGTTTCACCTGGACCGGCAAGATGCAGAACCTTCACCTCGACCCGGCCGATTTGCCCTACGCCATCTGGCGCATCCGCCCCGTGGGAGGCGTCGTATGAACGTCCATTCCGCCCCCACCTCTTCCGCGCCGGCCACCACCAGCGACGACGACGCGCTCTGGTACAAGGACGCGGTGATCTACCAATTACATGTGAAGTCCTTCTTCGATGCCAATGACGACGGCATCGGCGACTTCGCGGGGCTGATCTCCAAGCTCGATTACATCGCAAGCCTTGGCGTCACCTGCATCTGGCTGCTGCCCTTCTATCCCTCCCCCCGGCGGGATGACGGCTACGACATTTCCGAATACAAGAACGTCCATCCCGATTACGGGACCATGGCCGACGCGCGCCGCTTCATCCGCGAGGCTCATGCGCGCGGCATGCGGGTCATCACCGAGCTGGTCATCAACCACACCAGCGACCAGCACCCCTGGTTCCAGCGCGCGCGGCAGGCGAAGCCCGGCTCGGCGCACCGCAATTTCTACGTCTGGTCCGACAATGACCACGCCTACGCCGGAACGCGCATCATTTTCCTCGACGCCGAGAAGTCGAACTGGACGTGGGACCCGGTGGCCGGCGCGTATTTCTGGCATCGTTTCTATTCCCACCAGCCCGATCTCAACTTCGACAATCCCGCCGTGCTGAAGGCGGTGCTGGGCGTGATGCGCTTCTGGCTCGATCTCGGCGTGGATGGCCTGAGGCTCGATGCCGTGCCCTATCTGGTGGAGCGCGAGGGCACCTCCAACGAGAATCTGCCCGAGACCCACGCCATCCTGAAGACGATCCGCGCGGAGCTGGACGCCGCCTATCCCGGCCGCCTCCTGCTCGCCGAAGCCAACATGTGGCCGGAGGATACGCAGCAGTATTTCGGCGAGGGCGACGAATGCCACATGGCGTTCCACTTCCCGCTCATGCCGCGCATGTACATGGCGATCGCGCAGGAAGACCGTTTTCCCATCACGGACATCATGCGCCAGACGCCGGATATTCCGGAAAACTGCCAGTGGGCCATCTTCCTGCGCAATCATGACGAGCTGACGCTGGAGATGGTCACCGACAGCGAGCGCGATTACCTCTGGAATTTCTACGCCGCCGACCGGCGCGCCCGCATCAATCTCGGCATCCGCCGCCGCCTCGCGCCCCTGCTCCAGCGCGACCGCCGGCGGGTGGAGCTGATGAAGTCGCTGCTCCTCTCCATGCCCGGCACGCCCGTGATGTATTACGGTGACGAAATCGGCATGGGCGACAACATCTTCCTCGGCGATCGCGACGGCGTGCGCACGCCCATGCAATGGTCGCCGGATCGCAATGGCGGCTTCTCCAAGGCCGACCCCGCGAGCCTCGTGCTGCCGCCCATCCAGGACCCGCTCTACGGCTTCCAGGCCATCAATGTGGAGGCGCAGAGCCGCGACACCCACTCGCTGCTCAACTGGACGCGCAAGCTCCTCTCCGTGCGTCGCGCCCATCCCGCCTTTGGGCGCGGTACGCTGCGCTTTCTCTATCCGAAGAACCGCAAAGTCTTCGCTTATCTGCGCGAACACCAGGGCGAAACGCTGTTGTGCGTCGCCAATCTGTCGCGCTCGCCGCAGGCGGTGGAGGTGGACCTCTCGGAATTTGCCGGCCGCATTCCGCTGGAACTGCTCGGTTCCTCGCCCTTCCCGCCCATCGGCCAACTCACCTATCTGCTGACGCTGCCGCCCTACGGCTTCTACTGGTTCCTCCTCGCCACCGACGCGCAATCGCCGGACTGGCACACACCGGCGCCCGAGGCCATGCCCGAATATCTCACCTTCGTCTTGAAGGGGGCGCCGGAGGAGATGATCACCGCCGCCCACCGCAAGAGCTTCGAGGCCGACGTGTTGCCGGCCTATCTGCCCAAGCGCCGCTGGTTCGCGGGCAAGGCCGATGCGCTCCAATCCGCCCGCGTCGCCATGACGGCACGCCTTGGCAAGAAGCGCGAGCGCGCCTTCGTGATGGTGGAGACCAAGCGGGCCGGCGGATCGGACCTCTACCAGATTCCCGTGGGCATCTCCTGGGATGACGAGGCCGGCCAGTCCCTGCCCCAGCAGCTCGCCCTGGCCCGCGTGCGGCGCGGGCGGCGCACCGGCTATCTCACCGATGCATTCGCGCTGCCCGAGTTCGCCGCCGACGTGATGGAGCTCATCGCCGCCAATGGCGAGGTTCCAAGCTCGCAAGGCCGCATCGTTTTCCGCCGAACGGAGGCTTTCGATCCCGCAGCGACGCCCGAGGGTGCCCCGGTGCGATTTCTTTCGGCGGAACAGTCCAATTCTTCTCTCATCTACGGCGACAAGGCCATTCTGAAGTTGTTCCGCCGCATCACGCCCGGCATCCATCCCGAGGCGGAGATGAGCCGGGCGCTCACGGAGCGGGGCTTCGCCAACACGGCGACGCTGCTGGGCGAGATCGTGCACGAGCCGGAGGGCGGCGCGCCGCAGGTGCTCGCGGTGCTCCAGGCCTATGTGGCCGGCGAGGGCGATGCCTGGACCTTCACCCTCTCATTTCTCCAGCGCGCCGCCGACGAGATCGGTCACGAGGTGGACCATGAGGGCAGCCAGCAGGAAGACCTCATCGCTCCCTATCTGCGCTTCACCGAGCATCTGGGCCTGCACCTCGGCGAGATGCACCGGCTGCTCGCCGCGGACACCGAAGACCCGGCCTTCTCGCCCGAGCCCGCCGGCCGCGCGGCGCTGGACGCCTGGCGCAGCCGCATCGGCGGGCGCATCGACGCCGCGCTGAACGGGCTTGCCGACCGCCTCGACACCCTTGCCGAGCGTGACCGCGAAAAAGCGGCCTGCATCCTCGACCGGCGCGCCGCACTGACCACCGAGATCGAGCGGCTCATCGCTGCCGGCGAAGGCGCCCGGCTGCATCGCATCCACGGCGATTTCCATCTGGGACAGGTGCTGGTGGCGCAGGGCGACGCGGTCATCATCGATTTCGAGGGCGAGCCCGCTTTGCCGGTGGAGGCCCGCCGCGCCAAGGACAGCGGATGGCGGGACGTGGCCGGCATCCTGCGCTCGCTGGATTATGCCGTGCGCGCCCGCCGCCGCCCCTCGCAGGCGGCCGGCGACGCCAATTTCGGCCGCCTCGCGGATCTCTTCCAGGCACGCATCCCGCAGGCCTTGCTCGACGCCTATCGCCGGGGCGCCGGCATCGAAGCTGGCGGCGCGGAGGCGAAGCGCGACGAGGCCTTGCTGCGCCTCTTCCTCCTGGAGAAGGCGGCCTATGAGGTGACCTACGAAATGGACAATCGGCCGGACTGGCTCCCCATCGCCCTCGGCAGCCTCGCCCGCCTCGTCTCCGATCTGGCGCCGGATGCCCGCGCATGAACCACGTTCATATGAGCCGCGTGCCGCCGCTCGACCCCGCCATTCTCGATCAGCTCGCGAGCGGGCGGCTGGAAGACCCCTTCGCCGTGCTCGGCCCGCACGAGGGGCCGCACGGCCGCTTCGTGCGCGTGTTCGTGCCGGGCGCGCAGGCGGTGGCGGTGCGGCCGAAGGCGGGATCGCAGACGCTGTTTCTGGAACAGGGACCCGTCGAAGGCTTGTTCTGCGGCCCGCTGCCGGAAGGCGCCTATGCGCTGTCCATTCAGTGGGGCGAGACAACGCAGGAGACGGAGGACCCTTACGCGTTCGGCCTGCTGCTCGGCGATCTCGACCTGCATCTCTTCTCCGAAGGCCGCCACTTCCGCCTCACGGATGCGCTCGGCGCAGCGCCGGTGACGGTGGAGGGCGTTGCCGGCACGCGCTTCGCCGTGTGGGCGCCCAATGCGCGGCGCGTGAGCGTGGTGGGCGATTTCAACGGCTGGGATGGCCGCCGCCATGCCATGCGGCGGCGCGGCGCCAGCGGCGTGTTCGAAATCTTCATTCCCCGCGTTGGCCCCGGCGCGCTCTACAAATACGAGATCCTCGGGCCGGATGGCGCGCGCCTGCCGCTGAAGGCGGACCCGGTGGCGCGGGCGACGCAGCTGCCGCCTCAGACGGCCTCCGTGGTGCCGACGCCGCGCGTTCACCGCTGGCGCGACAGCGCCTATATGGCCGCACGCGCCGCGCGCAACGCGCCCTCCGCGCCCATCAGCATCTATGAGGTGCATGCCGGCTCGTGGCTGCGCGATCCGGCGACGGGGGAGCCGCTCTCCTGGCTCGGCCTCGCCGAGCGGCTGGTGCCTTATGTGAAGGACCTCGGCTTCACCCATGTGGAGCTGCTGCCGGTGACGGAGCATCCCTTCACCGGCTCGTGGGGCTATCAGCCCCTCGGCCTCTTCGCACCCTCCCGCCGCTTCGGCGAGCCGGAGGATTTCGCCGCCTTCGTCGATGCCTGCCACCGCGCGGACATCGGGGTCATCATCGATTTCGTGCCGGCGCATTTCCCGTCCGACGCCCACGGCCTCGCCCATTTCGACGGCACCGCGCTCTATGAGCATGCCGACCCGCGCGAGGGCTTCCATCAGGATTGGAACACGCTGATCTACAACCTCGGCCGACGCGAGGTGGCGGGCTTCCTCATCGCCTCGGCGCTCCACTGGCTGGAGCATTTCCACGTGGACGGGCTGCGGGTGGATGCGGTCGCCTCCATGCTCTACCGCGACTACAGCCGGAAGGCCGGCGAGTGGATCCCCAACCGCTTCGGCGGGCGGGAAAATCTGGAATCCGTGGACTTCCTGCGCCACCTCAATGCGGTGGTGGCGGAGCGTTGCCCCGGCGCCATCACGCTGGCCGAGGAATCCACCGCATGGCCCGGCGTCAGCCGGCCCACCGAGGAGGGCGGCCTCGGTTTTTCCTACAAGTGGAACATGGGGTGGATGCACGACACGCTCCATTACATGGCGCGCGAGCCCATCTATCGCCGCCACCACCATGGCGAGCTGACCTTCTCCCTCGTCTACGCCTTCTCCGAGCGCTTCGTTCTGCCCCTCTCCCATGACGAGGTGGTGCACGGGAAGGGCTCGCTCATCGGCAAGATGCCGGGCGACACCTGGCAGAAGCGGGCGAACCTCAGGGCGCTGCTCGGCCTCATGTGGACCCATCCCGGCAAGAAGCTGCTCTTCATGGGCGGGGAGATCGGGCAGGAGCGCGAGTGGAGCCACGACCGGGAGATCGACTGGTTCCTGCTGGATGATCCCGCCCATCGCGGCATCCAGAGCCTCGTGCGCGACCTCAATCGCACCTATCGCGAATGGCCCGCGCTGCATGCGCTCGATGACCAGCCCGAGGGCTTCCGCTGGATTGTCGGCGATGACGCGGAGAACAGCGTCCTCTCCTTCCTGCGCCTCGCCCCCGATGCAGCGCCGGTTCTGGCGGTCATCAACCTCACGCCGGTGCCCCGGCAGGGCTACCGCATCGGGGTGCCCCATGCCGGCCGCTGGCGCGAGGTGCTGAACTCGGACGCCCCCCTCTATGGCGGCTCCGGCATGGGCAATTACGGCGGCGTCGAAACGCGGGACGCGCCCGCCCACGGCGAAGGCCAGAGCCTCGACCTCACACTCCCCCCCCTCTCCACCCTCCTCTTCGTACATGCGGGAGAACACTGATGGCGTGGCCGGATCGGCTTGAGAGCGGACAGCCCTATCCGCTCGGCGCGACGTGGGACGGGCTGGGGGCGAATTTCGCCGTCTTCTCCGCCAATGCGGACGGCATCGACCTCTGCCTGTTCGACCCCTCCGGCCGGCGGGAGATTGCCCGCATGCCGCTGCCGGAATGCACCGACGAGGTGTGGCACGGCTATCTGCCCAACGCCCATCTGGGCCTCCTCTACGGCTTTCGCGCCCACGGCCGCTACGAGCCGGAGGACGGCCACCGCTTCAACCCGCACAAACTCTTGCTCGACCCCTATGCCCGCCAGGTCGCGGGACAGGTGCAATGGTCGGATGCGCTGTTCGGCTATCGCGTCGCCTCCGGCCGGGGCGACCTCTCCTATGACCGGCGCGACAGCGCCGTGGCCATGCCCAAGGCCGTGCTGGTGGACGACAGCTTCTCCTGGGGTGACGACCGCCCGCCGCAGACGCCGTGGTCGGACACGGTGATCTATGAGGCCCATGTGCGCGGCCTCTCCATGCTGCGCGAGGACGTGCTGCCCTACCAGCGCGGCACCTTCGCCGCCCTCGCCCATCCCGCCTTCATCGAGCATGTGAAGCGCATGGGGGTGACGGCGGTGGAGCTGCTGCCCGTCCACGGCTTCGTGCAGGACCGATATCTGGTCTCACAGGGGCTCAAGAATTACTGGGGCTACAACACCCTCTCCTTCTTCGCGCCGGAGCCGCGCTATCTCTCCGCCGGCGACCGCAACGAGTTCAAGGTGGCCATCCGCCGGCTGCACGCGGCCGGGCTCGAAGTCATCCTCGACGTGGTCTACAACCACACCGCCGAGGGCAGCGAACTCGGCCCGACGCTGAGCTTCCGCGGCCTCGACAACCGCTCCTACTACCGGCTGGTGAAGGACGAGCCGCGCTACTGCATCAACGACACCGGCACCGGCAACACGCTGAACATCTCCCATCCGCGTGTGCTGCAGATGGTGATGGATTCCCTGCGCTACTGGGTGACCCATTATCGCATCGACGGCTTCCGCTTCGATCTCGGCGTCACGCTCGGCCGCGAGGAATACGGCTTCGACCCCGGCTCCGGCTTCTTCGACGTGCTGCGGCAGGACCCGGTGCTCTCCCGCGTGAAGCTGATTTCCGAGCCCTGGGACATCGGCCCCGGCGGCTACCAGTTGGGCCACCATCCGCCGGGCTTCGCCGAGTGGAACGACCGCTTCCGCGACAATGTCCGCCGCTTCTGGCGGGGCGATGCGGGGCAGCGCGCGGAGCTGGCGGCGCGGCTGTCCGGCTCCGGCGACATCTTCGACCGGCGCGCCCGGCGGCCCTGGGCCTCGGTGAACTTCATCGCCTCCCACGACGGCTTCACGCTGAAGGACATCGTCTCCTATTCCGAGCGCCACAACGCCGCCAATGGCGAGGACAATCGCGACGGCCACTCGGGAAACTATTCCGCCAACTGGGGCGCCGAGGGCCCGACCGACAATCCCGAAATCCGCGAGCGACGCGCCCGGCTGGAGCGGGCCATGCTCGCCACCGTCTTCCTCGCCTTGGGCACGCCCATGCTGCTCGCCGGCGACGAGTTCGGCCGCACGCAGAACGGCAACAACAACGCCTATTGCCAGGACAACGAGATCTCCTGGATCGACTGGTCGCTGCTGGAGGGGCCGGACGGGCAGATCCTGTCCGATTTCGTCGCCGCCCTCGCCAAGGCGCGCCACGATTATCCCCTCCTGCGCTGCCGCTCCTTCCTCTATGGCGATCGCGAGCTGGCGCCCGGCATCACCGATATCGCCTGGTTCGACGAGAAGGCGCAAACCCCTTCACCCGACGACTGGAACGCGGCGGAGGCCCGCCTCCTCACCCTGCGCCGGGCCGCCCACGGAGACGACGGCACCATCTGCGTCATGACGCTGATGCTGAACGCCACCCACGAGCCGCGCAGCTTCCGCATTCCCCCGCCGACGCCGGTGATCCTGATGATCGACAGCGCCAATCCCGGCGCGCCGGAAATGCTGGTGGAGAGCGAGGAGGTGGAGGTGGCGCCCCAGTCGCTCGTTCTCTTGCGCGGGCGCATTTCCGGGGGCGGTGCATGAGCGGGGCGCGGGACGACACCACGACCGCCTTCGGCCCTGTTCTCACCCCCAACGGCACGCGGTTCCGCCTGTGGGCACCGGGCGCTGACGGCATCGAGCTGGAGCTGTCCAGCGGCACGCGCCTCGCCATGGCGCCGCGCGGGGGCGGTTGGTTCGCGGTCGAGGCGCCGGTGGGGCCGGGCACGCGCTACCGCTTCCACCTGCCGGACGGTACCGCCTTTCCTGATCCCGCGTCGCGCGCGCAGGCGGAGGACGTCCACGGCTTCAGCCTCGTCACCGATCCCGAGGCTTATCGCTGGTGCACGGACTGGCGCGGGAGGCCGTGGCACGAGGCGGTGATCCTGGAGGTTCACGCAGGCATCTGCGGCGGCTTTGCGGGCGTGGCAGCGAAAATTCCAGCGTGGGCCGCTCTGGGCATAACGGCCGTGGAGCTGATGCCCATCGCGGCCTTTCCCGGCACACGCAACTGGGGATACGACGGTGTGCTGCCCTTCGCCCCGGCCGCCGCCTACGGCACGCCGGACGAGCTGAAAGCGCTCATCGACACTGCCCACGCGCACGGCGTGATGATGCTGCTCGACGTGGTCTACAACCACTTCGGGCCGGACGGGAATTATCTCGGCCTCTATGCCCCCGACTTCTTCCATCCCGAGCAGGCGACCCCGTGGGGGCCGGCGGTGGCGTTCGACCGGCCGGAGGTGAGTCGCTTCTTCCTCGAAAATGCGCTGATGTGGATCGAGGAGTTCCGGTTCGACGGGCTGCGGCTCGATGCCGTCCACGCCATCCTGCCGCCCGAGGCGCTCGCCGCCCTCGGCCGCGATATCCGCGCACACCTGCCGGCGGATCGCCATGTGCATCTGGTGCTGGAGAACGAGCACAACGACGCGGCCCTGCTGCCGCGCCCGTTCGATGCCCAGTGGAACGACGATATCCACCATTGCCTCCATGTGCTGCTGACCGGCGAGCGGGAGGCCTATTACGGCGACTTCGCCGACGCCCCGTCCGCCCGCCTCGCCCGCTGCCTCTCCGAAGGCTTCGCTTATCAGGGCGAGATGGCGCCGAACCTCGGCCGCGCACGCGGCACGCAAAGTGGCCATCTTCCGCCCACCGCCTTCGTGTCCTTCGTCCAGAACCACGACCAGATCGGCAACCGCGCCTTCGGCGAGCGGCTTCTCGCGCTGGCCGATCCCGACAGCGTGCGCGCGGCGCTGGCGCTGGTGCTGCTCGCACCGCAGATTCCCATGCTGTTCATGGGCGAGGAGATCGGTACGCGCACGCCCTTCCTCTTCTTCACGGACCATGCCGAGGGGCTCGCGGACCTCGTGCGCGAGGGCCGGCGCGCGGAATTCGCCCGCTTTTCCGCCTTCTCCGATCCGGCGCGCCGCGCCACCATCCCGGACCCGAATGCGGAGACGACCTTCACCGCCTCCATCCCCGCGCCGCCGCCCGATGCGGAGGAGTGGGAAGCGTTCGTGGAGGACATGATCGCCGCCCGCCACACGCATGTGATCCCGCGCCTTGAAGGCGCGGTCAGCCTCGGCGCGCAGGCCGTGTCCGAGCACGCCGTCGTCGCGCGCTGGCGCATGGGCGACGGCGTGGTGCTGACGCTGGCGGCGAACTTCGGCGCGGAGCCCTGCCCCGCCGAATTGCCGGCGGCGCTCACCCTCATCGCGTCGAGCGGCGCCGTGGACGATTTCGCCATTCCGCCGCGCGCCACCCTCGCCTTCCTCGAAAGCGAAGCTGAATGACGGCGCCCCGCCGGCCCGCCCCCTCGCCCATCGAGACACTGGCTCAGGCGGCCGGCGTCTCCATCCAATGGGCGGACGCCTTCGAGCGCCCGCACCGCGTGCCTCCCGAAACGCTCGAGCGCGTGCTCACCGCTCTCGGCCACCCCTGCGGAACGTCCGCCGACATCGCGCGCGCCCTCGCCGCCCTTCAGGCACCGCCCGGCCTTCCCGGGCTGATGACCGCCGACGCGGGACGCGAGGTGGTGCTGCCGGGCATCGTGCCGTCGGTGCCCGTGGAGCTGGAAGGGGAGACGCCCCGCCGCCTCATCCTGCGGCCGCATCGGGAGGGCTCCGTCTTCACCGCGCCCAAAGAGCCCGGCTACCACGTGCTGCGCATCGGATCGCAGAGCGTGCGGCTCGCCGTGGCGCCCCATAGCGCGCCCTCGGTCGCGGAACGCACCGGCCGTGCGCGGGCCTTCGGCGTGGCGGCGCAGGTCTATGGCCTGCGGCAGGCGGGGGATGGCGGCATCGGCCATCTCGGCGCCGTCGCGGCGCTGGCCGAGCGGCTGGCCGGCTTCGGCGCGCACGCGGTCGCGCTGAGCCCGCTGCACGCCCTGTTCTCCGCCGCGCCCGAGCGCTTCAGCCCGTATGCGCCCTCCAGCCGGCTCGCCCTCAACCCCCTCCTTGCCGATACCGCCGCGCTGTTCCCCGGACGCGGGATCGAGGATGCGCCCGAGGACGAGGACGGGTTCATCGACTGGCCCCGCGCGGCCCGGCGCAAGCTCGCGCATCTGCGCCGGCTGTTCGACACGCTGGACACCTTCCCCGACGGCGCCGGGGGATTTGCCGCCTTCGCCGCCCAGCCCGGCGACGACCTCGCCCGCCATGCGCTGTTCGAGGCGCTGCATGCCGCCATGATGGCGGAGGGCCACGGCCCCGACTGGCGCCGCTGGCCGGCCCCGCTGCGCGATCCGGATGGCCCGGCCGTCGCGGAGTTCGCCTCCGCACGCGTGGAGGAGGTGCGCTTCCATCTCTTCCTGCAATGGCTCGCCGGGCGGAGCCTTGCCGATGCGCAGGCCCGCGCGCGGGCGGCCGGCATGGGCATCGGCCTCATCGCGGACCTCGCCGTGGGGCTCGATCCCGCCGGCGGGCAGGCGTGGAGCCGGCCGGGCGATCTCCTCGCCGGCCTCGCCATCGGCGCACCGCCGGACCTCATCAATATCGCCGGGCAGAACTGGGGCCTCACCGCCATCTCGCCCACGGCGCTCGCGGCGCTCAATTTTGAACCGTTCCTCGCCGCCATCCGCGCGGCGCTGCGCCATGCCGGCGGGGTGCGCATCGACCACATCCTCGGCCTGCGCCGCCTGTGGCTGGTGCCCGATGGCGCGGGGGCCGGAGAGGGCGCCTATCTCACCTATCCGCTTGAGGATCTGCTGCGGCTCGTCGCCATCGAGGCCCACGCCCACGGCGCCATCGCCATCGGCGAGGATCTCGGCACGGTGCCGGAAGGCCTGCGCGAGGAGATGTCGGCGCGCGGCATCCTCGGCATGCGCGTGCTGCCCTTCGAGCGCGACGCGGACTGCGGATTTCTGCCGCCGGAGGACTGGCAGCGCGAGGCAGCGGCCATGACCTCCACCCACGATCTGCCCACCATCGCCGGCTGGTGGGCGGGGCGTGACCTCCACTGGCGCGCCCGCATCGCCGCCTGCGACGTGGCCGCCGAAGCCCTCACCGCGCGCGACGGCGAGCGCGCGGCCTTCGCGGCGGCGGCGGCCGAGACGGGCATCGCGCCGACCCTCGACAATGCGGACGACGCGGTGGACGCCGCCATCGCCTATGTGGCGCGGAGCACGTGCGACCTCGCGATCATCCCGCTGGAAGACCTCCTCGGCCTCGACGAAAGCCCCAATCTGCCGGGTACGGTGGACGAGCACCCCAACTGGCGCCGCCGCATGGCCGCGCCGGAGGGCGACCTCCTCGCCGCGCCGAAGGTGAAGGCCCGCCTCTCCCTCCTCCAGCTGACCCGCGGCGAAGGGGCCGCCGAGCAATGACCTCCGCCATCCCCCGCGCCACCTATCGCCTGCAATTCCACAAGGGCTTCACCTTCGACGACGGCGCCGCATTGGTGCCCTATCTCGCCGACCTCGGCATCAGCCACGTCTATGCCTCGCCCATCCTGAAGGCGCGGGCGGGCTCGACCCATTGCTACGATGTGGTGGACCCGGCCCTCGTCAATCCGGAACTCGGCGGCGAAGACGGCCTCAAGCGCCTGGTAGCCGCACTGCGCGGCCGCGGCATGGGCCTGGTGGTAGACATCGTGCCCAACCACATGGGCGTCGGCGGCGACGAGAATCCCTATTGGCTGGACGTGCTGCGCAACGGGCGCGAGAGCCCCTTCGCGGCCATGTTCGACATCGACTTCGACGCCGGCGGCGGGCGGCTGCGCGCGCCCTTCCTCGGCGCGCCCTATCACGAGGTGCTTGCCAGCGGCGATCTCAAGCTGGTGCGCGACGCCGAGGCCGGCTGGGCGGTGCGTTACTTCCACCACCTGTTCCCGCTGCGGCCGGAGGATGCCGAGGCGTTGGAGGCCGATCCCGCCGCCGCCAGCGGCCTGGCCGGGGAGGAGGCCGCCCGGCATCTCCACGCGCTGCTGGAGCGCCAGCATTATCGCCTCGCCTTCTGGCGCACGGCGCCGGACGCCATCAACTGGCGCCGCTTCTTCGACGTGACGGAGCTTGCCGCCCTCCGCGCCGATGCGCCCGGTGTGTTCGAGCGCACCCACGCCACGGTGCTGGACCTTTACGCCCAGGGCCTCATCGACGGCCTGCGCGTGGACCATGTGGACGGCCTCGCCGATCCCGGTTCCTATTGCCGCCGGCTTCGGACAGAGCTTTCGGCGCGGGAGGCGATGCGGCCGGCGGCGCTGCGCGGGCGCGCCTGGCTGGTGGTGGAGAAGATCCTTGCCGCCGGCGAGAGCCTCGATGCCAGTTGGGAGGTGGACGGCACCACCGGCTACGACTTCATGGAGGAGGTGAGCCGCCTCATCCACGACGCCGCCGGCTTCGAGCGCCTCACGGCCCACTGGGCCGCCCGCACCGGCCGCCCCGCCGCCTTCTCCACCGAGGAAGAGGCGGCGCGGCGCGAGATCATCGCCCGGTCCTTCACCGCCCCGCTGGAGACCGCGGTGGATGCCCTCGCCGCCCTCGCCGCCGCCGATCTTGCCGACCGGGACCGGCCGCGCCCGGCGCTCCGGCGCTGCCTGATCGAAATCCTCGTCCACTTCCCCCGCTATCGCACCTATGCCGCCGGCACGGGCGAGACGGGAGAGGACGCGCTCCACGCGGCCATCGCGGCGGCGCGCGGGAGCGCCTTTCCCGGTGATGAATGGCATCTCGACCGGATCGGCGACTGGCTCGGCCCCCTCGCCCCGGACGCGCCCCACGCCGACCTGCGGCGCGCCGCCATCACCCGCTTCGAGCAGCTCTCCTCGCCGGTGGCCGCGAAATCGGTGGAGGATACGGCCTTCTACCGCTACGGCCCCCTGCTCTCGCGCAACGAGGTGGGCTCGAACCCCGCCACGGGCGGCGGCAGCGTCGCCGACTGGCACCGGACCGCCGGGGCGCGGGCGGAAGATTGGCCCTTCGCCATGCTGGCGAGCGCCACCCACGACCACAAGCGTGGCGAGGATGTGCGCGCGCGCCTCTCCATCCTGAGCGAATGCGCGGACCTGTGGATCGCCCTCCTCGACCGCTGGCTGGCGGCGCTCAAGGAACGGGCGCCCGCAGTGGACGCGGCCGATCGCATCATGCTCTTGGAAACGCTGGTGGGCGCCTGGCCGGACGATGCCGCCGACATGGAGAGCTTCCTCGCCCGCGTCGAGGGCTGGCAGATGAAGGCGCTGCGCGAGGCCAAGCGCGCGACATCGTGGGACCGGCCGGACGAGGCCTTCGAAGCCGAGGCGCAGGGCCTCGCCCGCTTCATCCTCACCGCGCCCGAGGGGGCGGACATGCGGCGGGAAATCTCCCGCTTCGTGGATCTCCTGCGCCGGGCGGCGGAGGCGAAGGGGCTGGTGGCGAGCGTGCTCAAGCTCACCGCCCCCGGCATTCCCGACATCTATCAGGGCACGGAATTTCTCGACCTCTCGCTGGTAGACCCGGACAACCGACGCCCGGTGGATTTCGTCCGCCGCCGCGCCGCGCTCGCCGCCCCTGCTGCAAGCGCCGACGGCCGCAAGCAGTGTCTAATCCAAGTGCTGCTGAGGCTTCGGGCAGAGGCACCGGAGCTGTTCCTCGGCGACTATCTTAAGCTGGAGCTGGGTGGCACGCTGCCCATGGTGGGCTTCCTCCGCACAAGCGGAGGAAAGGCGCTGCTGGTGCTCTGCCCCGGGCGGACGTTCGAGCAGGTGACGCCTGCCGGAGGTCTCGATCCGCGCGTGTGGCAGGCGATGGGCGTTGCGCTGCCGGACGGCTTCCGCTGGCGCTTCGCGCTGCCCGGGCTCTCCAGCGATCTCACCTCCGCCGCCGATCTCGCCGCCAACTCGCAATGGCCCTTCGCTGTCCTCACCGGCGACAGCGACTGAAGGCTAAACCCGCCGCCACAGCAGCGCGAGCAGCACCGCCGCCGCGAGCCACAGGGCGACCAACGCCGCGAGCACCGCGCCCGCCCCGCCGGCCGTCAGCAGCTGCGCCGCACCCAGCGGCGCCAGCGCCTGCGCCAGCAAAGCCGGGCGGGCAAGGCGGCCGGCGAGCACGGGATAGCGCTCCGCTCCCAGCACCGCCAGCGGCACCGTGCCCTTGGCGATGGAGAAGATGCCGTTACCCGCCCCGTAAGCCACCAGCGCAACCGCGACGATGGGAAAGCCGGCCGCGAGCAGCACGAGCCCGAGCCCCATCAGCGCCACCGCCCAGATCATCGTCCAGAGCGGATGATGCCGACCGCCAGACATCTGCTCGACCACGCGCGCGAGCACCTGCGATGGCCCGACGAGCGTCCCGAGCGCCACCGCTTCCGCAAGACTGAGGCCGCGCGACTGGAGTAGCGCCAGCACCTGCACCGACATGGCGGACGCGATGGTGCCGATGCAGGTGACGATGCCGCCCATGAGGAGGAAGGCGAGGCGCTCCCGCCCGCCGAGCGTCACCGGCGTGACCCGCGTCGGCCCGCCGCTTTCCTCCCGATGCGCGACCTTCGGCACGAACGCCAGCACCAGCGGCATGGAGAGGCCCAGATGCAGGCCGGCATAGACGAGGCAGGTCGCGCGCCAGCCCAGATGCGCATCGAGGAAGGCGGTGATGGGCCAGCACACCGTGCTGGCGAAGCCGCCCCATAACGTCAGCAGCGTGATCGCCCGACGCGCCCCGGCGCCATAGAGCCGGCCCAGCGCGGCAAAGGCCGCATCATAAAGGCTCGCCGCCATGCCCGCGCCGGCGATGCACCAGCCCAAAGCGAACACGATCGGCCCCTGCGCCAGCGCCAGCAGCGCGAGGCCGCAGGCCAGCAGGACGCAGCCGCCCGCCAGCACCGGCCGGCCGCCGCGCGCAGCGATCAACGCGCCGACCTTCGGCGAGACGAGCCCCGCCACCAGCAGCCCCACGCAGAGACTGCCGACGATCCATTGCAGCGGCCAGCCCGTGTCCGCCGCGATCGGCCCGGCCAGCACCGTGAGCAGATAGAAGGACGAGCCCCAGGTGGGGATCTGCACCACGCCGAGCGCGGCGATGACCCCACGGCCGGCGCCGCCGGCTCCGGCCGGCGATGCGGCGGCAGTCACCGCACGGCCGAGCCGAGGGCGAGCCGCGCCTCCAGCGCCTCGGCCGCCTCCTTGCGCTCGCTGTAGCGGTCCGTGAGGTAGGGGGAGATGTCGCGGGTGAGCAGCGTGAACTTCACCAGTTCCTCCATCACGTCCACCACCCGGTCGTAATAAGCCGAGGGCTTCATGCGGCCCGCCTCGTCGAACTCCTGATAGGCCTTGGCGACGGACGACTGGTTGGGGATGGTGAGCATGCGCATCCAGCGGCCGAGGATGCGCATCTGGTTCACCGCATTGAAGGATTGCGAACCGCCGCACACCTGCATCACGGCGAGCGTGCGCCCCTGCGTGGGGCGGATGGCGCCCAGCGCGAGGGGGATCCAGTCGATCTGCGCCTTCATCACCGCGCTCATGGCGCCGTGCCGCTCCGGGCTGCACCACACCTGCCCCTCCGACCACAGGGCGAGTTCGCGCAGCTCCGCTACCTTGAGGTGGTGCACCGGGGCGCCATCGGGCAAGGGCAGGCCATCCGCGTGATAGACCCGCGTTTCCGCCCCCAGCCGGTTCAGCAGACGCTCGGCCTCCAGCGTCAGCAGGCGGGAGTAGGAGCGCTCGCGCAGCGAGCCATAGAGCAACAGGATGCGCGGGGGGTGACGGGAGGGCGCGGCCGGGATGAGCCGGTCGGGGGCCGGAACGTGGAACAGGGCTTCGTTCACGTTGGGGAGGATGTCGTCGGTCACGGATGCGCCTCACCTGATCTCGTTGGCCGCTCTCATAGCAGGGCGCGGCGCGGCTCACACCCTCCATCATCCCGGGACGGGAGGATCGCGTGCCTGCCCCCGGCTTGAGCACGGACAAGTCAAAATATAAGCAAAAGAGCAGATGTTGCGCACGAATACCCGGCATCGCGTTCAACTTCGCGCCAGCCCCGCGCGGTCTAAACTATTCGATTGACGCAGCAGAGCCTGGATTGAATATAAGCGACGACATCACAATCACGCATCCGCCTCGCGCCCGGGAGATTGCTATGGGTCTTCAGTCCATGGGTGATTTCAAATGGCCCGGCCTCATGCAGCCGGATGGCGCGGCCATCGCCCTCAATCGCGCCGATTTCATCGCGATCGATCGCTACAAGGACATCAGCTACGATCCGGTGTACCGGCCGCAGGCGCTCTATCACCGCGCGCTGGAAGGGCTCCACGCCAACAATGGCGCTTTTCTTTTGCAGGAGGTGGCCACCAACCTGCCCATCTACCGGGAAGACACCGGGCCGACCGACTTCCATCTGCACCTGCCGCCCGGCGGCTTCCAGCTGGTGCTCGTCACCTCCGGCATGTTCACCTTCGACTATGACGGCAAGCTCCATTACGTGGGGCCGGGCGCGGTGATGCTGCAGAGCGCCATCGTGCATCGCCAGCTCTTCTACACCTGGTCCGGCCTCTCCACGGAAGAGAATCTGAAGACACCGCAGACCGTGGTGCCGGACCCGCTCTGCATGGGCTATTCGGGCAAGTTCCTCGAAGCCTTCATCACCGATCCCTCCACCTTCCCGAACCCCACGGTGGTCGGCCCCGACAAGATCCGCGAGGACGAGACCCCCCGCACCGCCTGGAAGCATCCGCTGCACAACCGCCCGGCCGGCGCGGGCTTCTGGGTCCAGGATCCGCTCGCCCTCGACGCCCTCTTCCGCCTTTATCCCGCCGGCGCGCTCGGCCCGGTGGGCTCGGCCATGCCGGTGCATGTGCGTGACCTCGGCATCGAGGCACCGAGCGGCAGCCTCGTCACCGGCCACATCATCGCCACCGATCCGCGCGGCGGCGCGGTGCTGCCCAAGTCCGCCATGGCGGCCGACGCGGAGGGGCTCGCGAAGGGCGAAGTCGTGGTCTACCGCATCATCCGCGGCACCGCCGGCTTCGTCGACGGCGCGGGCAAGACGATCGAACTGGGCACGGGCGATACGGTGACCGCCGGCAAGGGCGCCATCCGGCTCACGGATGTCGGCGACGACACGCAGATCCTCCGGCTCGGCCTGCTCAACGGCTTCGACGCGCTGAAGATGTGGACGCCCGGCCAGCGCGACGAGATCGACGCCCTCGCCGGCCGGATCATCACCCGTGCCGACCTGCGCAGCGACCGCCTCGCCGGCAGCCCGGTGGGCTACCTTTACGAATAGGGCTGCGCCCTCATCCGATTTCGGCTTTCGCTGCCGCCTTCAGCGATCCGGTCGCGTCCGGCGGCAGCGCCGACAGGCGGCTCAGGGGAAGCGCGAGCGGCTGCGCCGCATCCCGGAGCGCGGCGAGGTCGAAGCGGGTGAAGTTCATGCCGGCATAGTCGCGCACGAAGAACAGGAGCCGGCCGAGGTCGGAGAGGCTGGTCCAGGAGGTGAATTCGGTCGCGTAAGGCCGCGCGGCGTCCTCCTTCAGCCCCGCCACCTCCATGTGGCCGCCGCCCTCCCCCGGGTAATCGATGGAGACGCCGCGCGGCCGGTCGAAGGTGTTCATCACATGGGCGAGCGCGTTCACCGCCCCATCGGCCGTGTCCGCCTTCTCGGCGAACTCGGCGTAATAAACCGCCCGCACGAAGCGCCCCACCGACGTGCTGGAGGATGGCAGCCCCGCCGTGGCGATGCCGGAATCGGGCTGGCGCGCCGCATAGCCGCCGAAGGTCGCCGCAGGACGGTCGACATTGCTGAGGAAGGTGTAATTGTCGAGATTGGTCAGGTGCCAGTCGAAGCGGGGGCCGTTGGTCATCACCCGCACGGGATTGTCGTAGAGCTGCATCTCGCCCTTGTGGAACTCGATCACCAGCGAGGCGCCCGCGGCGTCGTTCACCACATAATGGAAGGGCGAGACCGCCCCCTGCAGCAGCGCCAGCGCCTCCAGCACCACCGGCTGCGCGGCGAGGGCCGCCTTCACCTCCGCCACGCTCGCGAACCGTCCCAGTACCCAGCTGCCGAGATCGGAGGCGGCGAGCACGGCGCGCGTCATCTCCACCCCCTGCGCGCGGCCGGCGGCGGCTGGATAGGACAGGAGGCTGAAGGTGAGGCCCTTGTCGTTCAGGCCCTCGATGACCTTGAGATCCGCCATGCCGAGCGGCGCCTCGGGCGTGGGCACGCGCCAGGGCATGGTGATGGCGAGGAAGGCATGATCGACCGCATAGGCGAGCGCCGGATGGCCGGGCGCCTGCGAGGTCACGGGGAAACCGGCCGGGAACCAGGCGACCTCGTAAGGCAGATCCATCGTCAGTTCGAGCGTGCGACCGAGATAGGACCGCCCCGCGGCATCACCATAGACGAGCGCTGTGCACATGCCGGCTTTCCCCTGCGAAACCCCGCGCTTGGTCGCACACTTCCGGCCTTCCGCAAAGGCCGCGATCCCGCCCCATCCGCGCCGCTCAGGCGCCGATGCCCCCCGGCCGGCCGTTGCGGATGAGGACGATGGGCGTCTGCCGGCCATCCACGGTGACGACAAGCTGCCGGATGGTCCAGCGGTTACCCTCCCGGGTCGCCTGGGCGATGGCTTTCCCCGATCCCTTGTCCCCATGAATGGGGATGCTGTAGCTCGCGGAGCCGCCGCCATTCCCATCGACCGTCACCTGCCCGAACACCCAGAAGCCGTCCTGGATGTTCGCGCCGAGCGCGCTGACGACCTGCGGGTCGGACTGCACCGCCTTCATGGTCTGCGCGTAGGCGTCGGTATTCTTCAGGATGCCCGGCATGGTGTAGAACATCGTGCCGAATCCGCCCACCACGACGAGCCAGACGACGAGGCCGGCGATGCCCCAGGCGCGCTGTGTGCGGCGGAACTGGTCGGGGCTGCGCCATGTGCGATTGCGCCAGGCCCAGCGGCTGCCCCTGAAGCCCAGAACGATCATCATGACCAGGTTGACGAGCGGGATGAGCGCGAGCAGCGCGATCCAGGTGGAATTGCCGATGCCCCAGATCCAGTTGAGGAAGAAGGCGCCCCAGTTCCAGCGGTCGAGCTCGGGCGGGATTTCCGCTGGGTCATTCAGGGCTTCGTTGGTCATCGTGGGATCTCCTCGCCGCACGATGGCGTGTTTCGGAGCGCCGAGGCAAGTGGGAGTTGAGCGGCGTGCCGACGCGGGCATGAAACCCATCATCGGCTATATGGTCGCGCTGGTCGCAGGGCTGCGCCGGTCATCGCCGAGCAGTGGATCTCGACGGGTTTCGTCTAGAACATGCGCGACGTCCCGCGACGGCGCTTCGCGCTTCAACGCACATTCCAGGACTTTCGAGATGAGCAACCGCCTTGAAGGCAAGATCGCGATCGTGTTCGGCGCCGGGTCTGTCGGGCCGGGCTGGGGCAACGGCAAGGCGACGGCGGTGACCTTCGCCCGCAACGGCGCCCACGTGGTGTGCGTGGACGTGAACCCGGCCGCCGCCGAGGCGACCTTAGAGATCATCGCCGCCGAGGGCGGCGCCGCCTCCGCCTTCGCCTGCGACGTGACCAGTTCCGATGCCGTGGCCGATGTTGTGGCGCAGGTCATGGCGGCCCACGGGCGCATCGACGTGCTGCACAACAATGTGGGCTACGCCACCATGGGCGGCCCCATCGAGCTGGACGAGGCGGCCTGGCACCGGACCATCGACCTCAACCTCACCGGCTGCTTCCTCACCTGCAAGCACGTGCTGCCGCATATGCTGGCGCGCCGCTCCGGCGCCATCGTCAACGTCTCGTCCATCGCGGCGGTGCGCTACACCGGCTATCCCTACATCGCCTATTACGCGGCGAAGGCGGCGGTGAACAACTTCACCATGGGCCTTGCCCTTCAATATGCGAAGGACGGCATCCGCGTGAACGCGATCATGCCCGGGCTCATGAACACGCCGCTGATCTTCCAGCAGATTTCCGGCCAGTACGCCGATGCCGAGGCGATGGTCGCGGCGCGCGACGCCGCCTGCCCCACCGGCAAGATGGGAACCGCCTGGGATATCGCCAACGCCGCCCTTTTCCTCGCCTCCGACGAGGCTGGCTACATCACCGGCGTCAGCCTGCCGGTGGATGGCGGCCTGTCCTGCCGCGCCGGCTGACACGCGGCGGCCCTGCGCGGCGTGCTGGTGGAAAAGCGGCTTATCTTCAAGACGGTTGATCCCCTGCCCGTCCGCGACGTGCTCAGCACGTCCGGCTTCTGTGCGGACTGGCGGGCGAAGTTCGGCGACAAGGCATGGGATCTGCTGGAACAGGCTACCGGCAAGCTGAGCTGAAGATCAGCGACACGAGCCCTCCGCCAACTGCAGCCGGGCTTCTGTGCCCCTGATGGGACCTCCACGCCGTTCAGCGGCAGCGGCACCAGTAAAGACACCGGCCGGCTTCGCGCCGGCCCGTGTCTGGTGTCAGCGGCTACCTGAAGAAGAGGAAGAGAAGGATGATGATCGGGATCGGAACGCCCAGCAGCCACAGTAGAATGCCTCGGCCCATGATGACCTCCTGTTTCGATGTGAGATGAACCGCGCAGCAGGCTTGGGTGTTCCCGGCGACAGCGACGATCAGGCGGGCCACAGCGAAGATCAGAGACCCTAACTCCATCGTGCAGCGAAGCACGACCTGTGCCGCATCCTCGAAACGCGCGACAGCCCCGTCGCGCAACAATCGCTGGCGCAGCAGCAAAGTAAAAGAACGTACCCAGGAAACGCGCGGAATACTGACGCGTCGCGTTTATCGGCAGGAACATCGCCGGACGGGGGGCGTTTGCTGCCGACTGCAACATTTTTCGATTCACAGAGGCATCGAGCATGCCTTTCATGGAGTGTTCGCCTTGTTCTCTCGTCTTTCCAACCGGCAGATCACCCTTGCCTCCCTGGTCGCGGCCGGTGTCGCAGCCGCCGTCGCCAATGCTCTGATCGCGCGGGACACGGAGCGGCTGAACCCTCCCTCTGGCGCATTCATCGATGTGGATGGCGTGCGCCTTCATTACGTGGAGCGCGGCTTCGGCGAGCCTCTGGTATTGCTGCACGGCAATGGCGTGACCCTCGACGATCTCGATGCAAGCGGTCTGATGGCGGCTGCCGCCACCAGATATCGGGTCATCGCCTTCGATCGTCCCGGCTTCGGACACAGCTCACGTCCGCGCACCACGGTCTGGACAGCGGCCGCGCAGGCGGAACTCCTCCGCAAGGCGCTGCTCCAGCTCGGGGTTTCGCGCTGTCTTCTGTTTGGCCATTCATGGGGAGCCTGCGTCGCAGTCCGCTTGGCGGCGGACCATCCTGAGGCGGTGTCGGGTCTGGTGCTGGCGTCCGGCTATTACTTCCCGGATTTCCGCGCCGATGCGGTCGCGCTCGGCGGACCAGCCATTCCCGTTGTCGGCGACGTGCTCCGCTACACGGTTTCGCCGCTCCTTGCCCGGCTCACCTGGCGCCAGATGCTCCGAAACCTCTTCGCCCCGGCGAAAATTCCGGCGAAGTTCCGGGCCTTTCCACGGGACATGGCACTGCGCCCCTCCCAGCTACGCGCCGCCGCAGCCGAATCGATGCTGATGATTCCTGCGGCCTACAGCGCCAGCGAAAGGTATGGAGCGCTCACGATGCCGGTCGCCCTCGTCGCCGGCGAAGGCGATCGGGTGGTGGACATCGACAAGCAGTCTCGCCGCCTGCATGACCTGATCGCGGGCAGCTCGCTCAGGCGGGTCAAGGCCGGCGGTCACATGGTGCACCACACCGCGACGGCCGAAGTCATGTCCGCCATCGAAGAGGTCGCCAATGCCGCCCACGACGCGGGCGAACGCTTGGCTCCGAGGTCGCGTGCGTGACAGCCGCTGCACGGCTGGAGATCGGTCGCGCGACCTCACTTCCGGCGCGTGGGGCGCTCTCGTGATCGAGAGGGCGCCGTCAGCTTTCCACCCGGCCGGTCCGCGCTCTCCTCCTGGGCCAATTCGATCCACAGGGGGGCATGATCGCTTGCCTTCTCCCAGCCCCGCACGGCGCGATCAACCTCGGCTGCGGCCAGGCGGGGCGCGAGGCTCGGGCTCAGCAGAAAATGGTCCAGCCTCAGCCCTGCATTGCGCCCCCAAGCGTTCCGGAAATAATCCCAGAACGTGTAGAGGGCCTCGCCGGGATGCAGAGAACGCAGGGCATCGGTCCAGCCCTGGTCGACCATCGCCGCGAACAGTGCGCGGACCTCTGGCCGAAAGAGGGCATCGTCGCGCCAGCGTTCGGGATTGTACACGTCGAGGTCGGTCGGCATCACATTGTAGTCGCCGGCGAGCACCACCGGCACCTCAAGCTCCAGAAGCTCCTCCGCATAGGTGGTAAGGCGCCGGAACCAGTCCAGCTTGTAGTCGAACTTCGGCCCGGGCGCCGGATTGCCATTGGGCAAATAGAGGCAACCGATGAGAATTCCGTCGACCGCCCCTTCGATGTAGCGGCTTTGGCTGTCGTCCCCGTCTCCGGGCAGGCCGCGCCGCGTCTCGATCGGCTCGCGGCCTCTGGCGAGGATCGCGACCCCGTTCCAGCTCTTCTGGCCCTGCCAGATCGCGCCGTAGCCGGCCTTCTCGATCTCGCCGATCGGGAAGCGTTCGCTGGGCGCCTTCAGCTCCTGAAGGCAGACCGCGTCCGGCTGCGCTTCAGCGAGCCAACGCAGCAGGACCGATAACCGGCCGTTGACGCCATTGACATTGAAGCTCGCGATCTTCACAGCGGCAAAGCTTATCGCTTGCGGTCGCCCGTGTCGCCCTGACCGGCTTTGACCGAGGCTTTGGCGGTCTTGCGCACGTCCTGCGCCAGCGACTTGCCGACATCGTCGGATTCCCGGAACCGCCCCTGTTCGTCGCGCCGGACGTAGCGCTTGTCGGTGCCCGTATCGATGAGTTCGCGTTTGGCCATGACGTGCTCCCTTGGCTATGTAACGTAACGCCCGAGATCGCTTTCGGCTCCGTTCACGGCAAAGCTCGCGCAGTAAAGTGCATGTTGTCTATTGCTGGCCGGGCGGCCGGGAAAAATGCCAACGTCAGGATGAGCTGAGACGCTGCTATGACTCTCCGTTAAAAACATGGAAAATAGTGAGCTTATTGTAGTCTACACCCCCAAATGGTAACTCCCCTTT
Organism: Xanthobacter flavus; assembly: GCF_017875275.1. Classification (NCBI taxonomy): domain Bacteria; kingdom Pseudomonadati; phylum Pseudomonadota; class Alphaproteobacteria; order Hyphomicrobiales; family Xanthobacteraceae; genus Xanthobacter; species Xanthobacter flavus. The sequence goes on along the minus strand of NZ_JAGGML010000001.1, from coordinate 3,406,570 downwards.
TACGGACAAGGCCGGTTCAAAACCTCCGTTTTACGCCCCATGAAAGGTTGCCATGCCCGTCAGCGACGAAGCCCACCCCCTGTGGGATGTGCACAACCTCAAGCGCGCCCTTCATGCCGCGGGGGTCGCCCTCTGGGCGTGGACCGTCGAAACCAACGCCTTCGCCATGGACGAGCAGGGGTTTGATCTGTGGGGTCTGCCGCAGGCGAAGAGCGTGACGTTCGAGGATCTCTCCTCCCGCATCCACCCCGCCGACCGCGACAGGGTGCAGGCGGCATTCACGGCCACGCGGGCATTGGTCGGCTCCTATGAGATCGACTTCCGTATTCTCCTCGGCGATGAGATCCGCTGGATTTCCGCCCGCGGTCTCGGCAATGACGAGGGGCTGCACCAGGGCCAGGTTTGGGGCGTTTTTCTCGATGTCACCGGCCGCAAGCAGGCGGAAGAGGGCCACGAGCTGCTGGCGGGCGAGATGAGCCACAGGGTGAAGAACCTGCTGGCGATCGCGGCCGGGCTCACCAGCCTGACATAGCGTTCGGCGACATCCGTGGAGGACATGGCGAGCGACCTTATCCAGCGGCTCACCTCCCTCGGGCGCGCTCACGATCTGGTCCGGCCGCTGGCGAAGGACCAGGGCCGGGCCGCGCTCCTGGGCGATCTGATTGCGGTCCTGCTTGCCCCCTATGACGACGAGGGCGCGTTCAGCGGGCGCATCCGGGTGGCGGTGCCACGGATGGGCATCGGCGAGCAATCCGCGACCGCCCTCGCTCTGGTCATCCACGAACTCGCGACCAACTCGCTGAAATATGGCGCCCTGTCGGTGTCATCGGGGATCCTGGACATCTCCGGATCGACCAACGGCGACGAGATCACCGTGGTGTGGACCGAGCGCAATGGGCCGCCTGTCGAGGTCAAGAGCGACGCGGGCTACGGAAGCCGGCTGCTCCGCGTAGGAAGCCGGCCACGACCGGCCAGAACAGTCGCCCCGCGCCTTGCGCCGCGAAGTAAAGCGCGAGCCCGATGCCGACGAAGCCGTAGAACGGCCCGACGATGCGCAAGTAAGAACTGCCTGCGGCCACCATGGCCGGTTCCGCGCTGAACAGGTACAGCCACGCCTCGGGGAAGAAGGCCGCGGCAAGCCCCACCGTTTCCGTCACGACGAAGGCGAGGCCCGCACCGGTCAGCGCGATATGCAGCGCGCGGTCGCCGCGCCCGGCACCGAGATTGGTGCCCACCATCGCCACCATCGGCGCACCGATGCCGAAGATGAGCGGGATGAGCAGGTACTCCAGATGAGCACGCCCGTGCCGAAGCCGGCGACCGCATCGACGCCGCCTTGAAGCGCGACGAGCGCCGTCGCGCCGCCGACGACGACATTGGTCTGGATCGACTGCAGCGACGACAGCGCCCCGACCCGCATGACCGAGCCGATGACCCGCCAGTCGAGCCGCACCCAGCGGAAGCGGGCGGGGTTGCGCCCGGAGAGGATGTAGGCGCCGAGCACCAGCGTGCCACCGAGATAATAGGCGATGAGCGCCAGCCCGCCCCCCGCGATGCCGAAGCCGGGAATGGGGCCGAAGCCGAAGATCAGTACCGGCGAGATCGGGATCAGCAGAACCACGCCGACGCAGATGACGATGGCCGGCAGCAGCATGTTGCCGGTGCCGCGCACGACGCTGGCGAGCCCGTTCATGGTCCGGGTCAGCGGCGTGCCGAGGAAGACGATTTGGAATAGATGAGCGCCGCCTCCAGCTCCGGCCCGGACCCGCCCATCGCCCCATAGATCTGTCGGCCGAACAGAAGGAACAGCGCGGCGAAGGCGAACCCGAAAGCAAGGCTCACCGCAATGGCGTGGAGCACCAGCGCATCCGCCGCCGCCTGCCTTCCCGCGCCGAGCGCCCGCGCCACGGCGGAGGAAATGCTGCCGCCCAGCGCGCCGGCCGACAGCGTCGTCATCAACATGACGGCCGGAAAGACCAGCGCCATGGCCGCGAGCGCCGCCGAGCCGAGCTTGGCCACGAAGAAGGTCTCGATCAGCCCGGCCGAGGCCTGCGCGAGCATAATGAGCACGTTGGGCCAGGCGAGCCTGATCAGAAGCGGCACGATGGGCGCTTCCACCAGCCGGCAGGTTCTGGCGTCGGCGGCTTGGTGTGCGGGCGTCGCGCTTAGCGCGGCAACGGCCGCTTCTGTCGGGGCGCGGTACATGGCGGGCCTCACATCGCTTCGAGGGCGAGGGCAATGCCCTGTCCACCCCCGATGCACAGGGTGACATGCCGCGCCTCAGCCCGTCGCGCCGCATGGCGTGGAGCAGGCGGGTGACGAGGATCGCTCCCGTGGCGCCGATAGGATGGCCGTGCGCCACCGCGCCGCCCTCCACGTTCACGATGTCCTCTGGCAGTCCCAGCTCGCGCGCGACGGCGATGGGCACGGCGGCGAACGCCTCGTTTATCTCGATGCGCTCGATGTCGCCGAGGGACCAGCCGGCATGCGCGAGCGCCTTGCGCACGGCCGGCACCGGGCCGAGGCCGAACAGGCCCGGCTCGACGCCGGCGACGCCAAAGCCCGCGAGCCGGCCAAGCGGCGCGATGCCCTTCGCCTCGGCGCACGAGCGCTTGGCCACGGCGCATGCCGTGACCGGCGTGTCGAAGATCTGGGTGAGACCGCCGCACGATTTGACACAGGCGATCACCCCGCTCATCGCCCTGACGGGCTGCACTTTAACAGAGGGAAGCCGGGCAACCGTCCCGCAGGCGGCCGCCAGGCTTATCCTTCAATGCACCCCATCACCCGCGCCCAATCGGAGGTCGTGCGTCGCCGCGAGCTGGGCCTCTGGCTGCTACCTCACCAGCGGGCAGCCGCTGTCCTTGACCGGGATGTAGGCTTCGGCGCCGGGCACCGTCTGGAGGAGCGTGAGATAATCCCACGGACCCTTGGAATCCTGAGGCTTCTTCACCTCGAAGAGGTACATGTTGTTAAATACACGCCCATTCTCGCCGATCTTCGCGTCCTTCATCATCATGTCGGTGACCGGCGTGGCGCGCATCTTGGCGGCCACCTTGTCGGCGTCGTCCGTGCCGAGGTCCTTCACCGCCTGGAGATAGTGGCGGACGGCGGAATAGACGCCCGCCTGGTTCATGGAAGGCTTGCGGCCGGTCTTGGCCTCGAACTTCTTCGACCAGGCGCGGGTCTCGTCGTTCATGTCCCAGTAGAACGAGTTGGACAGGATGAGGCCCTTCGCCACCGGCAGCGTCAGCGCGTGGATGTCGTTGATGTTGAGGAGCAGGCCGGCGAGCGTCTGCCCACCCTGCGGCAGGCCGAACTCGGTCGCCTGCTTCACGGAATTGATGGTGTCGCCGCCGGCATTGGCGAGGGCCACCACCTTGGCGCCCGACGCCTGCGCCTGCAGCAGGAAAGAGGAGAAATCCGAGGTCGCGAGGGGCACGCGGACGCCGCCCTTCACGGTGCCGCCCATGGCCTTCACCGTCTTGGATGCCTCCTCCTCCAGCGAATGGCCGAAGGCATAGTCGGCGGTGATGAAGAACCAGCTCTTGTCGCCCTTGGTCACCAGCGCGCGGGCGGTGGCCGCCGACACCGAGTGGGTGTCCCAGGTCCACATGAAGCCGTAGGGGCTGCACGCCTTGCCGGTGAGGTCCACCGAGCCGGGGCCGGACATGAGGAAGATGCGCTTGCGCTCCTTGGTGATGGCCTGCACGGCCAGCGCGGCGGCGGAGTTCGGCACGTCGGCCACCACGTCCACCTGCTCGGTGTCGATCCACTTGCGGGCGAGGCTCGCCGCCACGTCCGCCTTGTTCTGGTGATCGCCGACGATGATCTCCACCGGCACGCCGTTGATGGCGTTGCCGAACTCTTCCGCCGCGAGCCGGGCCGCCTGGGCCGAGCCCTCCCCGTTGATGTCGGAATAGACGCCGGCGAGATCGGACAGCAGGCCGATCTTGATCTTGCCGTCGGACATCTGGGCAGAAGCCGGCCCTGCGAGCGCGGCGACGGCGGTGCCGAGCGCCGCGGCAACCATGAGACCCTTCATGCGATTTCTCCCTGCGTTATGTTTGCTGAGCTTTGTTTGCTTGAACGCGTCGATGGAACCTTTCGGAGCCTTCAGCGGGCGACGTAGCCGCCATCCACCGCCAGCGTCGTGCCCGTGACGCCCGAGCCGGCCGGCGAGCACAGGAACACGACGGCCCCGGCGATCTCCTCCGCCGTCACCGGGCGGCGGATGGGCTGGTTCTGGAGGAACACCTCCTTCACAACGTCCTCGGGCGACAGGCCCGTGACCTTCGCCTGGTCGGCCACCTGCATCTCGATGATCGGCGTCATCACCATGCCGGGGCAGACGGCGTTGCAGGTGACGCCGGTCTCCGCCACCTCGATCGCGATGGATTTGGTGATCCCCACGAGGCCGTGCTTGGTGGCCACATAGGCCACCTTGTGCGGCGCGCCCACGAGCCCGAGCACGGAGGCGATGTTGACGATGCGGCCGAAGCGCCGCTCCGTCATGGAACCGATGACCGCCTTGCTGGCGTGAAAGGCGGCGGAGAGGTTCACCGCGACGAGGCGGTCCCACTGCTCGTCCGGAAAATCCGCCAGCGCCGAGACATGCTGGATGCCGGCATTGTTCACGAGAATGTCCACCGGGCCCAGTTCCGCGCACGCTGCCGCGACCAAAGCGCGGACCTCGGCCGGGCGGCTCACATCGGCGCCGTTATAGGCGATCTTCGTACCGGCGGCCGCGGCGAGATCGGCGCGGACGGCCTCGATCTCGCCCGCATCGCCGAGACCGTTGAGCATCACGTTGCAGCCCTCCCCCGCCAACGCCCGCGCGATGGCGAGGCCGATGCCGGAGGTGGAGCCGGTGACGATAGCGTTGCGGCCTTTCATGGTGTGGTCTCTCTCATGTGTCGTGAACGTCGAACCGGCGCAGATGGTCCGCGAGGCGCGTGCGCACCGCCTGCGCCTCCGCCTCGGTCCAGTCCCGGAAGCCCCCGCCGGTCTTCATGCCGAGGCGACCGTCGGCGACAAGCTCTTCCAGCAGCGGCAGGGGGCCGGGCGTGCGGTCGAGGTCGTGCAGGACATAGCGGTGGACCATCAGCGTCAGGTCCGTGCCAACAAGGTCGGCATTCTCCAGCGGGCCCAGCACCGCGAGGCGACGGCCGAAACTCTCCTTCACCACCTCGTCCACGGTCGCGGCATCGCAGACGCCGGCCTGAACGAGCGCGATGGCTTCGCGCCACAAGGCATGCTGCAGCCGATTGCCGATGAAGCCCGGTACGTCGCGGCGCACATGCACCGGCTTCTTTCCGATGCCGGCGAGGAGCGCCATCATGGCCGCGACCTCGGCGACGCCTGTGTCCTCGGCCTGCACCACCTCCACGAGGGGGATCTGGTGCGGCGGGTTCCACCAATGGGTGCCCATGGCCCGCCGCCGGTGGGCGAGCCCGGCCATGATCTGCATGATGGGAATGACCGAAGTGTTGCTGGCGAGCAGCGCGTGAGGCGGGGCGGCGGCCTCGATCTCCGCGAACACCCTCTTCTTCAGCTCAAGATCTTCCGGCACCGCCTCGATCACCACATCGGCGCCGGCCACCGCCGCGGCGAGCGTATCGGCGGGCGTCACCCGGTCCACGGCGGCGGGATCGGCACCCAGCCGTTCGAGACTCTCGCGGATGCGGCCGGGAACGCCGGCGCGGCGTGCCGGGTCGGCGTCGTGAATGGAAACAGGCAGCCCGGCACCGGCGAAGGCCTGCGCGATGCCATGGCCCATCAGGCCGGCGCCAATGACGGCGATCCTCTTCGGCTGCATTTCGTCCCGATGTCTTGCGCGCCCGCCGTCAGGGCGACCTGTTTTGCCTTGTCCCTGCGCAAGGCGCGTGCCAGCGGCCGGAGCGCCGCGCCGAACCAGCAAAATCAACGGATTGCGCAGGCGGCCCGGCCAAGCTCGACGTCAGATGTGTCCAGCATTCCGGACAGAGGCGCCTCGGACCTGCCGAGGTCCGTCAGCGAAGGGGCCGATTTGTCCATTGACAACGGCCCGCACGCCTGATGTCCAGATAACCGACATGCGCGTCCAGAAATGCGACACTCATCCATCGGGATTTGTCCCATGACCACCATCGCCGACGAACGCTTCGCCGCCGCCAGAGCGCTCCTGGGCATGGTGGAGGGCATGATCGACGGGGCGACCCTCGTCGATCGGGAGTCCCGGGTCGTCTGGTTCAGCGAGGGCCAGCTGGCGCTGCTCGGCAAGCCGGACCTTGCCGATCTGGTGGGGCAGGAGATCGAGCGCGTCATCCCCCATAGCCGGATGCGCGAGGTGGTGGAGACCGGCCATCCCCATCCCCTCGACATCATCCAGTATGGCGACCGCTGGCTGCTGGTGACGCGGCTTCCGCTTCGGGACGAGACGGGCGAGATCATCGGCGCCATCGCCTTCGCCCTCAAGGACAGCATTCCCTATCTGCGGCCCATCGCCGAGCGGCTCCATCAGATGCAGTCGCGACTCAGCCGGATGGAGCAGGCCTTCTCCGCCAAGCGGGCCGTGCGCTTCACCGCCGAGCACATCCTCGGCGCGAGCCCCGCCATGCGGCAGCTGGCGCGCCTGCTGCGCCGGGCGGGCGAGGTCGGGTCCGCCGTGCTGCTCCTCGGCGAGACCGGCACGGGCAAGGAAATGGCCGCGCATGCCATCCATGCCGCCTCCAAGCGCATGAGCCGGCCGTTCGTGGCCATCAATGTGGCGGCGGTGCCGGAAAACCTGCTGGAGGCGGAATTCTTCGGCGTGGCGCCGGGCGCCTTCACCGGGGCCGCCCGCCAGCCGAGGCCCGGCAAGTTCCAGATCGCCCACGAGGGCACGCTGTTCCTCGATGAGATCGGCGACATGCCGCTAGGCCTGCAGGCAAAGCTGTTGCGCGCGCTGCAGGATGGCGAGGTGGAGCCCGTGGGCTCCAACCAGCCGTTGCGGGTGGACGTGCGGATCATCGCCGCCACTAGCCGCCCCCTCGCCGACATGGTGCGTGCGGGCACGTTCCGGCAGGATCTCTATTACCGGCTCAACGTGCTGCCCATCCACCTGCCGCCCTTGCGCGAGCGGGCGGGAGACGTGGAACTGCTGGCCTCCCGCTTCAGCGAGCAGACCGCCGCCGCCTTCGGCGTCGCCATCCGTCCGCTGACGGCGGCCGCCGTGGCGCGGCTGGAGCGCCATGACTGGCCGGGCAATGTGCGCGAGCTCGCCAACGTCATCGAGCAGATCTATGTGCGCAGCGACGGGGCGCGGATCGAGGCGGACCATGTCGCGGACGTTCTTCCATCCGCAGCGCACGAGAACGAAGCGTCGCCGGTCCTTGATCTCGGCGGCGCCGTCGCCAGGCTGGAGCGCTCGATGATTGCCGACGCGCTGCAACAGGCGGCGGGCAATAAGCGGGAGGCGGCAAGATTTCTGGGCCTGTCGCGCAGCAGTCTCTACGCGAAGATCAAGCAATACGGGGCCGCGTGAGGCTGAAGAAGCGCTGGCCCGCGCGCTTCTCGGGTTCCGGCGGCAGCGGAGGGGCTCGCCATGTTTCGGTCCAAGCCGGGAGTGCGCACCACGCCCGTGGAAGGTAAACACGCCACCGTCGCGAACTCTGTCCAGGCTCGACGGTCGTCAGGTAACAGCCCGGTTTCGTGCACTGCCTGTCCTCAACTGCACGTCAGACCGAAGCCAAGGGCGTTTGCGCGCGAAGCCGGCACTATTTCTCGCCTTCTTTTTTTCGCGGTTCGCAATCGCATTCCCCCACTCCCCGCGCATTGATCTTGTGGCAGCGCGGGCATTCCCATCCGGGGCAGTAGGGCGGCAGCGTAGTATCCGGGACAGGCAGGCTCATGATGAGCGGGTCGCAGTGTTCGCAGCCTGGCGAGGGGCACGGGAATCGGGTGCAAGGATGCGGTATCATGGGGCCTCCCCCGCCTTTTTTGGCGCGGAGGTAAAATAACCAGACCCCGGTATTCTCACCAACGCGCTCGGCATACTTGGCCCATGCCGTTCGTTTTGGCGAGTACTTCTTCGTCGGCTTTCTCCGACTCTTCAGTCCCTTCATGCCCTGCAGGTATCAGCCTGGTGTATCTGAAATCGCCATCGGCCCAAGGGGACGCCGATGGACGCCGGCGAGGACACGGCCGGCCGTTCAGTCCGCGACGGCCTGGAGATAGGACGGGACGGGGATCGGCTTGCCCTTGGCGGTGATCTCGAAGCGGCGGAGCCAGCGCTCGACGGCGTCCCTCAGATGGGCCTCAAGGGCCTGCGCGGCCCGCTCCGGCTGGGCCTCCAGCAGAAGGTCGATGATCTCGATGTGCTCGTCCAGCGCCGCTACGATCAACCGGATGGGAATGCCCAGGAACGGATCGAAGAGGTGGCGGGTGGGGCCGAACAGGAGGTGCGTGCGCTTCAGGGCGCGCATGATCTCCGGGTTCGCGCAATAGCCGAGCAGCGTGATGTGAAGATCGGTTTCCGCCTCGTCGAAGCGCGTGCTGCTGATGGGTGTTTCTGCGCGAGTGGCGAGGACGCGGGCGCGCATGTCCGCCAGCACGGCGGCGGGCACGCGGGGCGCCGCCTGGCGCAAGGCCGCCGGCTCCAGCAGGCAGCGCAGCTCGTAGAGATGGCGGATGCGATCCGGCGTCATCTGCTCGGCGATCCAGTGGCCGGCATGATCCTTGGCGATGAGGCCGACGCCGTGCATCCGCGCCAGCAGGTCCCGGGTCACCGTCCGGCTGACGCCGAAATGCTCGGCCAGACGCAGTTCGTTCAGACGCACCGAACCGAACAGGGTGCGTACGAACAATTCCTGCTCGACCTCTTGATACATCCGCTCCCACTGCCGGGGCGCCGACATGTCCACGGGATCGAGCACCGCCGTGTCGGATGGTGCGCCGCCGGGAACCCGGTAGCCACGGCCTTCGAGCGGTTCCACCACGCCATCCCGGCGCAGCCGCTCCAGCGCCTGTCGGGCCGGCGACCGACTGATGCCGAAAGCGCGGACCACCTCCGCCTCCAGCAGGCGCTCGCCGGGACGGATCTGGCCGGCGGCGATCATCTCGCGGAGCTGGAGATAGGTCCGGTCCTGAAGGGAGCCGCCCGCCGCGGCGTCAGCGTCCTTGCCGGCTTTTTCAACCCCCATGGCCTGCTCCGTTCTCCCGGTTCCGCGCGGCATCGTTCGCGCCTATCGGCAGCGACAGCCCGATGCAAGAGGTCCGCACCCTTGACAGGACCCGTCGCATGGCTTCTAACATAAAACGTACTTTGAATCCAAAGTACGTTTTTGGCCACGCCTCAGGACAGCTAGAGTGATCTTCCCGGACGCGCCCATCACCTCGGTCGAGGACCTTCGCCGCCTGGCCGCCCGCCGGGTGCCGCGCATGTTCTACGACTACGTGGATTGCGGCTCCTGGACCGGTGCAACCTACCGCGCGAATGAGCAAGGCCTTGCTGCCATTCGCCTGCGCCAGCGCGTCGGCATCGACATCTCCCGGCGCAGCCTCTCCGGCCGCATGCTGGGCGAGGATGTCGCCATGCCGGTGGCGCTCGCCCCGACCGGTCTTGCCGGGATGCAGTGGGCGGACGGGGAGATTCTCGCCGCGCGCGCCGCGGAGCGGTTCGGCGTGCCCTTCACCCTGTCCACCGTCAGTGTATGCTCCATCGAGGACGTCGCCGCCCACACTTCGCGCCCCTTCTGGTTCCAGCTCTATCTGATGAAGGACCGGGCCTTCATGGAACGGCTCGTCGCCCGCGCCCATGACGCAGGCTGCTCGGCGCTGGTGCTCACCATGGATTTGCCCGTGCAGGGCCAGCGCCACCTCGACATCAAGAACGGGCTCTCGACCCCGCCGCGCCCCACGCTGCGCAATCTCGTCAACCTCGCCACCAAGCCGCGCTGGTGCCTGAACATGGCGCGGACGCAGCGGCGCACCTTCCGCAACATCGTGGGCCACGTGGAGGGGGTGAGCGATGCCTCCTCTCTGGCCCACTGGGTGTCCGAGCAGTTCGATCAGACCCTCAGCTGGGAGCACGTGCGGTGGCTGCGGCGCCTTTGGGACCGCAAGCTCATCGTGAAGGGCATCATGGACCCCGAGGACGCCCGGGCGGCTGCCCGCGCGGGGGTGGATGCCATCGTCGTGTCCAACCACGGCGGCCGCCAGCTCGACGGAGCGCCGTCCAGCATCTCCGCGCTGCCGGCTATCGCCGAGGCGGTGGGCGCGCGCACCGAGGTGCTGTTTGATGGCGGCGTCCGCTCTGGACAGGACGTGCTGAAGGCGCTGGCGCTGGGCGCAGGCGGCGTGCTCATCGGCCGGGCGTTTCTCTACGGCCTCGGGGCCATGGGCGAGGCGGGAGTGACGCGCTGCCTCGAACTCATCCGCCGGGAACTCGACCTGACCATGGCCCTGTGCGGCATCACCGACACGGCCGACGCCGCGCGCGCGTTGCTGGACGCGCCCGCTTATTCCGAACCCGCCGCGCGCCTTGCGGCGCCCGTCTGAACGACAAGCCCCGCGCGCCAGGGCAAGCCATAAAAGGAGAGGACCGATGTTCGGCAAGTATCAGATGCACCCCGGCAGCGGGGTCAACCCGCCTTATTCCCCGGCCTATCCGGTGGAGTGGGAATGCGCCTTGCGCACGCTGGAGGTGATGACCCGCGTCGATCCCGCGAAGACGCGGGCTCTGCTCGCGGACACGCCGTTCGAGCTGGTGAACGACCGGGTCGCTTTCCGCTTCATGGCCTCGCCGGGACACACGCTGTCGCTCCACCAGGGCCGCATGTTCGACCTCATGGTCACGGTGGCGGTGCGCTACGAGGACCTGTTCACCCAGACGCACATCTACATGTACTGCTCCGACCCCATGGGCATCGCGGCCGGCCGCGAGCTGTTCGGATACACCAAGAAGGACTGCACCTATCGCTTTGACGAGGCCGAGACCGGCGCCATCGAAAGCGCGGTGATCCGGCGCGGCGTGCCGCTCGCGGAAGTGTCGTTCACGCCGGACCCCGAGGCCCCCGTCGTGCGGCTCGTGGACGGCGCCGAGCAGCCCGGCGGCGAAATCCATGTGCGCCGTCTGCCGCACCCCGAGCGGCTGGAGACGGCCTATGCCGACGTCGTCTACCGCCGCACGCCCATCGCCTATTCCGCGCCTGTCGCCGGCCGCGCGGTCATGAACCTGCACGCGAGTGCCTTCGATCCGCTGACCGAGCTGGAGCCGGAAGTCCTCTCCGCCCAGTTCATGGTCTCCGACGTATACGGCGGCGGCTTTGCGGTGGAGGACCGTCGTCTGCTCAAGCGGCTCATTCCCTGAGCTGCCACCAGAACAAAAACGAAGGGAGGACTATCCATGACCCGAACCACAGACGAGACCCTCGCCCGGCTCCGGCGCCCGCCATCGCCCTCACGCCGAGCCCTGGTAGCCGCCGGCGCGCTGATGTTGGCGATGCCGGGCCTCGCCCTCGCGCAGGACCAGAAGACGATCAAGATCGGCGTGCTCACCGACATGTCCAGCCTCTATGCGGACGTGACCGGCAAAGGCTCGGTGGTCGCGACCCAGATGGCGGTCGAGGATTTCAACGCGGCCGGCAAGCCGCTCAAGGTGGAGGTGATCGCTGCCGATCACCAGAACAAGGCCGATGTCGCAGCCGGCATCGCCCGCAAGTGGTTCGACACCGAGGGTGTCGACATGATCGTGGACGTGCCGAACTCGGCCGTCGCGCTCGCCGTGGCCTCCATCGCGCGCGAGAAGAACAAGGTGATGATCGCCTCCGGTCCTTCCTCCTCGGACCTCACCGGAAAGGCTTGCTCGCCCAATACGGTGCATTGGACCTACGACACCTATGCCCTGGCCACCGGCGCCGCCACCGCGGTGGTGGAATCCGGCGGCAAGAACTGGTTCACGCTCACCGCCGACTATGCCTTCGGCCATGCCATGGAGCAGGACGTCAGGAACGTGGTCGCCCGGACCGGCGGCAAGGTGATCGGCGGCGTCCGCGCGCCGCTCAATACGCAGGATTTCTCCTCCTTCCTGCTGCAGGCGCAGGCGTCGGGCGCGCAGGTGGTCGGCCTCATCAATGCCGGCGGCGACACCATCAATTCCATCAAGCAGGCGGTGGAGTTCGGCATCCCGCAGAGCGGGCAGCGCCTGGTGGCCACCGTGCTCTACGTCACCGATGTCCACTCGCTGGGGCTCAAGGTGGCCCAGGGGCTCCAGTTCACGGAGTCCTTCTATTGGGACCTGAACGAGGGTACCCGCGCCTGGACCAAGCGCTTCGCGCCGCGCAACGACGGGCGCTATCCGAGCGCGCTGCACGCCGGGGCCTATGCCTCGACCCTGCACTATCTCAAGGCCGTATCCGCCGTTGGCGGGGCCACGGACGGCGTGGCGGTGGTGGACAAGATGAAGGCGCTGCCCACCGACGATCCGCTGTTCGGCAAAGGCTCGATCCGCGTCGACGGCCGCAAGATCCACCCCATGTTCCTGTTCCAGGTGAAGACGCCGGCCGAATCCAAGTATCCGTGGGACTATTACACGGTGGTGAAGTCCATTCCGCCGGAGCAGGTGTGGCGTCCGCTGTCGGAAGGCGGCTGTTCGCTGGTCAAGTCGTGAGCGTCGCGCTGGTCACGGGCGGTGGCGGCGGCATCGGCCGCGCCATCGCGCTGCGGCTGGCCGCCGCAGGCCATGACGTGGCGGTGATCGACCGCGACGGGGCGCTCGGGGCCGAGACGGCCCGGCTCGTGGAAGGGGCGGGTCGCACCGCCCTTTTCCTCGCGGCCGACGTCTCGTCGCCGGCGGAGGTCGCGGCCTTCGTCGCCGAGACCGAGGGGCAGCTCGGTCCCATCGATCTGTTCGCCAACAATGCCGGCATCGAGGGGGCGGTCGCACCCATCTTCGACTACCCGGACGATGCCTTCGATGCCGTGATGGCGGTGAATGTGCGCGGCGTCTTCCTCGGGCTCAAGCACGTGCTGGCGCGGATGCGGCCGAGGGGGCGGGGCGCGGTGGTCACCACGGCCTCCACCTCCGCCATCCGGGGACGTCCAGGGCTCGCCGGATATGTGGCGAGCAAGCACGCGGTGCTCGGCCTCACCCGCGTCGCAGCCCTGGATGTCGCGGGCACCGCCATCCGCGTCAATGCCGTCCTGCCCGGACCCGTGGACACACGGATGATCCATGCGCTGGACGAGAAGGCGGCGGCCGCCGGCGGCATTCGCAGGGCGGGCACCGCCACCTATGGCACGCCGGAGGACGTGGCGGCGGTCGTCGCCTTCCTCCTCTCGCCGGAAGCCGCCCACGTCAATGGCGCCGCCTGGACGGTGGATGCCGGCGCCACGGTCCCCTGAACCCCATCGGTCCTTGCCCTTTTTTCGAGGATGACAGCCATGAAGCTCTGCCGCTTTGGTGCTCCCGGCGCCGAGATGCCGGCCCTTGTCGACCGCGACGGCCGGTTGCGCGATCTCTCCGGCGTCCGCCCGGATATCGGCCCGCGCGAACTGTCGCCCGAGGGGCTCGCCGCCCTCGCCGCGATTGATCCTGCCACCCTGCCGCTGGTGGAGGGCGAGCCCCGCCTCGGCGTGCCCTTCGCCGGCATGAGCAAGTTCATCTGCATCGGGCTGAATTATTCGGACCACGCGGCCGAAGCCGGCATGGCGGTGCCGAGCGAGCCGATCATCTTCCTGAAGGCGCCGTCCGCCCTTTCCGGGCCGGACGATCCCATCATCCAGCCGCCGCACTCCACACGGCTCGACTGGGAAGTCGAACTGGGCGTGGTGATCGGCACCACCGCCCGTTACGTAGACGAAGACGATGCGCTCGCCTACGTCGCCGGCTATTGCGTGGTGAACGACGTGTCCGAGCGCGCTTTCCAGATGCAGTCGTCCCAGTGGGACAAGGGCAAGGGCTGCGACACGTTCGGCCCCGTCGGGCCGTTCCTCGTCACCAAGGATGAGGTGCCCGATCCGCAGGACCTCGACATGCGGCTCGACGTGAACGGCCGGCGCATGCAGTCCGGCAACACCCGCACGATGATCTTCGGCGTCCGGGAGCTCATCGCCTATTGCAGCCGCTACATGACGCTCCTGCCCGGCGACATCATCGCCACCGGCACCCCGCCCGGTGTCGGCATGGGGATGAAGCCCGAGCCGGTATGGCTGCGCCCGGGGGACGTCGTGGAACTTGAAATCGCTGGGCTTGGCCGGCAGCGGCAGGAGATAACCGCCCACAGGTGAGGGGTGGCAGAAGGCAGGCAGCAGCTCAAGGCTCGCGACGAAGCCACCGAGCATCGTCATCGCGCTCCACAGCAGAATGCACGAAACCAGGACGACGCGCGGCGATGCCCCTCCCCGCCGAACCCGGCGGGTCTCACCCTGTCACGCAGGCCTGACCCGCTCGCAAGCCTCGCCCATTGGCGGGACGCCAACGATCATTGCAGGCGCTGGACGGCCTTAGCTTGTGCCTCCCGGACCAGGCCTTGGTACAAGGTCTCCTTGCCGGGATACCAAGGCATGGTGCTGATGGAGCCAAAGCCGGGAATTGTCTCCATATGCGCGACCATGCGGGCGCGCATACGCTGGTCGGGCAGCGGACCGCTCATGGCCTGGACATTGTCGCCCATGTGGTCGGGATTCGATGTGCCGCACAGTACGGTCGTGACGGAAGGATGCGCCATGACCCACTTCAGGAAGAATTGCGCCCAGCTGGTGACGCCGAACTCTTGCGCGAAGCCCGGCAGCGGCCGTCCTTCGACCAACTTCATCAGGCGCGCCTTCTCGAGCGGCAGATTGATGAGCACGCCCATGCCCTTGTCGGCCGCCGCCGGGAGCAGGCGGCTCTCGGCCGTGCGGTTGAAGATCGAATAGTCGGTCTGGACGAAGTCCACATCGTCGCGTTCCACTATGGTGGTCAGCTGGTCCTGCGCCGCCGATTCGTGGTGGGTCACGCCCACGTGGCGGATCAGGCCCTCCCGCTTCCAGGCCTTCATCAGGGGGATGATGACGGGCGCGTTGGTGATGCTGTGGCATTGCATCATATTGATCGTGTCGCGCCAGGTGCGCAGCCGCGACTGCCGCAGGCTATCCTCGGCATGGCTCTCATGACCGAGATATTCTCCGGTGGCCCAGACCTTGTTGGCGAGGAACATCCCGTCCGATCCCGCATACTCCCCCATGAACTGACCGACACTGCCCTCGGCCGAGCCATAGAGCGGCGAGGTGTCGACGACGGGGCCGCCCGCGGCAACATACCGCTCGAATACTTGACGCAAAGCGTCGCGGCGCGCGCCGGGCTTCAGATCGAAGGTCAGGAAGGTACCGAGGCCGAGCGCCGTGAGCTGCTCGCCCGTGCGCGGCAGGGTGCGGGTCAACGCAGCCGGGCTGGGACCGGAAGCGGGCGAGGCCACCCCTGTCCCCTGGGTCTGTGCTGTCCCCTGGGTCTCGGCATTGGCCTGCGTGGCGAGGCCGAGCCCTGTTGCCGCCGCGCCCATCGTGCCGGGAAACCGCGTCGGTTGATCTTGGACTGGTTCATGAGGTCCTCCTCTGTCCCGAGCGTCAAAATTGCCAATTGGCCGGCACCCAGACGTAGGCGCCATCGGTCTTGAGCAGCCGGCCGAGGCCAGGAAACGGAAAGTGGAAGCCGAGCACGGGTACGCGATCCGCCGCCGCCCGGTCGAAGATGCGCCGGCGGGAGGCAAGGGCCGTGTCCTTGTCGCGGTCCGGGCCCGGGACCCAGGGCCGGTCAATGTTGACGACGGGGTGATAGGCGAGGTCGGCCGTCAGGAGCAGTTGGTCGTTGCCGGAATGGACGAGAAACGTGGCCATTCCGGGCGTATGGCCGGATGCGGCGATGGTCGTGAGGCCGGGCAGGATCTCGGCGCCGGCTCCATAGAGCGTGACATCGTTCTTCACCGGCTCAAGGCTGGTCTTGATGGCCGACGCGAAGCGCACGCGGAAATCCTGCGGGACCGGCATGTAGGAGAGATCGGGGTCGGTGCGGACGAAGAAATCCCAGTCCGCCTTCGGCACTAAGACGATGGCGCGGGGGAAGGCTTTGCCGCCGTCCGCCGTTCTCAGATTGCCCACATGGTCGGGATGGGTGTGCGAGATGACGATCGCATCGATATCGGCAGGACCGAGCCCGATTACGGCCAGATTTTCAAAGATGCGGCCACCATTCGGACCCATCGTCTTGCCCGCGCCAGCCTCGATCAGTATCCGCCGGCCGCCGGTTTCGATCAGCAGCGTGTTGAGATTAAGCGTCATGTGGTCCGTGGGGAGAAATGCGCGCCGGAGCACCGCCTGGAGCTCCGCCTCGGGCGCATCGCTGGCATAGACACGCGGCGGGCCGCCAATGACACCGTCACTCAAGACCGTTGCCCGGATGTCGCCGACACGGAAGCGGTAGCAGCCGGAATTGCCATCCGGCGCGGGTGCGGCCTTAGCCTTCGCGCTGCCGGAACCGCCAATGACAGGGACGATCGCACCCGATGCGCCTGCGACGGCGGACAGCATGATGGCGCGTCGGTTGAGGGTGAAGGCATTCATCGGTCTTCCCTTGCGGTTGGACGCACGTGCTTCATTCCAGCAGCAGGGCCGGAGGGGCCGGCGAGCGGACACCGGCCAGCGGCGCGCGTCAGTTACCCTTAAGGCAACCATGACATGCGGCCATTGAGCCGATAAGGTGCGCACCCACGATCAGCTTGATTAGTCCTGCTTCGCAATGAACCGGATCCGCCTGGACAGCTTCGACGTGTTCGTCTCGATCGTCCGCTGTGGCGGTTTCCGCGCTGCGGCGCTCGAGCGCGGCGTGTCGTCATCGGCCCTGAGCCAAACGATGAACGCGCTCGAAGAGACCCTGGGCATCCGGCTCCTCAATCGCACGACGAGGAGCGTGTCGCCCACGCAAGCCGGACAGCGCCTCCTCGAACGATTGACCCCCGCATTGAGTGACATCAGGCTGGCGATCGCGGAAGTCGACGAGTTGCGGGACACGCCGTCCGGAACGCTTCGGATCAACGCCCCGGCGCCGGCGGTCGATCATTTTCTTTGCCCGTTGGCGTTCGATTTCATGGATGCTTATCGCGAGGTGAACATCGACATCATCAGCGATGCGGCGGTCATCGACATTGTGGAACAAGGCTTCGATGCCGGCGTGAGGTTCGGCAATCAACTGGCACAGGACATGATCGCGCTGCCGCTCGGCCCGCCGCTGCGCTATGCGATCGTGGCCTCACCGGATTACGTCGAAAAGCATGGCCATCCACGGACACCACAAGACCTCATCGATCACGACTGCATCAGGCGCAGGTTTCCCGGCGGCACACTGGTCACGTGGCGGTTTTCCAATGGACATGACGAGATTGAAGCAACCCCTGTCGGCCGGCTGTTGGTCAGCTCCGCGCACAACGAGTTGCAGGCGGCGCTTGCCGGCAGAGGGATCGCGCATGTCTTCGATGACTATGCCAAACCTCATATCCGGGACGGCCGGCTCGTCGAGCTCCTCCCCGATTGGAGCCCGGCATTGCCGCACTGGTTCCTGTACTATCCGAGCCGCCGCCTCCCGAGCGCTGCGATGCGTGCCTTTCTCGATTTCGTCAGGCGCTATGAGTGGGAAGCCCAAGCGTAACAGCGCCTGTGTCTGTCTTCACGAGGACCGAATAGCGGCCGATGCCCGCCAGGGGCGGAAGCATGTCGGCCCATCGAGTGTCGCGCTCGCCGTCAGGCCGGTCCGGGTGCGATCCAGCTGGAGCTTCTCGGTCTATTGCCGCGCGAATGGCCTGCTGACGGTCGCCGCCTTCCCGAGTGCTGCAGCGGTTGCGGAGGGAACTGGGCGCCCCCCGGCAGGCGGGGGCGATCTCGCACCAAATCCGTGACTATCGCAGCGCGCGCATCTCGCCAACGATCCAGGCGATCTGATCGGCGTATTGCGTGCGCACGTCCTGACTGCGGCAGGCGAGGTGATAGGAGAAGATGCCGGGCACCGAGAGATCGAACAGGCGGACCAGTTCGCCGGTCCGCAGATAGTCCCGCACGACCAGCGAGCGGGCCATGGCGATGCCCTGGCCGGCGAGCGCACCACGGATGGTGAGGGCGATGTCGTCCAGCAGGGTCGACTGGGTTGGATAGAGGATCGGCAGGTCCGCCTTCTCAAGCCACAGGTTCCACGTCACCTGGGAATGCAGCAGCAATGGCACCTCGGGCATGCGCTCCAGCGACAGGTCGGGATAGCGCGCGAGGAAGGCGCGGCTGCAGACCGGAAACACCTCTTCGTCCACGATCTTTTCCACGATCATGCCGGGCACGTCCCCGGTGCCGTAGACGAGGGCGATATCGGTGTCGTCCGGGCACTTTTCCTCGAGGTCGGGCAGGCTCGTCATGCGCAGCACGACCGGGCCGAGCACCTGCTTGAACGCGTTGAGGCGGGGCAGCAGGAAATGCTCGGCCAGCGCCACCTGGAGTGACAGGTTCAGCATTTCGGGCCGCGGCACCGCCTGCGCATGGGCGACCGCATAGGCTTGGCTCAGATAGTCGAGCGCACGCCGGGTCTCGGCGGCCAGACTCCGGCCGACCATGGTCAGCGCCATGCGGTTGCCCTGCCGCGTGAACAGCGGCTGGCCGACGGCCTCCTCCATCGCGCGGATCTGGTGGCTCACGGCGCTGTGGGTGATGCACATCTCCTCGGCCGCCGACGTGAAGCTGCCAAGCCGCGCCGCCGCCTCGAAGCAGCGCAGCGTCTGGAGCGACGGCAGGGAGCGATAGAGTTGAGACATTCCAATTTCACACGCGGCCACGGACAAATGGCCTTGAGGCATGGGGCTCCGCCGCGTGCATGTCAATTCCGCTCACATCCCGCTTGAAAATTGACCAATTGCGGCCCGCACCCGCCATTCCTATCAAGGTCCAAAGCCCTGTCCGCCAAGGCAATTCATGGCCGAGGCGGAAAGGCCCGCGCAAAAGGCGCGGCAAGCAATAATCGTGGAGGAATTCCGATGAGCCTCGATGTTTCCGGCAGCCGCCCCGCGGCCGCCGGCACACGCTGGTATGTGGGCGCCACCAAAGCCCAATGGCAGTCGTTCTGGTCCGCCTATCTCGGCTGGGCCCTCGACATCATGGACCTGTTGCTGTTCGCGATGCTGATCAGCCACATCAGCGCGGACCTCGGCATGGAGCGCTCCACGGCGGGCGTGATCGCCTCGGCAAGCCTCGTGGCCACGGCTTTCGGCGGTCTCGTCTTCGGCTTCCTCGCCGACCGCATCGGCCGCACCCGCTCCATGGTGCTCTCGATCCTGTGCTACTCGGTGGGCACGCTGCTGTGCGGCTTCTCCCAGAGCGTGGCGCAGCTGATTCTGTTCCGCATGGTGGTCGGCCTCGGCGTCGGCGGTGAATGGTCGGCGGGCGCCGCGCTCATCACCGAGACATGGCCGGCCCAGCACCGCGGCAAGGTGATGGCCTGGGTGCAGAGCGCGTTCGCGTCGGGCTACGCGCTCGCCGCCATCGTCGCGGCGGTGCTGCTGCCGGTGATCGGCTGGCGCGGCGTGTTCTTCTTCGGCATCGCACCGGCGCTCCTCGCCTTCTGGATCCGCCGCCACACGCCGGAGCCGGAAATCTGGAAGCAGCAGACCCGCCGCCTGACCTTCATGGAGACGGTCAAGATGCTGAGCGGCGAGCACGGGCGCAGCACGCTGGTGTGCTTCGCCTTCACGGCGGCGGCCATGTGCGGCTACTGGGGCCTGTTCACCTGGATTCCCACCTGGCTCGCGACCCCCGTGGCCAATGGCGGCCCCGGTCTCGATCTCGTGAAGTCCACCACCTGGATCGTGGTGATGCAGGTGGGCGCGGCGCTCGGCTTCATTTCCTTCGGTTATGTGGCGGATTCGCTGGGCCGCAAGGTGGCCTTCATAGTCTACTTCGTGCTGTCGGCCATCGCGGTGCCGGCCTACACGATGATCTCGAGCCCCACGGTGCTGCTGGCCTTCGGCCCAGTGGTGGCCTTCTTCGGCACCGGCTTCTATTCCGGGTTTGCCCCCACCTTCGCCGAGCTCTTCCCCACCAATGTGCGGGCCACGGCGCAGGGCTTCATCTACAACGCGGGACGCGCGGTGAGCGCCCTCGCCCCCATGATGGTGGGCTTCCTCTCGGCGGGCTACGGCCTCTCGGGAGCCCTCGCCTTCACCGCCGGCTTCTTCCTCATCGCCGGCCTCATCGTCCTCATCTTCCTGCCTGAGACGAAGGGAGCCAAGCTCCAATGAATGCCGTCACTCCCGCGCCGTCCCGCAGCTTCGATTTCGACGACTGGCTGAAGGCCGCGCAGGCTGCCCGCCGGATCGACCTCAGCCACCCGATGCAGAAGGGCATGCCCATTCACCCGGCGCATCCGCCCTTCCACATCACCCTCAACAACCGGCACGGCGACGTGCTGCGCTCTTGTGGCCATTCCTCGTCGAACGAGCTGATGGTGACGAGCACCCACTCGTCCACCCACATCGATGCCCTGTGCCACGTCTCCGAGCATGGCGCGCTCTACGGCAAATATGATGCGGGCCGCGAGCAGCAGGGCACAGGCCTGTTCAAGGTGCACGGGGCGGAAACCATCGCCCCCATTTTCCGGCGTGGCGTGCTGCTCGATGTGGCGCGCGCGCTGGGCGTGGACGCGCTCGATCCCGCCCACGAGATCACCGTCGCGGAGCTGGAGGCGGCCGAGGCCGCGTCCGGCACGCGGGTGGGGGAAGGGGACGTGGTGCTGGTGCGCACCGGCTGGGCGGCCTACTGGCAGGATTCGCCGAAATATCTCGGCCTTGATTCCGCCGGCGCGCCGGGACCGGGCGTCGATGGCGGGCGCTGGCTCGCGGCGCGCAAGCCGTTCTCCGTGGGCTCCGATACGTCGGCTTTCGAGGTGATGAACCACCACAACATCACGTTGGAGGTGCACATGATCCTCATCGCCCAGAACGGCATCCACATCATCGAGAACCTGACCCTCGACGAGCTGGGCGCGGCGGGCCAGGGCGCCTTCGCCTTCGTCGCCCAGCCGCTGCGGATCACCGGCGCCACGGGCTCGCCGGTCCGCCCCCTCGCCCTCCTGTGACCACGCGCCGGAACACGCATCCATGATGACCGAAGAGGAGCGCCGTCTCGGCGCTGAATCGATTCTCAAGGCCGAGCGCGAGGGCAAGCCCGTCGTCCAGCTCAGCCGCACCTTCCCGCACATGGAGATCGAGGACGCCTACCGCGTTCAGGATCTGTGGGCGCAGGCGCGCATCGCCAACGGTGCCCGCGTGGCCGGCCACAAGATCGGCCTCACCTCCCGCGCCATGCAGATGGCCTCGAAGATGACCGAGCCGGACTATGGCCGCATCCTCGACGACGCCCTGTTCAATGACGGCGCCCAGATCCCCGCCGCGCGCTTCATCAAGCCGCGCCTTGAGGTGGAACTGGCCTTCGTGATGGGCGAGGACCTCGAAGGGCCGGGCGTGCGCATCTATGACGTGATGCGCGCCACCGAGTTCGTCGTGCCGGCGCTGGAGATCATCGACTATCGCACCGAGGTTCCCCGCGCCAGCGTCGACACCATCGCCGACAATGCCGCCTTCGCCGCCATCGTGGTGGGCGGCCGCGTCATCCGCCCCATGGACATCGACATCCGCTGGGTGGGCGCGACGCTGAGCAAGAACGGCATCATCGAGGAGAGCGGCGTCTCGGCCGCCATCATGGGCCATCCGGCGGCGGGGATCGCCTGGCTGGTGAACAAGCTCTCCGCCGTGGGCGCGAAGCTCCAGAAGGGGCAGATCGTGCTGGCCGGGTCCTTCACCCGCCCCGTGGATGTCGCCGCCGGCGACGTGATAACGGCCGATTATGGACCGGTGGGCGCCATCAGCGTCTCCTTCACCTGAGGCCTTCCCATGGACCTGCCCCGCAATGCCTTCAAGGCAGCCCTGATCGAGGGCCGCCAGCAGCTCGGCCTCTGGTGCACCCTCTCCAGCGCCTACGCCACCGAGGTGGTGGCCGGGGCCGGTTTTGACTGGCTGCTCCTCGACACGGAGCATTCCCCGGCCGAATTGACGACCGTGCTCGCGCAATTGCAGGCGGTGTCGGCCTATCCCGTCTCCCCGGTGGTGCGGCCGGCGGCCAACGACGCCGTGCTCATCAAGCGCCTGCTCGACATCGGCGCGCAGAGCCTGCTCATCCCCTATGTGCAAAATGCCGAGGAAGCCCGCGCGGCTGTCGCGGCCACGCGCTATCCGCCCGATGGCATAAGGGGCGTGTCCGCGCTCACCCGCGCCACCCGCTTCGGCCGGGTGAAGAACTATGCCCGCGAGGCCGCGCGGGAACTGTGTCTTCTGGTGCAGGTGGAGACGCAGGAGGCGCTGGACCAGATCGAGGCTATCGCTGCGGTGGAAGGCGTGGACGGCATCTTCATCGGCCCCGGCGACCTTGCGGCGAGTCTCGGGCACGTGGGCGACCTGAAGCACACCCGCGTGGTGGACGCCGTGGAAAATGCCGTCTCCCACATCCGCGCCGCCGGCAAACCCGCGGGCATCCTCACGGGCGATGCCGCCTTCGCGAAGCGCTGCATTGATCTCGGTACCACGTTCACCGCTATCGGCGTCGATGCGGGCATCCTCGCGCGGAACTTGGAGCAGTTGCTCTCGGCGTTTCGCTAGCCAAGTCCGGCGGGCCCGCGGCGCCTCGCAGCGTGGGAACTGCAGGCCGCCCGCAGGGTCGCGCGCAGCCATTTGTGGGCGGGGTCGGCATCGAAGCGGGGATGCCAGGCAAGTGACACGGCGAGCGCGTCGGTCTTCACCGGCAGGTCGAAGCTGTGGAGGCCGGCACGCGCCGGCTCCGTCAGCCGGGCGGGCACCGCGGCGACGTGGTCAGAGGTGCGCACGATGGCCAGCGCATCGTTGAAGTTGGCGACCGCAATGGCCACGAAGCGCTGCAGTCCCAGCGCGGCCAGCGCCACGTCAATGGGTCCCGAAAACCGGCCCCGGCGCGAGACGGAGACATGGGGAAAGGCAGCGAACCGCTCCGGCGTCACCTCCCCGGCGAGCGGATGGCCTGGGCGCACCACTCCGACGAAACGGTCGAAGAACAGCGCCTGCAACTGGATCTCCGGCCCCATGGCGCCGATGACGCCCACATCAGCGTCGATCCGCCCCTCGCGCAGGGCCTCCACATCCTCCTTGTCCTGATGGGCGAAGCGCAGCCGGACGTGCGGCGCCTGCTGCGCAGCCACTGAAGCCAGCGTCGCGCCGAAGGTGCCGACGAAACCGTCATTGGCGCGGATGACAAAGGTGCGCTCAAGGGTCGAAAGCTCGATCCCGTCGCCCCGCACCAGCGCCTCGGCCTCAGCCACGAGGCCGCGCAGCCGCTCGCGCAGGCCCTCGGCACGCGGGGTCGGCACGAGCCCCCGCCCCGCCCGCACCAGCACCGGATCGCCCAGGAGGTGACGAATGCGCGCGAGCTGGCGGCTCATGGCCGGCGGCGAGAGGTTCAGCCGCTGCGCCGCCCCCACGACGCTGCCTTCCGAGAGAAGCGCGTCGAGCGTCACCAGCAGGTTCATGTCGAGCGGCGGCACACGATGTCTTGTCGGTTTGGCGGGCAAGAGGGCGCCTCCGCATCAGTGCGTCTGATGCACTCATATAATAGCGACATTGCACTGTATGCAAACAAGGCCCGCCCCTATCGAAAGACCAGTTCAACGCGCCTGCGCGCTCCTTTCGACAGGATCCCACATGACCCGACAAACCTCTTCCCCCACCGCCCAACCGCACGCCACGGCCGCACACCGGCCCATCCATTCCGGCATGGTGCTGACCGGGCTTTGCCTTGCCATCCTGCTGTCGCAGCTCGGCACCAACATCATCAACGTCGCCCTGCCCACCTTGGTGAAGAGCCTCGGCGTGGACTTCGGGGCCGTCCAATGGGTGGTGGTGAGCTATCTGCTCGTCGTCACCGCCCTCATCGTCGGCGTGGGCCGTTTCGGCGACCAGCTCGGCAAGAAGCGCCTCTATCTGTGGGGGCTCGCCGTCTTCATGGCGACCCTGGTGCTGGGGCCGTTCTTCCTCTCGAAGGCGCTCGGCCTCGACACCCGCATGGTCGGCCTGGTGATGACGATCGGTCCCCTCGCCGCAGCCATCATGGGCGTGCCGGCCGGCACCTTGGCCGACCGCATCGGCCCACGGCGCGCCATGGTCATCGGGCTGGCGCTGTTCGCCATCGGGGCTTTCGCCATGTCCTGGGTGTCGCGTGATGGCGGCGTCGCCATCTACATCGTCGCCATCCTGTTCATCAGCATTGGCCTCGCCTTCTTCCAGACGCCGAACAACACCGCCGTGATGACCGATGCGCGCCCCGAACAGCGCGGCCTCGTTTCCGGCCTGCTGGCCCTTGCCCGCAATCTCGGCCTCATCACCGGCGCCTCGCTCATGGGCGCGCTCTTCGCCAGCGTCGCCGGCGATACGGCCACCGCCAACCCGGACCTCGTGACGGATGCCATGCGCTTCGCCTTCCGCATCGCCGCGTCCATGGCGGCTGCCGCCTTCCTTCTCTCCCTCACCACGCTGCGCGGACGTGGCGCCTGACGCGGTCACCAAGGACCTATCCAATGAAACAGAACAACACCGCCCTCGCGGGCACCGAACGCCCGGTGCCGCCCGAACGCCGGCTGAGGATCGCCGAGGTCCGGAAGGTCACCGAGGTGAGCCCGCACATGCGGCGCATCACCCTCGCCTCGACGGCGCTGATGGACTTTCCCGTCCGCCGCCCGGCCCAGTGGGTCAAGGTCTTCGTGCCGACGGCCGATGGCGGGAAGCCCAGCGGACGCGCCTACACCATCCGTCATTTCCGCGAGACGCTGTGCGAGATGGACATCGATTTCGTCCTGCATGGGGATGGCCCCTGCTCCACCTGGGCGCAGTACGCGGCGCCCGGCGATGTGGTGCAGATCGCCGGCCCGCGCGGCGGCTTCCGGCTCGATCCGGACGTCTCGCATCTGCTGATCGGCGGCGACGAAACGGCGCTTCCGGCGATCGGCGCGATTCTCGAGGCCCTGCCGGCCGGGCTTTCCGTCGATGCCTTCGTGGAAATTCCCGAGGACGCCGATGCCCAGATCATCCACTCGAAGGCCGATGTGGAGATCACCTGGCTCCCGCGCGGCAGCGGCGATGCCGGACAGCGCTCCACGCTCGCCGAGGCGGTGACGGAGGCGGAGGTCCCACACGACTCAGGCACTGTGTGGTTCGCCGCCGAAGCCTCGGTCGTGCGATCGGTGCGCCGCCACTTCCAACTTGATCGCAACATGCCGCGCGACCGTCTCATCGTTGCCGGCTACTGGAAGAACGGCGAGTCCGACTTCAGGGATAGCGAAGGCAGTTAGAACGACCGACGATGGCGACATGGCGACTCTCAGTCTGTCGTCAACTAGACGGGCAGAAGAGCGGGTCGTGTGGCAAGGCATCGGGCCAGACCGACCCGCGCTCTCCTCCGTCGACTGACAAACGCCCGCCCTCTCCGCAATGGCATGCTCGCCCATGTTCCGGCTGAGGCGGGGGATGCTTCCCACGCTTGCACCATGCGGCTTGGGGGTGAAGCTCTCGGTATTCGGCTGAGGCTCCGGCCTCTGGCACGGCGGTGTCGTCGCATACACGATCGTCCTGCCCGGACGCCAATCGGGTGCCGGAGGAGACGGCATGAGCCGGCTGCCTCTGCCCGCCCAGCTTCATCCGAGACAGCCAACTACGCCAGTCCAAACGCTGCTTCTGGTGATGACCCGGTGATGACCCGACCGCGCCAGGACGCCTTTACGCACCCGAGCATGCGGGGGAAATTATCGTTTATTGTCTTTAATTTAGGTGGCGCGCCGGGGAAGATTCGAACTCCCGACCCCCAGATTCGTAGTCTGGTGCTCTATCCAGCTGAGCTACCGGCGCCTATGCCCGGGACCGGCTGGGCCGGTCGAGAAAGCGGGGAGCTTTCCGGGACGTTCGCGGCTTGGAATTCCGCGAGGCCCGTCTGCTACTCCTTTTCACCGGAGGGTGCAAGGCCCCTGCGCCGGATCGCATGAGCGGCAGGCTGCAAAGCGTCCGCCTTGTGGAAAACTCGGCGCATCACGCCCGGATGCGCTCGCGGCGGTGATGGCGGCTTTCCGGCTGGTCGGGGATGGTGATGCTGAAGGTCGTGCCGGTCTTGGTGTCCAAAAGGCGGATGTGGCCGCCGTGGGCGCGCACGAGTTCGTCGGCGATGGGCAGGCCCAGCCCGGTCCCGCCGCGTCGCGCCGAGGAGACGAAGGCCTCGAACAGATGGTCTCGCCGGGCTGCGGGGATGCCGGGGCCGGTGTCGCTCAGTTCGATCTCCACAACAGGCCCCTTGCGGCGGGCGCGGATGCGGATCTGGTCGCGCTCGGGATCGAGCGGCGCCCGCGCCTCCAGCGCCTGAAGGGCATTGCGGGTGATGTTGAGGATGACCCGGAACAGTTGGTCGGGATCCGCGTCCGCGGTAAGGCCGCGCTCCACGTCCACCACCCAGCCAACGCTGGCACCGCTGCCAGACGAAAGGCCGAGGGTCTCGCGCACCTCCTCGAACAGATGGGCCAGCTGCACGTCGCGCCGCTCCGGCAGCGGCTCCTTGGCGCGGCCGTAGGAGAGGGTCTGCTCGCAATAATGGATGGCGCGGTCGAGGGCGGCGAGCAGCTTCGGCGCGAACCGCTGGACCGTCGGGTCCGGCACGGACGCGAGGCGGTCCGACAGCAGCTGAGCCGATGACAGGAGGTTGCGCAGATCGTGGTTGATCTTCGACACGGCGAGGCCGAGGGCCGCGAGGTGGCTCTTCTGGTGCAGGGTGTGGGAGAGCTCGCGCTGCATCTCCGCCAGCGCCTCCTCCGCCGTGCCGATCTCGTCCGAACGGCCGGAGGGCACGATGATGCGCGAGGCGTCCTCCGGATCGTTCTGGAAGGCGGACATGCGCTCGGTGAGGCGCCGCATGGGGCGCACGAACAGCCAGTTGAGGCTGACATAGACCAGCACGCCCGCCGCCACCGCCACGGCCAGCGAGATCAGCAGCACGGTGGCCGCGAACCGCAGCAGCGCGATGCGCAGTGGCGTCTCGCTCAGCACGATCTCGATGAAGTCCGCACCGCGCGGCGGCTCGCCGACAATGCGCAGGATGCGACCATTCTCCGAGACCAGCGTGTCCAGCGCATCGTGCACCGCGCTCCACAGCGTGGTCTCGCGCATGTCGATATGCACATTGGCCTCGGGCGGCATGTCGGAGGCGGCGAGAAGGCGGCGGGTGCCTTCGCGCTTCACCACGATCACCTTGGCGCCCACGCTGTCCAGAAGCTCGCGGGTGAGGTCCGCCGTCACGCCATCCTGGGGCGCGGCGTCGAGGACGAGGGCGGCGGTGCGGGCGGCGGCGAGGCGGTCGGACAGCCAGGCGATGCGGTAGTTGGCGATGGTCGGCACCAGCACGGCGATTTCCGCCGTGGCCACCACCGCCACCGTCAAGGCGAGCAGCTTTGCCGACAAGCCGAGGCTCCACCGGCGGCGCTTGGGCGCCGGTGCCTCCTCGGGCTTATGGCTCCTCGGCTCGAACATCGTATCTGATACGGGGGGAAGGCCCGTCCCGGATCCATCGGGCCCAGTGCGCGAGGGATCAGAATTAAGAAATAGGCAACCATTCGGGGCTGAGCCAGAGCAACCTCAATTTGAGGTAAACGGCCGAGCGGCAGCGCTCGCGCTTTTGCGTGCCCGCCGACGTGCGGGCTGGGCGCCTGCCCTATTCTTCCTCGCCGAAGCGATCCGCGACGAGGGTCCCGAGGGCCTCGATGACATCAGAGGCTTCGCGGCCGGTTGCGGTGACGGTGACGCAGGTGCCTGGCCCGGCTGCAAGCATCATCAGGCCCATGATGGAGTTTCCGCCCACCGCCTCGCCGCTGCGGCACAC
The DNA here is from genome assembly GCF_017875275.1 of Xanthobacter flavus. Lineage (NCBI taxonomy): Bacteria > Pseudomonadati > Pseudomonadota > Alphaproteobacteria > Hyphomicrobiales > Xanthobacteraceae > Xanthobacter > Xanthobacter flavus. Next base: position 3,378,619 of record NZ_JAGGML010000001.1, on the reverse strand, counting down.
GGTGACCATGGCGTCGAAGCGCTCCACCGTCTGCACGAACTTGGCGGAGGCGCGGGCGTGGAGGCCGCGCTTGTTGATGATGGGTAGCACGCGCACCAGCGCCTCGGGGGCGATGGGCCGGCCGCAGGCAATGGCCGGGTCTTCGACACAGCCGGCCGGCTCACAGCCGGCGTCGGCGAAAAGCTCAGTTACCGGAGAGGACGCGGCTTGCGACATTGATGTATTTCCTACCGGCTTCCTGGGCGACGTCCACGGCCTGGGCCAGCGGCATCTCCCCGCGCACCTTGGCGAGCTTGACCAGCATGGGCAGGTTGATGCCCGCCACCACTTCGACGTCGGGCGTGTTCATCACCGAGATCGCGAGGTTCGAGGGCGTTCCCCCGAACATGTCGGTCAGGATCACCACCCCGTCGCCGGTGCGCACGCGGTCCACCGCGTCGATGATGTCCTGACGCCGCCGCTCCATGTCGTCTTCAGGACCGATGGTGACAGCGGCGATCTGGGCCTGCGGGCCCATAACGTGCTCCAGCGCGGAGCAGAATTCATCTGCCAGACGGCCATGTGTGACGAGGACGAGACCGATCATGCTTCCTCCGCCCTCACCTCCCCCGGATGAAGGCCTCCCGCGCTGCGGGATGGCCATATTCAGAGGGGCTCAAAAATTACGCAAGGGGTGCAACGCACAAAAGCACATTTAGTTTTCGTAAGCCTGCGTTCTGAGAATGCAAGCGATTACGAGCGGCGCGAGCGCTAGGTCACGGACGGGAATCCGCGAAATTTCAATACCTTGGATGTTGTCCCGGAGTTCGGCCGGCTCCGGCATCCGCGCCATTTCCGATGCCCTCAGATCGACCACGTGCCGCACTGCGACGTGCGAACGGTGCGCCATGCGCCGCACACCAATACCGCGAAGCTCGATGAGGCCCGCAAGCAGAGGCGGTGGACGAGCGATCAGCATACCACCCTCGACCGCAAGCACCACCCGGTCGTCCGCCACAAGCTCGGCCGGTGGCAGGACGCTGGGGCCGTCGAGGATAAGGCGCAGCGCGAGCGTGGATTTTCCGGAGCCCGACGGCCCGCGGATGAGGAGCCCCGCATCCCCCACGGCGACGCAGCTGGCGTGGAGGGTGGGCGGCGCGTCCGCTGTCATGTCAGCCGGCCGGCAGGCGCACGATGAAGCGGGCGCCGGTCACATGGGGGGTGCCGTCGGGGTCGGTGACGGTGCGGTTCTCGGCCCAGATGCGCCCGCCGTGGGCCTCCACGATCTGCCGCGAGATGGAGAGGCCGAGGCCGGAATTCTGGCCGAAGCCCTGATGCGGGCGATCGGTGTAGAAGCGCTCGAAGATGCGCGAGAGGGCGTCGGGGCGGATGCCCGGCCCGTCGTCGTCCACAACGATCTCGGCCCCGTCCTTGACGCGCCGGCAGATGACGCGAACCGAGCCGCCCTGGGGCGAGAAGGAGCGGGCGTTGGAGACGAGATTGTCCACCACCTGCCCGAGGCGGGAGGCGTGGCCGGCGATATTGAAGTCCTGCGGCGCCCCCGCCGCGCGTTCGAAGGCGAGGGAGACGTTCACGCCATCGTCCTTGCGCACGTCCTGGGCAAGGCCGACCACCATCTCCAGAAGCTGCTTCAGGTCCACCGTCACGGCCTCCTGCCGCTGCAGCTCGGCGTCGAGGCGGCTGGCGTCGGAGATGTCGGAGATCAGGCGGTCGAGACGCTTCACGTCGTGCTGGATCACCTCCAGCAGCCGCGAGCGGGAGGAATCGGTCTTGGCGAGCGGAAGCGTTTCCACCGCGCTGCGCAGGGAGGTGAGCGGATTCTTCAATTCGTGCGCCACATCCGCCGCGAAACTCTCGATGGCCTCGATGCGGTTGTAGAGCGCGCTCGTCATGTCGCGCAGGGCGCCGGAGAGATGGCCGATTTCGTCGGCGCGGGCGGTGAAATCGGGAATTTCCACGCGGGTCTTGATACGCCGGCGCACCCGCTCGGCGGCGGCCGCCAGCTTGCGCACGGGATCGGCGATGGTGCCGGCGAGCAGCACGGAGAGCAGCACCATCACCGCCGCCGCGACAAGGAAGACGCGCACGATGACGAAGCGCTCGGCCTTCACCGCCGCGTCGATCTCGCCACTCTGGGTCGAGAGCAGCAGCACGCCGAGGATGGCGCGGAAGCGCTGGATGGGCACCGCGACGGAGACAACCACCTGCCCGCGCTCGTCCACCCGCACCTCGCTGGCCTTGGTGCCGAGCGCCGCGGAGGCGACCTCCGGATAGCTCTTGCCGGCCTGCGGCCCCATCTCCCGGTAGAGCGGCAGGTCGCCCCGACCGAACCACAGCTGAAGCCCCAGCCACGCGCGCTCCAGGAAACCGGGCTTCGGCTCGTTGGGCGAGGGCAGATCGAAGCGCAGGATCTCGCCGCGCGAATAGAGCGAGCGGGAATCCAGCAGCAGCTGGCCTTCCCGATCGTAAATGCGGGCGCGGGTGCGGGTGGGGCCGACGAGGCGGCGCAGCACGGGGGCGACCCGCTCGGGATTGATGGGGAATTCCAGCGGCGCGAAGCCGTCCTCGGGGCCGTAGCTCTCCCCCGCCTGCAATTCCAGCAGGCGATCGGGATCGAGCGTGATGGCGTTGGTCTCCACCTGCGCCGAGGAGGCGATGGCCGCGGCAATGATCTCGCCCTGCACCAGAAGGCTCTGGATGCGCGCGTCGATGAGGCCGGAGCGGAATTCCGACAGATACAGGATGCCGGAGACCAGCGCGCACAGGCCAGCAAGGTTCAGGAGCACGATGCGCCGCGTAAGCGACGAGAAGCCCTTGAACGCCACAAAGCGGCGCACCCGCCGGACGGTGGCGAGAATGCCGCCCGCCGGCTCGCTCGGGCGCTCCAGCGGCGCTTCGTTGGTCTCGACCGTCATTTGGCGCCGAACCTGCCGCGCGCGGCCCGGATCACTCCTTGAACCGGTAGCCGACGCCGTACAGGGTCTCGATCATCTCGAAGGAATCGTCCACCGACTTGAACTTCTTGCGCAGCCGCTTGATGTGGCTGTCGATGGTGCGGTCGTCCACATAGACCTGATCGTCATAGGCCGCGTCCATCAGGGCGTTGCGGCTCTTGACCACGCCCGGGCGCTGGGCGAGCGCCTGGAGGATCAGGAATTCGGTGACGGTGAGCGTCACCGGCTCGGCCTTCCAGGTGCAGGTGTGGCGTTCGGGGTCCATGCGCAGGTTGCCGCGCTCGAGAACCTTGGCGCTGTCCACCTCACGCGGGGCGGCGCCGTCCTTGGCTCCGGCGCGGCGCAGCACCGCCTTCACCCGCTCCACCAGCAGGCGCTGGGAGAACGGCTTCTTGATGAAATCGTCGGCGCCCATCTTGAGGCCGAACAATTCGTCGATCTCCTCGTCCTTGGAGGTGAGGAAGATCACCGGCATGTCGGTCTTCTGGCGCAGGCGGCGCAGCAGCTCCATGCCGTCCATGCGGGGCATCTTGATATCCAGGATGGCGAGGTCCGGCGGGTTGGTCTTGAACCCGTCGAGAGCCGAGGCGCCGTCCGTGTAGGTGTCGATGCGGTAGCCCTCCGCCTCCAGGGCGATGGAGACCGAGGTCAGGATGTTGCGGTCGTCGTCGACAAGGGCGATCGTGGGCATGACACCTCTTTGGAGCCGTCCGGGCGGTCCGCTGAACACGGGCCTTCAAGCCGGCCACCTGTTGCGGCCGCATCTTGCGGTGAACCGCGTTCGCGTGGCCGAAATGTGACACACAAGACTCGTTTGACGCAAAGTAGCGGGATTCTCCACCGACACCAAATGGCGTCGGCGGAATAGCCTTAATCAGCGTTGCACTTTCCCCAGCGGCGCGTCGCCCCTTGCGCCGGCACGCCGCGCGGGAGCATCGTGGCACCGCCCCGTGGGAGGAGACCATGACCAAGCCGTCCGCGACCGCCGTCCGCCACCTCGTGCGCGAGGCCCGATTCGGCGCCCTTGCAACGCTGGAGGGTGACGGCGCGCCTTATGCCTCCCTGGTGGCCGTGGCCACAGACCCCGAGGGCAGGCCGACGCTGCTCATCTCCCGCCTTGCCCGGCACACCCGCAACATCGCCGGCGACGCGCGCGTCTCCCTCCTCGTTTCGGCCGCCGGCGCCGACGACCCGTTGAACGCCCCGCGCGCCAGCCTTGTCGGGCGCATCGTCCCCGCCCCGGCCCCGGAGGTGCGCGCCCGCTATCTCGCCCGGCATGAGGCCGCTGCGGGCTATGCCGATTTTACGGATTTCGCCTTCTATGCCATCGACATATCCGAGGCGCATCTGGTCGAGGGCTTCGGCCGCATCGTCGACGTGCCGGGAGAAATGCTGGTCACCTCCTGGCAGGGAGCGGAGGCGCTGGCCGGTGGGGCGGAGGGCGTGATCGCGCACATGAACGAGGACCATGCCGACGCCGTGCATCTCTACGCCACCGTTCTCCTCGGCGCGCCCGATGGCAAGTGGCGGATGCTGTCGCTCGATCCTGAGGGCTGCGAACTGATCTGCGGCGATCTTGTGCGGCGCCTGGATTTCACCCGACGCACCGAAGACCTTGCTGCAGTGCGGCAAGAACTGGTGAAGCTTGTCACTGACGCTCGACGCGGGACGGCAGCCTGAATTTAAACGTTTAATCTGCTTTCGTCGGAGTTTCCTTGACGGCCAACTCCCTCTAGCGTGCTCGCCGCGGCTTCGAGGGATGCGCAAAGACATCCCCGGCCCGACACCTCCCGCATAACTCTGTGAGAGCGGGATGGCGGCTTGAATGCCGGCGTCACGCCGGCGGGAATTTGGAGGATTTTTCGTGCTCGAAACCGGTCACCGGAACAGCGCCTGCGGCGCGGACACGTTCGGCCTCAAGCATCTCACGGCGGTGCATTGGAATCTTCTGGAGCCCGCCCTCTACGAGCACGCGCTGGCGCACAAGGAGGGGCATCTGTCCTCCGGCGGCGCGCTGATGGCCGTGACCGGCGCCCACACCGGCCGCAGCCCCAAGGACAAGTTCGTGGTGCGCGACGCCAATACCGAGAGCGAGGTCTGGTGGGACAACAACGGCGCCATCACGCCGGCGCAGTTCGAGGCGCTCTATCAGGACTTCCTGAAGGAGGCCGAGGACAAGACCCTGTTCGCGCAGGATCTCTATGGCGGCGCCGATCCGGCCTCGCGCATCAAGGTGCGCGTCTACACCGAGTTCGCCTGGCACTCCCTGTTCATCCGCACCATGCTGCGCCGCCCCGAGCGGGCCGAGCTTGACGGCTTCGTGCCGGAAATGACCATCATCGACCTGCCGTCGTTCAAGGCCGATCCGGCGCGCCACGGGGTTCGCTCGGAGACGGTGATCGCGGTGGATTTCTCTCGCGGCATCGTGCTCATCGGCAATTCGTCCTACGCGGGCGAGATGAAGAAGTCGGTGTTCACCGCGCTGAACTACATCCTGCCGAAGAAGGGCATCATGCCCATGCACTGCTCGGCCAACGTCGGAGAGCAGGGCGACGTCTGCCTGTTCTTCGGCCTGTCCGGCACCGGCAAGACCACGCTTTCGGCCGATCCCAACCGCACGCTTATCGGCGATGACGAGCACGGCTGGAGCAAGGACGGCGTCTTCAACTTCGAGGGCGGCTGCTACGCCAAGACCATCCGCCTCTCGGCGGAGGCCGAGCCCGAGATTTTCGCCGCCTCCAACCGCTTCGGCACGGTGCTGGAGAATGTGGTGCTCGACAAGGTGACCGGCGTGCCCGACTTCGACGACGGCAGCCTCACCGAGAACACCCGCTCCTGCTATCCCCTCGCCTTCATCCCCAACGCCAGCCCCACCGGCCGCGCCGGCCAGCCGAAGAACGTGGTGATGCTTACCTGCGACGCGTTCGGCGTGCTGCCGCCCATCGCGCGGCTCACCCCGGCGCAGGCGATGTATCACTTCCTCTCCGGCTACACGGCGAAGGTCGCGGGCACCGAGAAGGGCGTGAAGGACCCCGAAGCCACCTTCTCCACCTGCTTCGGCGCGCCCTTCATGCCGCGACATCCGTCCGTCTACGGCAATCTGCTGCGCGACCTCATCGCCGAGCACGGCGTGGACTGCTGGCTGGTGAACACCGGCTGGACCGGCGGCAAGTTCGGCACCGGCCGGCGCATGCCCATCAAGGTGACCCGCACGCTGCTGACTGCGGTGCTCGACGGCTCGCTCAAGGGCGCCTCGTTCCGCACCGATCCCTATTTCGGCTTCGAGGTGCCCACCTCCGTGCCGGGCATCGAGCCGCACATCCTCTATCCGTCCAAGACCTGGGCGGACAAAGCGGAGTTCGACGCCACTGCGCGCCGGCTGGTCTCCATGTTCCGCGACAACTTCGCGCGCTTCGAGACCCATGTGGACGCCGCCGTGCGCGATGCCCAGCCGCAGGTGCGCATCGCCGCGGAGTGAGCGGCCTCTCCAGAAGCCCAAAGCAAAAAGGCCCGGCGCAGCGCGCCGGGCCTTTGTCTTTCAGGGAGAAGCCGTTCAGCTGCGGCGGCGCTGCTGGCCGAGACCCATCTGCTTGGCGAGCTCGGAGCGGGCGGCGGCATAATTGGGGGCGACCATGGGATAGTCGGCCGGCAGGCCCCACTTCTCGCGATACTGCTCGGGCGTCATGTCATAGTGCGTGCGCAGGTGGCGCTTCAGCGACTTGAACTTCTTGCCGTCCTCCAGGCAGATGATGAAGTCCGGATGCACGGAGCGCTTCACCGCAACCGCCGGCTTCAGCGGCTCCGCGCCGGCCGGCGCCTCGCCGGTGCCGAGGCGCGTGAGGGCGAGGAAGACGTCGTTGATGAGGGCCGGCAGCTCGGTCGCGGCGACCGTGTTGTTGCCGACATAGGCGGAGATGATGTCCGTCGCGAGCTCGATGAAGGCCGTCTGTTCCGTTGTGTCGCTCATGGGATCTGCTTCGCGTTGAGATGGCTTGAGAGGACTGCGCCGTCGGTCAGGTTTCGCGGTTCCGGACAATCAGGACACGCGCAGCCGAGAACTCGGCGCGCGCCAGAAAGGTGGAGCCCAGTGCAGCCAAGGCACCCCCAAGACGCAGCACACTCCCGAGACGCTTTCGCGGCGCCCCGTCTCGATGGTCCGCAGACCCAAAGTGTCCGAACCCCGGACAGTGTACATACCCTGATCAGTCGCCCACGCACGGATGCTGCGATGGCCCCTGTAGAGACCGTGTTAGTTTCGCAGTTTCAACTTTGCAACCGATATTTCGGCAATGCGGCTCATCTTCGTCAGGTGACTCAAGATCGCAGATCTGCGCGTCCCCTCCGCCGCCCCGCCGACAGCCACGGCAACAGGCACGCCCGCGGGCATGTGATCGGGAGAGCCTTGCCGTCGCCATTGGGAATGCCTACCTCTGCCACAGATCAGACCGGGGTTCCTCCATGCCCACCTCTGCCCCTTCCGACGCGGACCACACCAAGGTCGTGAAGAGCGAAAGCGAATGGCGTTCCTGCCTCACGCCGGAGCAGTTCCGAATCACCCGCCAGGCCGGCACCGAGCGCGCCTTCACCGGCCCCTACTGGGACGAGAAGCGCGCCGGCCTCTATTCCTGCGTCGCCTGCGGCGCGCCGCTGTTCCGCTCCGAGAGCAAGTACAATTCCGGCACGGGCTGGCCGAGCTTCTTCCAGCCGGTGTCGCCGGATGCGGTCGTCACCCATGAGGACGTCTCCCACGGCATGCGCCGCATCGAGGTGCGCTGCGCATCCTGCGACAGCCACCTGGGCCACGTCTTTCCGGATGGCCCGGCGCCGACCGGCTTGCGCTTCTGCATGAACGGCACCGCCCTCTCCCTGACCCCGGATGGCGAGGCAGACCGTGGCGCCTGAGCCGCCGCGCGCCCCTCGCCGCCCGTCGACCCGTACCGTCCACGGCATTTCCCTCACCGACGATTACGCCTGGCTGCGCGCCGACAATTGGCGCGCCGTCATGCGCGACCCCTCGGTGCTGGACGGCGACATCCGGGCTTACCTTGAAGCCGAGAATGCCTATGCGGACGCCTGGCTCGCGCCGCTCGGCGAGCTGAAGGCGAGGCTGGTCGCGGAAATGCGCGGGCGCATCAAGGAGGATGATTCCTCCGTGCCCGCGCCGGACGGCCCCTTCGCCTATTATTCCCGCCACCGGGAAGGGGGACAGCATCCCCTCGCCTGCCGCAAGGCCCTGCCAGACGGCGAGGAGGAGATCCTCCTCGATGGCGACAGGGAGGCTGAGGGCAAGGCCTATTTCCACTTCGGCCACTGGCGCCACAGCGCCGACCACCGCCGCCTCGCCTATTCCGCCGACACCTCCGGCGCCGAGCTCTATTCGCTGCGCATCCGTGACCTTGCGACCGGCGCCGACCTGCCCGACGCCATCGAGGAGACAACCGGCGACCTGTTGTGGAGCGCCGACGGGGACGTGCTCTATTACATCCGCCGCGACGCCGAGCACCGCCCCTCCCTCGTCTTCCGCCATGTCATCGGCACAGCGCCGGAGACGGACACGCTGATCTATGAGGAGCCGGACAAGGGCTTCTTCGTCTCGCTGGGGGAAACCCAGTCCCGCCGCTACGGGCTGATTGCCTGCGGCGACCACGAGACTTCCGAGGTCCACCTCTTGGACCTTCTCGACCCCGCCGCGCCTCCCCGCTGCATCGCGCCCCGCACCGAGGGTGTGCGCTACGAGGTGGAGCACCATCCCGACCTCGGCGGCGTCGATACCCTCGTCTTCCTGACCAACGCCGACAACGCGGAAGACTTCAAGATCACCGTGGCGCCCGTCGCCACGCCCGGGCGCGACCACTGGCGCGATCTCGTCCCGCACCGTCCGGGCTGCATGATCCTGAGTCACACGGTGTTCAGCGGCCACATGGCCCGCCTGGAACGCGAGGGTGGTCTGCCACGCATCGTCATCCGGGCGCTCGCGGATGGTGCGGAGCATGCCATCGCCTTCAACGAGGAGGCCTATGCGCTGGGGATGTCGGCCGGCTATGCCTTCGACACCACGCAGTTGCGCTTCACCTATGCGTCCATGACCACGCCGTCCGAGGTGTGGGACTACGACATGGCAAGCCGCCGCCGCGAAATGCTGAAGCGGCAGGAAGTGCCCTCCGGTCACGACCCGGCGCATTATGTGACGCGCCGCCTGATGGCGAAGGCGGCGGACGGCGAGAACGTTCCGGTCTCCCTGCTCTATCACAAGGACACGCCGCTCGACGGCTCCGCGCCGCTGCTGCTCTACGGCTATGGCGCCTACGGAATCACCATCCCCGCCGGCTTCGCCACCAACCGGCTGTCGCTGGTGGACCGCGGCTTCATCTATGCCATCGCCCACATCCGCGGCGGCACGGACAAGGGCTGGCGCTGGTACGCCGACGGCAAGCTGGCGAAGAAGACCAACACCTTCACCGATTTCATCGCCGCGGCCGCGCACCTGGTGGCGGAAGGCTTCACCCAGCCTGAACGAATCGTCGCCCAGGGCGGCTCGGCGGGCGGGATGCTGATGGGAGCGGTGGCGAACATGCGGCCGGACCTCTTCGCCGGCATCGTCGCCGAGGTGCCGTTCGTGGACGTGCTGACGACCATGCTGGACGACACCCTTCCCCTGACCCCGCCGGAATGGCCGGAGTGGGGTAATCCCATCGCCGACGAGGCTGCCTTCCACCGGATCCGGGGTTATTCACCCGTGGATAATGTAAGCGCGCAGGCCTACCCCTCCATCTTCGCCCTCGCCGGGCTCACCGACCCGCGCGTGACCTATTGGGAGCCGGCGAAATGGATGGCGCGGCTGCGGGCGGCGGACACCGGCGGGCGGCCCCTGCTGCTGCGCACCAATATGGATGCCGGCCACGGCGGCGCCGCCGGGCGCTTCGACCGGCTCGACGAGGTGGCGCTGGTCTATCTCTTCGCCCTGAGAACGGTTGGCCGCGCCGGCTGAGTCGCGCAGCCATTCACAGGCGGACGCCGGGCATTTCCCTACCGGCATTTGCGCGGCGGGCGGCTTCCGGCTATCCAGAGCGCGCTGTCGATCGACATGCGAGTGAGGGGGCGGCTCCGCGCATTTAAAGGCATGCTGTGATGGGCCGTCTGGATCGTTACATCTTCTCCACGGCGGCTGTCGCCTTCCTGGGAGTCGTGGTCGTGCTCGCGGGCATGATCTGGGCGACGCAGGCGCTGCGGCAGCTCGATCTGGTGACGAGCCAGGGCCAGACCATCCTTGCCTTCATCGCCATCACCAGCCTCACCATGCCCACGCTGGTGCTGGTGATCGCGCCGGCCGCCCTGTTCATCGCGACCGCCTACACGCTGCTCAAGCTCAACGGGGACAGCGAGATCGTGGTCATGGCCGCCGCCGGCATGGGGCCGTGGCGCCTGCTGCGCCCGCTCATCGTGCTGGCGATCCTGGTCTCCCTGTTCTGTTCCTCACTGGCGGTCCATGTGGTGCCGGCCAGCCTCACCAACTTTCGCGAGCAGGTGACCAAGGTGCGCGCGGACGTGGTGTCCTTCGTCGCCCAGCCCGGCCGCTTCGTGAACCTCACCCAGGGGCTCGTCTTCCATGTGCGCGAGCGCTCCGCCAACGGCGTGATGCGCGGCATCTTCATCAATGACGCGCGCGAGAAGGAGGTTTCTACCTACCTCGCAGACCGGGGCCAGATCGTCGAAAGCAAGGCCGGCATCTTCCTGGTGCTGGAAAACGGCTCCATTCACCGGCGTGGCGGCGACATGTGGAGGACCGAGGCGACGCCCCAGCCGACCCCGGAGGAAGCCCGTGCGGCCGCCCGCGCCAAGCTCGCCGCTCAGAAGACCGACCAGAGCACCCCGGCGGCGGCCCAGCCCCCGGCCGGCGACCAGAAGCAGGGGCGTTCCGAGAGCAAGGCGGCCAATTCCTCGGTGGTGGAATTCCAGCGCTACGCCTTCGACCTCTCCTCGCTGGCGCCGGACACCAAGGGCGTGGACATCAAGCCCATGGAGCGGCCCCTGTCCTATGTGATGAGCCCGCCGCCCGAGGACATGTATGTGCGCTTTTTCCCCGGACGATATCGGGAGGAGCTGCACAAGCGCCTGTCGGCGGGGCTCTATCCCATGGCCTTCTTCGCCATCGCCGCCGCCGCGCTCGCCCAGCCGCGCACCACCCGCCAGAGCCGTGGCGCGGCGCTCACCGCCATCATCCCGGCCATGGGGCTGGTGCAGATCGGCAATTTCGCCATCGCCGGCCAGCTGAAGGCCAATGCGGCGGCGGTGCCCCTGATCTACGCTTTGCCCATCGTCACCGTCATCATCTGCGCCATGATCCTGCAGGGCTGGATCCGCATCGCCCCGCCGGCGGCGCTGACGGCGCTGGGCGCCGCCATCCGGGCGCGATTCGCACGGCGGGCAGCGGCCTGACGATGATCGGACGCATCCTCGGCTTCTATTTCGCGCGGCGCTTCGCGCATGCGGTGGCGGTGATCTTCCTGTCCTGCGTCACGCTGATCGTGCTCGTGGACTTCCTGGAGATGGCGCGGCGCACGGCGGACCGCGAGCAGGTGACGGTGAGCCTTCTCGCCCTCCTCACCATCTACCGCGCGCCCGCCTTCACCGAGCAGCTCCTGCCCTTCGCCGTGCTGTTCGGCGGAATGGTGACGTTCGTCATCCTGTCGCGCCGGCTGGAGCTGGTGGTGGCGCGGGCGGTGGGGCTTTCGGTCTGGCAGTTCATTACCCCGCCGGTGCTCGTGGCCTTCCTCGTGGGCGTCTTCGCCACCTGCGTGTTCAACCCCGTCTCCGCCGACTTCAAGGAGCGCGCCAACCAGATCGAGGGCGACATCTTCGCCAGCGGCGGCGGCACGCCAGGGCTCACGCAGTCGAAGAAGGACTTCTGGATTCGCCAGCAGAGCGTGGACGGACAGTCCATCATCCAGGCCCAGTCCTCCCGGCAGGGCGGTCGGGTGCTCTCGGGCGTGGTGATTTTCGAGTTCGATCCCTCCGGGAACTTCATGGAGCGTGTAGAGGCCAAATCTGCAACTTTGGGAGATGGTGCATGGATTCTTACCGGCGCCAAGGTGCTCGTCCCGGGCCTCGATCTTGCCTCCTATGATACCTACCTGATTGCCACCAAGCTCGACCCGAAACAGATCCAGGATTCGCTGATCGCCCCGGAAACCGTGTCGTTCTGGCAACTGCCGTCGGCTATTCGCAGTGCGGAACAGTCCGGCTTCGGCGCGGAAAAATACCGCCTCCAGCTCCAGAGTCTTCTCGCAAAGCCGTTTCTGCTGGTGGCAATGGTGCTGATTGCCGCGGTCGTGGGGCTTCGCGTCTTCCGGTTCGGGGGTGTGGGCCAGACGATTCTCGGTGGCGTGCTTGCGGGCTTTCTGCTTTATGTTGGGACCAAGCTCGCCGAGGATCTCGGAGAGGCTGGAATCGTTCATCCCGTTGCTGCTGCGTGGTTTCCAGCAGTCACCGGGATTTTGCTGGGGGCGCTCATTCTGTTGCATCGGGAGGACGGATGACGGTCGGGCATCCCCCCGCCGCTGAGCTGACTGCCGGGACCCTTCGCACTGCGGTGCGTGGGACGGGCGGTCGCGCGTCCGCACGCGTCTCCTCGGCAGCCGCCTTTAGCGTGTTCCTTGCCGGTCTCGTCGCCCTCTTCGCGCCGATGGATGGCGCCCGCGCGCAGTCCGCACAGCCGAGCCAGAACACCACGCCGGGCAGCAACCTGCTCACCGCGCGTCAGCTCGACCCGAACCAGAAGATGCTGGTGACGGCCGACCAGCTCGAATACGACTACCAGAAGGACACCGTCTCCGCCGTCGGCAACGTCCAGATCTATTATGACGGCTCGTCCCTCGAGGCTCACCGCGTGGTGCTGGACCGCAAGGCCAACACCCTGCGCGCGGAAGGCAACGCCCGCCTCAAGGACAAGGACGGCAAGATCATCACGGCGGACACGCTCCAGCTGACGCAGGACTTCAAGCAGGGCTTCATCGATTCCCTGCGCCTCGACACGCCGGACAACACCCATTTCGCCGCCGTCCGCGCTGACCGGACCGACGGCAACATCACCGTCTTCCAGAATGGCGTCTACACGGCCTGCGAGCCATGCAAGGACGACCCCTCCAAGCCGCCGCTGTGGCAGATCAAGGCCAAGAAGATCATCCACAACGACGACGAGAAGATGGTCTATTACCAGGACGCCTGGGTCGAGTTTTTCGGCATGCCGGTGGCCTACTTCCCGTTCATGTCGTCGCCCGACCCGACGGTGAAGCGCAAGACCGGCTTCCTGATGCCGGAGTTCTTCTCCTCCAGCCAGATCGGCTACGGCGTCGCCGTTCCCTTCTTCTGGAACATCGCCCCCGACCGCGACCTGACCCTCACGCCCGCCTTCCTGACCCAGCAGGGCGTGCTGATGCAGGGCGAATGGCGCCAGCGCCTGATCAACGGCAGCTACACCATCCGCGCCGCCGGCATCGTGCAGGAGAACCCGCAGGAGTTCATCACCACGTCCAACGGCTTCACCGAGGTGCTGCCCGGCTTCCGCGACAACCGCGGCGCGGTGGAAAGCTCCGGCGCCTTCGCGCTGAACAAGTTCTGGACCTTCGGCTGGGATGCCACCATCGCGTCCGACCGCACCTTCCTGCGCGATTACAACCTGATCCCCGACACCACCACCACCAAGACCTCCACGGTCTACCTGACGGGCCAGGGTGATCGCTCCTATTTCGACCTGCGCGGCCTCTATTTCCTCGGCCTCGCAGTGACCGACGACCAGCAGCGCCAGCCCATCGTCGGCACGCTCAACTACAGCAAGGTGTACGACAAGGCCCTGTGGGGCGGCGAGGCCGGGTTCAAGATGAACCTCACCAGCCTCACCCGCGAGCAGGCTGACTTCATCGGCACCTCCGAGCTGACGTCCGCCATCGGCACCGTCGGCGTGCCCACCGGCGCCTGCACCCTGTGGTCGCCGAACGCGAAGGAATGCCTGCTGCGCGGCGCGCCGGGCGACTACACGCGCTTGTCCGGCGACGTCTACTGGAAGAAGACCATCACCGATTCCCTCGGCCAGCAGTGGACACCGTTCGTCACGGCGCGCGTGGACGTGGCCTCGGTCAACACCTCCTACCTGCCCCCGAGCTACCAGTTCGGCCCCGCCTACGCCAACCAGAACCCGCTCCAGTCCGGCAGTGACGACCTCATCCGCGCCATGCCCGCGGTGGGCCTCGACTACAAATACCCCTTCATCTCCGCCGAGAGCTGGGGCACCCAGACCATTGAGCCGAGGGCACAAATCATCATCCGCCCGAACGAGAGCGACATCGGCCGGTTCCCGAACGAGGACGCCCAGAGCCTGGTGTTCGACGACACCAACCTGTTCGAGGTGAACAAGTATTCCGGCTATGACCGGGTGGAGGGCGGCAGCCGCCTGAACCTCGGCGTGACCTACACGGCCGCCATCAACGGCGGCGGCCTGTTCACCGCCGTGGTCGGCCAGTCCTACAATCTGTTCGGCAAGAATTCCTATGCCTACGGCGACATGGCCAACACCGGCCTTGAGTCGGGCCTTGAGACCTCGGCGTCGGACTACATCGCCAAGTTCGGCTACTCGCCCACCAAATATCTCGAATTCGTGACCCGCTTCCGGTTCGACGAGCAGAACTTTTCCATGCAGCGGTTCGAGCTGCAGGCGCGGGCGGAGATCGACCGCTTCAACGTGGCTCTCACCTACGGCCGCTACGAGGCGCAGCCGCTGCTCGGCTATTACGACCAGCGCGAAGGCATCTACACCAATGCCTCCTACAAGCTGAACGACAACTGGGCGTTGCGCGGCGCCATCCGCTACGACTTCGCGGCGGGCGAGGTGGACTACACCCTGCTCGGCCTGAGCTACATCGACGACTGCTTCACCCTCGCCCTGAACTACATCTCCGACTACACCCTCAACGGCCCCAACGCGCCGCCGGTGACCAAGGTGATGTTCCGCATCGGCCTGCGCACCCTCGGCGAAGGTGGCTTCTCCACCAGCTTCGGCTCCGAATCCTCGAATTGATGCCGGCTGGAGTGTGGCCGCCATGGCCACGCTCGCGCAGCCGCATTGCCGCCACAGGATGAAGACACAAGTCGCAGGCAGCCCCCCGGACAGGACCATGCCTTTCGCACGCCTTCTTCTCCTCGCCGCCGCCCTTCTCCTGCCCGCGCTCGTGGTGGGCTCGCCCGCCCGCGCGCAACAGGTCGTGGTGGTCGTCAACGGCGATCCGGTCACCAGCTACGACGTCTCCCAGCGCCAGCTCCTCCACAGCATCATCGAGCGCAAGCCGATCAGCGCCAAGGAAGCACTGGAGGAACTGATCGAGGAGCGCATCAAGATCCAGCAGGCCAACCGCCTCAAATTGGACGTGGACCAGAAGGACGTCGACCGCCTGTTCGCCTCGATCGCCGAGCGCTCCGGCCGTACGCCCGAGCAGCTCTCGTCCGGCTTCAAGCAGCAGGGGCTCGGCGACCGGACCTTCAAGCAGAAGCTGCTGGCCGATTACGTCTGGGGCCAGTACGTCCGCGCCCGGTCGGGCACGGTGAACATCCGCGACGCCGACGTGATCGCGGCCCTGCAGAAGCGCGGCGAGACCCAGATGGTCGCCACCGAATACACGCTCATGCCCATCGTCTTCGTGGTTCCGCGCAACGCCAGCAACCACGCCGCCCGCCTCGCCGAGGCCAATGCCCTCAAGTCGCGCTTCACCGATTGCGACAGCGGCGAGCAGATGGCGAAGTCCATGAGGGAGGTGGTGGTGCGCCCCAAGGTGACGCGCCTGTCCTCCGAGGTGCCCGCCCAGCTCAAGCAGATCCTCGACAAGACCGAGGTCGGCCGGCTCACGCCGCCGGAAGTCGCCCAGGCCGGGGTGGAGACCTTTGCCATGTGCGGCAAGCGCGAGGTGCGCGGCGAGAGCTCCCAGAAGCGCGAGATCAAGGACGAGCTGACCACCAGCCAGTTCACCGCGGAATCAAAGAAATTCATGGCCGAGCTGCGCAAGCAGGCACTGATCGAATACCGTCGCTGACCGGCGGCGGCACCTTCCGTCCGCCGGCAAGGCTCCGGTCTTTGGCCACGCGCGCGGTCTTCACGCCAACCACGATCCTCTTCGCTTGAAAATGCTCTATGGTCGGCTCCGCGCCCGCACCGGGCGCCGCTGATGCTGACAAACCTCTGATGGCCGCCCTGTCTCCCCTTGTCCTCGCCCTCGGCGATCCCGCCGGCATCGGCCCCGATATCGCGCTCGCAGCCTTCCAGCGGCGGCACGCGGCGTCTGTCCCGCCCTTCATCGTCGCCGGCGATCCCGCAGCGCTCGCCGCCCGCGCCCGCCTGATCGGCCTCGACCTGCCGTTGGTCGAGACGACGCCCGAAACTGCTTCCCCGCGCTTCACGGACGCCCTTCCGGTTCTCCCCGCTGGCCCCGCCTTCACCGGGCGCGCAGGGTTGCCGGACGCCTCCTCCGCCGCCTGCGTCGAGGCGAGCCTCGCCACCGCCCTCGGCCTTGTGACGGCCGGACGCGCGGCGGCCCTCGTGACCAATCCGCTCGCCAAATCGGTCATGTACGACGCCGGCTTTCCCTTCCCCGGCCACACCGAGTGGCTCGCCCACCGCGCGTCCGCGCCGGGCCGGCCGGCGCCGCATCCGGTGATGATGATCTGGTCGGACAAGCTTGCCGTGGTGCCCGCCACCATCCACGTCCCCTATGCGGAGGTGCCCGGCCTCCTCACCATCGACCTTCTGGTCGAAACCGGCCGCATCGTCGCCCGGGACATGGCGCGGCGCTTCGGCATCGCCCGGCCCCGCCTCGCATTCTGCGGCCTCAATCCCCATGCGGGCGAGGACGGCACGCTGGGCGGTGAGGACGAGGCCATCGTGCGGCCCGCCGTGGAGGCGCTGAAGCGCGAGGGCATCCTCGCCACCGGCCCCCTGCCCGCGGACACGATGTTCCACCCGGAAGCACGGGCACGCTATGACGTGGCGGTGGGCATGTATCACGATCAGGTTCTGATCCCGGCCAAGACGCTCGCCTTCCACGACGGGGTGAACGTGACCCTCGGCCTGCCCTTCATCCGCACCTCGCCGGACCACGGCACGGCGTTCGACATCGCGGGGACGGGCCGGGCCAATCCCTCCAGCCTGATCGCCGCGTTGAAGCTCGCCCGGCGCCTTGCCGATGCGGAGCGGGCGGCAGCCCCGGCTCCTGCGCCTGCGCTGGCCCGCGCATGAGCGCGCTCGACGATCTGCCGCCGCTGCGCGACGTCATCCGCAAGCACGGCCTCTCGGCGCAGAAGTCGCTGGGGCAGAACTTCCTCCTGGATCTCAACCTCACCGGCCGCATCGCCCGCGCCTCAGGGCCGCTGGAAGATGTGACGATTGTGGAGGTCGGGCCCGGCCCCGGCGGGCTCACCCGTGCGCTTCTGGCGCTGGGCGCGAAGCGCGTCATCGCCATCGAGCGCGACCGGCGCTGCATGGATGCGCTGGCGGAGGTCGCCGCGCATTATCCCGGCCGGCTGGAGGTGATCGAGGGCGACGCGCTGAAGGTGGACGTGCGCCCCCTCATCGGGGAGGGCGAGGCGCGGGTCGTCGCCAACCTGCCCTACAACATCGCCACCGTGCTGCTGGTGGGCTGGCTCTCCACGGACCCGTGGCCGCCGTGGTTCTCCTCCCTCACCCTCATGTTCCAGAAGGAAGTGGCGGAACGCATCGTGGCGGAGCCGGGCTCCAAGGCCTATGGACGTCTCGCGGTGCTGGCGGGCTGGCGGACCAAGGGAAAGATCGCCTTCGATGTCGCCCCCTCGGCCTTCGTGCCGCCGCCCAAGGTCACCTCCTCGGTCATCCACTTGGTGCCGCGCCCGGAGCCCCTCCCCTGTGCGCTGTCGGCCCTTGAAAAGGTGACGGAGGCCGCCTTCGGCCAGCGCCGCAAGATGCTGCGGCAGAGCCTGAAGACGCTCGGCGTGGATGCGCAGGCCCTGCTCGATGCCGCCGGCGTCGAAGAAACCGCCCGCGCCGAAGAGATCGACGTGGCCGGCTTCGTGCGGCTGGCGAACGCCTTCTCGCAGGGCGTCGGGCGCCAGTTTGGCGCCCTGTCCGCGCTCAAGTAAGCGAGGGGGCGGCTTTACTCCGCCGCCTCCACCCGCGCCGGGTCGTAATTGAGGATGGGGGCCAGCCAGCGCTCGGCCTCCGCCACGGTCCAGCCCTTGCGCTTCGCGTAATCCTCCACCTGATCGCGCTCGATGCGGCCGACGCCGAAATAGGCGCTCTCGGGATGGGCGAAGTAGAGGCCGGACACCGCCGCGCCGGGCCACATGGCGAAGCTCTCGGTGAGGTGGATGCCCGCCTTCTGCGTGGCATCCAGCAATTCGAAGATGGTCGCCTTCTCGGTATGGTCGGGCTGGGCCGGATAGCCCGGCGCCGGGCGGATGCCGCGATAGCGCTCGGCGATGAGATCGTCGTTGGGGAGGGCCTCGTCCGCCGCGTAGCCCCACAAGTCGGTGCGCACCAGATGGTGCATGCGCTCGGCGAAGGCCTCGGCGAGGCGGTCGCACAGGGCCTTGAGCAGGATGGCGGAATAATCATCGTTGGCCGCCTTGAAGACCGCCACCCGATCCTCCTCGCCGATGCCCGCCGTCACCGCGAACCCGCCCACATAATCGGCGACGCCGCTCTCCAGCGGGGCGACGAAATCGGACAGCGCCAGATTATGTCGTCCTTCCCGGCGCGACAGCTGCTGGCGCAGGGTATGCAGGGTGGCGAGCGGGGTCTTCCGCGTGTCGTCGCGGAACAGCAGGATGTCGTCGCCCACGGCATTGGCGGGCCAAAAGCCGACCACGGCGCGGGCCGTCACCCACTTCTCGGCGACGATCTTCGCGAGCATCTCCTGCGCATCGGCGAACAGCGCGCGCGCCGGCTCGCCCACCACGGCGTCTTCCAGAATGGCCGGATAGCGCCCGGTCAGTTCCCAGGACTGGAAGAAGGGCGTCCAGTCGATGAAGGGCACGAGGTCCGCGAGGTCGTGGTCCTCGAACACGCGGGTGCCGAGGAAGGAGGGCTTCTCCGGCGCGCGGGCCGAGAAATCCAGCTTGAGAGCATTCTCGCGCGCCTTGGCGAGCGTGAGGCGCTGCTTGTTGGCGTCGGCGCGGGCGTGGGCCTCGGCGAGCCTGGCATATTCCGCGCGCACGTCGGCCACATAGGTGCCGCGCGTCTCGGTATTGAGGAGGTTCGAGACCACGCCCACCGCGCGGCTCGCGTCGGTGACATAGACCGTCTGCCCACGCTCGTAGCGCGGCGCGATCTTCACCGCCGTGTGGACGCGCGAAGTGGTGGCCCCGCCGATGAGCAGCGGCACGGCGAAGCCCTCGCGCTCCATCTCGGCCGCGACATGGACCATCTCGTCCAGCGAGGGCGTGATGAGGCCGGAGAGTCCGATCACGTCAACCTTCTCGTCCCGCGCTACCTGGAGGATCTTCTGCGTGGGCACCATCACGCCGAGGTCGATGACCTCGTAATTGTTGCACTGGAGCACGACGCCCACGATGTTCTTGCCGATGTCGTGCACGTCGCCCTTCACGGTCGCCATCAGCACCTTGCCGGCGGCCGAGGCGGAGGTGACGCCCATCTCCTCCTTTTCCTTCTCCATGAAGGGCATGAGGTAGGCCACCGCCTGCTTCATCACGCGGGCGGACTTCACCACCTGGGGCAGGAACATCTTGCCGGCGCCGAACAGGTCGCCGACCACGTTCATGCCGGACATCAGCGGGCCTTCGATGACGTGCAGCGGGCGCGCCACGTTCTGGCGGGCCTCCTCGGTGTCGGCCTCCACGAAATCGGTGATGCCGTTGACCAGGGCATGCTCCAGCCTTTTCTCCACCGGCCAGGTGCGCCAGGCGAGATCGGCCTCCTTCTTCTCCTTTCCGGCGGCACCCTTGAAGCCCTCGGCGATTTCGAGAAGCCGCTCGGTGGCGTCGGCGCGGCGGTTCAGCACCACGTCCTCGCACGCCTCGCGCAAGGCGGGCTCGATCTCGTCATAGACGGCGAGCTGGCCGGCATTGACGATGCCCATGTCCATGCCCGCCTGGATGGCGTGATAGAGGAACACGGCGTGCATCGCCTCGCGCACCGGCTCGTTGCCGCGGAACGAGAAGGAGAGGTTGGAGACGCCGCCCGACACATGGGCGTAGGGCAGGCTCTGGCGGATGAAGCGGGTCGCGTCGATGAAGGCGACGCCGTAGCCGGAGTGCTCCTCGATGCCGGTCGCCACCGCGAAGACGTTGGGATCGAAGATGATGTCTTCCGGCGGGAAGCCCACCTCATCGGTCAGGATGCGATAGGCGCGCTCGCAGATGGAGGTCTTGCGGGCATAGCTGTCGGCCTGCCCCTGCTCGTCGAAGGCCATCACCACCACGGCGGCGCCATAGGCGCGCACCAGCTTGGCCTTCTCGATGAAGGCTTCCTCACCCTCCTTGAGGGAGATGGAATTGACGATGCCCTTGCCCTGCAGGCGCTTCAGCCCCTGCTCGATGATCTCCCACTTGGAACTGTCCACCATCACCGGCACCTTGGCGATGTCCGGCTCGGCGGCGACGAGGTTCAGGAAGGTGATCATGGCGGCCTCGCTGTCGAGGAGGCCTTCGTCCATGTTGATGTCGATCACCTGCGCGCCGCTCTCCACCTGATCGCGGGCCACCGCCAAGGCGGCGGGGAAGTCGCCGGCGGTGATGAGCTTGCGGAAGCGGGCGGAGCCGGTGACGTTGGTGCGCTCGCCCACGTTCACAAACGGAATCTCGGGGGTCAGCTCGAACGGCTCGAGGCCGGAGAGCCGCAGGCGCGGCTCCAGCTCCGGCACGACGCGCGGCGCCTTGCCCTTCACCACCTCGGCGATGGCCCGGATGTGCGCGGGCGTGGTGCCGCAGCAGCCGCCCACCACATTCACGAGGCCGGAAGAAGCAAACTCGCCCACGAGCGCCGCCATGGCCTCGGGGCTCTCGTCATACATCCCGAACTCGTTGGGCAGGCCCGCATTGGGATAGGCGCAGACGAGGGTGTCCGCCACCCGCCCGATCTCGGCGATGTGGGCGCGCATCTCGCGCGCGCCGAGGGCGCAGTTGAGGCCGATGGAGAAGGGCTTGGCGTGGCGCAGCGAATACCAGAAGGCGCTCGGCGTCTGGCCCGACAGGGTGCGGCCGGAGAGGTCGGTGATGGTGCCGGAGATCATCACCGGCAGGCGGAAGCCGCGCTCGGCGAACAGCTTCTCGATGGCGAAGATGGCCGCCTTGGCGTTCAGCGTGTCGAAGATGGTCTCGACGAGGAGGATGTCCGCGCCGCCGTCCACGAGGCCGCGCGCCTGCTCGAAATAGGCGTCGGCCAGATCGTCGAAGGTCACGGCACGGAAGCCGGGGTCGTTCACATCAGGCGAGATGGAGGCGGTGCGGTTCGTGGGGCCGAAGGCGCCGGCGACGAAGCGGCGGCGGCCGTCTTCCTTCTGGGCGATGTCCGCCGCCTCGCGGGCGAGCCGCGCGCTCTCGAAATTCAGTTCGTAGACGATCTCCTCCATGCCGTAGTCGGCCTGGGCGATGGAGGTGCCGGAGAAGGTGTTGGTCTCCACCATGTCCGCGCCGGCGCGGAAATATTCGAGGTGGATGGCCCGCACCGCGTCGGGCTGGGTGAGGCTGAGAAGGTCGTTATTGCCCTTCACGTCCCGCGGCCAGTCCTTGAACCGCTCGCCACGATAGCCCGCCTCGTCCAGCTTCAGCTGCTGGATCATGGTGCCCATGGCCCCGTCCAGCACCAGGATGCGCTCGGCGGCGGCCTTGGCGAGGTCGGCGAAGATGGTTTCGGCGTGGGTCGCGGCAGAGGTCTGGGCGGCGTTCATGGGGGCGGTCATTGGGGGCGGTCTCGGGGCTCGGGGCGACGCGGGGGCGCGCCTTCCGTGAAAGACGGGCCGGCGCGAAAGGCGCCGGCGGGAAGGGGGTCGCGCTCAGACCGCCATCGCCTGCGGCACCGGCTCTGCATCGGGGCGCAGCCCGAGCAGGTGGCAGATGGCGTAGACGAGGTCGGCGCGGTTCAGCGTATAGAAATGGATATCGGTGACACCACGATCAACGAGGTCCGTCACCTGCTCCGCCGCCACCGCTGCGGCGATGAGCTTGCGGGTCTCGGGATCGTCATCCAGCCCCTCGAAGCGCTTCAGCAGCCAGCCCGGCACGCTCGCCCCGGTGCGGGTGGCGAAGTTCGACGCCTGCTTGAAGTTGGTCACCGGCAGCAGGCCGGGCAGGATGGGGATGTCGATGCCCCTGGCGCGCACCTTGTCGAGATAGCGGAAATAGACGTCGTTCTCGAAGAAGAACTGGGTGATGGCGCGGGTGGCCCCGGCATCGACCTTGGCCTTCAGGGAATCGATGTCCGCATCGAGGCTCGCGCTTTCCGGGTGCTTCTCGGGATAGGCCGAGACGGACACCTCGAAATCGCCGATGCGGCGGATGCCCTCCACGAGATCGCAGGCGTAGGGATAGCCCTCCGGGTGCGGCTCGTATTTGGTGCCGACGCCGGTGGCCGGATCGCCGCGCAGGGCGACGATGTGCTTCACGCCGGCATCCTTGTAGGCCCGCACCACGTCATCGATCTCGGCGCGGCTGGCCCCGACGCAGGTGAGGTGCGCCGCCGGATGCAGGTCGGTCTCCTTCACCAGACGCGAGACGGTTGCGTGGGTGCGCTCACGGGTGGAGCCGCCCGCGCCGTAGGTGACGGACACAAAGCTTGGATGGAGCGGCGCCAGCCGGCGGATGGAGGACCACAGCGTCTTCTCCATCTCCTCCGTCTTCGGCGGGAAGAATTCGAAGGAGACGTTGACCGGCGGCCGGTCCATCTCCCGGCTCGCCCGCACGGGCACGGCGGCGGAAATGGGGGCGGGGGTGGTCATCAGGCAATCTCCCTGTGGGCGAGGTCGGCATCGGCCATTTCGGAACGCGGATCGCGGGCGAGCCAGAGCGAGACGGTGAGGCCGTCGCCGGAGCGGACCTCGGGGGTGAGGGTGTCGAAGGACACGAGATCGAGGCCGGCGGCGGCGAGCCATCCCTCCACCGTCGCCCGCTCGAAGCCGAGATGGCGATGGGCGTGGGCCTCGCGCAGGAATTCGAGCCCGTGCGGGGCGAAGTCCACCACCAGCAGCCGACCGCCGGGCGCAAGAACCCGCGCCGCCTCCTTCAGGGCGCGGCGACCATCATCGAGATAGTGCAGCACCTGATGCACGATCACCGCGTCGAAGGCGTCGCGCGGGACGGGAACGGCATAGATGTCGCTCTGGCGCAGCAGGCAGTTGCGCACGCCGGCGCGCTCCAGATTGGCGCGGGCGACGCCCAGCATGTCGGGAGACAGATCGACCCCCATGCCGCGATCGATATCCGGTGCGAACAGCTCCAGCATCCGGCCGGTGCCGGTGCCGAGATCGAGCAGCGAGCGGATGGGGGCGCCGGCGAAGGCGCGGCGGACGGCCGCTTCCACCGCGGCTTCGGGTACATGCAGGCGGCGGATTTCGTCCCACTGGCGGGCATGGGCGGCGAAATAGCCCTGCGCGGCGGAGGCGCGGGCCGCGCGCACCGCTTCCAGCCGGGCACGGTCCCCGGCGAGGACGGCATCGTCCCGGTCCAGCAAGTCGAGCAGGCTCTTGGCGATTCGCCCGCCCGCGCCTTCGGCGGCGCGGCGGTAGAACACCCAGCTGGCCTCGCGGTGGCGATCCACCAGCCCGGCATCCGCCAGAAGCTTCAGATGGCGCGAGATGCGCGGCTGCGACTGCCCAAGGATTTCGGTGAGGTCGGAGACGGTCAGCTCCGCCTCTCCCAGCACCGCGATCAGGCGCAGGCGCGTATCCTCCCCCGCGGCCTTGAGGCCCTCGAGGACGGCGGCGAACGAGGAAGGCGCGGGCTTGAGCCGATCTGACATAAAGATATCTTTATATCCTTAGCGGCTGCCGTTCAAGTCTGCTTCCACTTCGCGCGCTATGCCCCGCGCGCCACAGTGCGATCACGATCGCGCGGCTCGCGGAATCTCGCATTGCGGGGGACCCGGCGCGGGCCTAAAGGCGTTTAACGAAAAGGCCTGCAACGCAGGAGCAAGTTACCGCCAGACGGGCCGAATTTTTCCGCGACCCGTTTCCAATTTCGTCACGTTTCACGGTTAACACCTCTAACATGACCCTTCGAAATACCCTCCTCCTCGCCGCCGTCGGCGCTTCCGTCCTGGCCGCTCCAGCCTTTGCCCAGGGGCAGTACGGTGGGCCGAACTACAGCCTGCCGGGCGCGCAGCAGGATGATGCTACCGGCACCCTCCCGCCCGCGCCTGTCGGCGGCTATGGCGAGGCGCCTCCCGGCTATTCGGATCCATACTCGCGCCAGCAGGCGCCGGTGCGCCGCGATCAGGTCGAGCGCACGGACCTTCCCGCGCCGGGCCAGCCCTATCCCCAGCAGGCGTATCCGCAGCCGGCCCAGCAGGGCTATCCGCAGCCCGCGCCCGGCGGCTACGCCCGCGGCCCGGTGGCGGTGACGCCGGATGCCGGCCCCTATCCCGGCGCGGTGCCCGCCCAGGGTCAGCAGGCCTACGGCGGCCAGCCTGTCTACAATGCCGCCCCCGACCTTTACGGACGGCAGGCGACGCCCACCGCCTATGAGCCCGCGCAGCCGGCCTATGGCCAGCAGCCCGGCTATGGCGGCTCCGGCCGCGGCGCCGTGGATCAGGATGCGCTCTATGCCAGCCTGAACACCGCGCCTGCCCCGGCCGGAACCTATGGCCCCAATTCCGCCGTGGTGCCCGGGACGACCGAGGCGCCGTCCGGGCCGCGCATCGAGAATGTCGACCCGACCGAGCCGGTGCCCGAGCGCTTCCGCCGCCAGACCGTGGACTATGTGACCACCCAGCCGGCGGGCACCATCGTCATTGATACGCCGAACACGTACCTCTACTTGGTGCTCGGCGGCGGCAAGGCGATCCGCTACGGCATCGGCGTGGGCCGCGAGGGCTTCACCTGGGCCGGCACCGAGAAGATCACCGCGAAGAAGGAATGGGCCGACTGGCGCCCGCCGTCCGAGATGATCGAGCGCCAGCCTTATCTGCCGCGCTTCATGGCCGGCGGCCCCGGCAATCCGCTCGGCGCCCGCACCATGTATCTCGGCGGCACCATCTACCGCATTCACGGCACCAACGAGCCGCAGACCATCGGCAAGTTCGTGTCCTCCGGCTGCTTCCGCATGCTGAACGCGGACGTGGAAGACCTTTACGATCGCGCCAAGGTCGGCACCAAGGTGGTGATCCTGCCGAAGGCCAATTCCGCGCCGCAGGCCAATGCCGCTCCGGTCTCCACCGCCTCGACGGGCAAGCCCGCCCAGCGCTGATTTCGGCCCGGCCCGCCGGGACAGACAGGTTTCAGACGGCCCGGCCCCCGCCGGGCCGTTTGCGTTTGTGCGCCGGACGAGGTTCTGCCCGTCCTCCGCAATCTGCCGGAGCCGAAGCCCCCTGTGCGCGGCGTTCCGCTTCGATATGATGCCACGGCAGCGATGACGCTGACTGGAGAGGCACATGTCGACGCCCGTTTCCACTCCCGCTTCCACGATGGCCGACCAGTTGCACGCCGTGCGCGCCAGTTGGGGCTGGTTTGCCGTCCTCGGCATCGCCTTCATCGTGCTCGGCTTCATCGCCCTCGCGCACGTGCTCGCCTCCACCGTCGTCACGGTGCTCTATGTGGGCGCGCTCATCATGGTGGGCGGCGTGGTGCAGGTCATCCATGCCTTTCGGGTGCAGGGCTGGGGCCGCTTCTTCTACTGGCTGGTGGCGGGCGTGCTCTATGTCGTGGCCGGCGGCCTGATGATGTACAACCCGCTGCTCGGCGCCGGCGTCCTCACGCTGATGATCGGCGTGGCGCTGGCGGTGGAAGGCATCTTCCGCCTGTTCGCCGGCTTCGGCTCCAAGCACGGCAAGGGCTGGGGCTGGATCGTGGTGTCCGGCATCGTCACCCTGCTGCTGGGCCTCATCATCATCGCCCGCTGGCCGGTGAACTCGGTCTACATCCTCGGCCTGTTCCTTGGCGTGGACCTCATCGTCAACGGCGTGGGCACGCTGATGTTCGGGCTCGCCCTGCGCGAGAAGAAGAACTGAGGCCACCCTCGGTTCGACGTCGGAAAAACAGCCCCGCCCGTCCGCGGCGGGGGCGATGCCGGGAACGGGCGGGGCGCACGGCCCCGGGGGACGTCGGGGCGCGTTCTGATTGAGATGGCGGGCATCATTCCGCCGGCTGCGGCAGCGCGGCCGGCGCGGGCTCCTCGTTCGTGACCTTCACGCGGAACCAGGTCGCATAGAGCGCCGGCACCACGAGCAGGGTCAGCACGGTCGCGACCAGCAGGCCACCCATGATGGTGACCGCCATGGGCCCCCAGAACACGCTTTCCGCCAGCGGGATCATGCCGAGCACCGCAGCAAGCGCGGTGAGCACCACGGGCCGCGCCCGGCGCAGCGTCGCCTCCACGATGGCATGGTGGGGCGTCGCGCCGTCGCGGATGTCGTGGTCGATCTGGTCCACGAGGATCACCGTGTTGCGCATGATCATGCCGGCCAGCGCGATGAGGCCGAGCAGCGCCACGAAGCCGAACGGCTTGTGGGCGATGAGCAGGGCCGCCGCCGCGCCGATGAGGCCAAGCGGCGCCGTCGCCAG
This sequence comes from Xanthobacter flavus, assembly GCF_017875275.1. NCBI lineage: Bacteria > Pseudomonadati > Pseudomonadota > Alphaproteobacteria > Hyphomicrobiales > Xanthobacteraceae > Xanthobacter > Xanthobacter flavus. Next base: position 3,351,924 of record NZ_JAGGML010000001.1, on the reverse strand, counting down.
CACCAGGGCGAGGCGCGAGAAGCTCTGCAGCTGGATCATCAGCAGCGTGAGCATGACGATGATCATCACCGGGAACACCGCCGCCAGCGAGGCATTGGCCTTGGCGCTCTCCTCGATGGAGCCGCCGGTCTCGATGCGATAGGCGGGCGGCAGCTCGGCTTTGAGCGCCGCCAGCTTCGGCAGGAGGCGGGTCGTCACATCTGGCGGCTGCACACCGTCGCGCACGTCGCCGCGCACGGTCAGCACGAGGTCGCGGTCGCGCCGCCACAGGATCGGCTCCTCATGGGCATAGCCGATGCGGGCGACCTGTCCGAGCGGCACGGCAAGGCCGTTGCGGGTGGTGACGGTGAGCGCGGCGAGATGCTCCAGGTCCACCCGCTCCTCCGGCACGGCCCGCGCCATCACATCGATGAGCAGATTGCCCTCGCGCAGCTGGGTGATGGCGTAGCCCTGCAGCAGGGTCTGCAGCGTCTCGGCAATGTCGCGCGGCGAGGTGCCGAGCGCGCGGGCGCGGTCCTGGTCCACGGTGAGGGTGATGGACTTGACCTGCTCGCCCCAATTGAGGTGCGGGTCGATCACGTCCGCGTCGGACGCCATCACGAGGCGCACCTTCTCGGCGATGTCGCGCACCGCGATGGGATCCGGCCCCACCACGCGGAACTGCACCGGGAAACCCACGGGCGGGCCGAACACGAAGCGGTCCACGCGCACCCGCGCCTCCGACAGCGCGCCTTCCGCCAGCTCGGCATCGAGCCGGGCCTTCAGCCGCTCGCGGGCCTCCACATCCTTCGCCACGATCACGATCTGCGCGAAGTTCGGGTTGGGCAGCACCGGATTGAGGCCCAGCCAGAAGCGCGGCGCGCCGCGGCCCACATAGGTGGTGCTGGTGGCCACGTCCGGATCCTCGCCCACCAGCGCCTCCGCCTTCTTGGCGGTGGCCTCGGTGACGGAGATGGAGGTGCCCTCCGGCAGCCGGATCTCCAGGAACAGCTCGGGGCGCGTGGAGGTGGGGAAGAACTGCTGCTGCACCAGGCCGAACGCCACCACCGAGCCCGCGAACATCGCAACCGTCGCGCCGATGACCATGAAGCGGTGGCGCAGGCAGAATTCCAGCGTCCCGCGCAGCATCCGGTAGAGACGGCCGTCGTGCATCTCGTGATGCCCGCCCGCCTTCTTCATGTCCGGCAGCAGCACGGTGCCGAGATAGGGGGTGAAGATCACCGCCACGAACCACGATGCGATGAGCGCGATGCCCACGACCCAGAAGATGCCGCCGGCATATTCGCCCGACGACGACTTGGCGAAGCCCACCGGCAGGAAGCCGGCCGCCGTCACCAGCGTGCCGGTGAGCATGGGGAAAGCGGTGGATGTCCAGGCGTAGGTGGCGGCGGACATGCGGTCCCAGCCCTCCTCCATCTTCACCACCATCATCTCGATGGCGATGATGGCGTCATCCACGAGGAGGCCGAGGGCGATGATCAGCGCCCCCAGCGTGATGCGGTGGAGGTCCATGCCCGCCGAGAACATGATGAGGAAGACGATGGCGAGCACGAGGGGCACCGAGAGCGCCACCACGATGCCGGTGCGGAATCCCAGCGACAGGAAGCTCACCACCAGCACGATGACGAGGGCTTCGAGGAACGTCTTCAGGAACTCGCCCACCGATTCGGAGACGATGTGCGGCTGGTCGGCTACCTGCGTCACGTCGATACCGTGGGGCAGTTCCGAGGTGGCCTCGGCCATGGCGCCCTTCAGCGCCTCGCCGAGGGTGAGGATGTTGGCGCCCTGCGCCATGGAGACGCCGATGCCGATGGCCGGCAGCCCGTTCTGGCGCATGAGGAAGGAGGGCGGGTCCTCATAGCCGCGCCGCACCGTGGCGATGTCGCCGAGGCGCAGCAGCGCGCCGTTCACCGCCACCGGCACCTCGGCGATGGCCTCGACGCCGGTGAAGGCACCGGTGACGCGCAGATTGATGCGGTCGGAGCGTGTATCCACCGCGCCACCCGCCACCACGGCGTTCTGCCGGGCCACGCTGTCGAAAAGCTGTGTCGGCGTGATGCCGAGATTGGCGAGGCGGGCGTGGGAGAATTCAATGAAGATCTTCTCCGGTCGCTCGCCGATCAGATCGACCTTTTCCACATCGGGCACGCGCAGCAGGCGCTGGCGGATGATCTCGGCCTGCCGCTTCAGCTCGGCCGGCGCCGCCCCCTGCCCGCTCAGGATGTAGAGGGCGGAATAGACGTCGCCATATTCATCGTCGAAGCCGGGACCGATGACGCCGGCGGGCAGATCGCCGCGCACGTCGGAGACCTTCTTGCGCACCTGGTACCAGAGGTCCTTGACCTCCTTGGCCGGCGTGTTGTCGCGCAGGAACACCTGCACGAAGGAAACGCCGGGGCGCGAATAGCTCTCCACCCGGTCGAGGTGCGGCAGCGATTGCAGCTTCTTCTCGATGGGATCGGCCACCTGCGCCTGCATCTCGGAGGCGGTGGCGCCGGGCCACGCCGCCTGCACCACCATGACCTTGATGGTGAAGGAGGGATCCTCGGCGCGGCCGAGGTTGAAATAGGAATAGGCCCCCGCCGCACCCAGGAGGATGATGGCGAACAGGGTCAGCGCGCGGTGGGTGATGGCCCAGCGCGAAAGGTTGAAGCGCGAGGCGCCGCCCTGCGAGGAGCCGGACGCCGGATCATGGGGGGAGCCGGCGGCGCTCACCGGCGCTGCTCCGCTACGCTTGTGCCGAGCGCGGGCGCCTGCGCCCGGCGGGTCTCGATCGCCGGCAACCGCTCGACCACCTCTGTCACCGCGGGCGCCTGCACCGTGCGCACCTTCTGTCCGGGCAGCAGGGTCTGCACGCCGAGCACCACCACCGCATCCCCCGGCGCGACACCGCCGGAGAGCAGCACTTCGTCGCCCGTATAGGCCGCGATCTCAACCGGGCGGGCGACGATGGCATGGCTCGCGCCATCCACCACGAACACCTGCGGGCCATGCCCGCGATCAATGAGGGCCGAGAGCGGCAGCCGGGCCACCTGCTGCTGGTCCTTGGGGCGCAGCGTCACGGTGGCGGTCATGCCCAGCGCAACGGTTTCATCCGCGCCCTCCAGCGTGAAGCGGGCGGGATAGGTGCGGGAGGTCGCGTCCGCCTGCGGCGACAATTCCCGCAGCCGCGCTGGAATGCGCCGGCCGGGATCAGCCCAGAGGGTCACGACGGCATCGGCCGTGCGGGCATCGGCGAGCGCGGTTTCGGGCAAGGAGACCAGCGCCTCCTTCTCGTCGAGGCGGGCGACGCGCACGATGGTCTGGCCGGAGGCCACCACCTGCCCCGGCTCGGCCGAGGTCGCGACCACCACGCCCGCCGCATCGGTCATCAGGTCGGCATAAGAGAGGCGATTCTCCGCCAGCTCCAGCGAACGCTTCGCCCGTTCGAGGCGGCCGATCGCCTCGTCCTTGGCGAGCGACTTGCGGTCGAGATCGGCATTGGAGGCGGCGCCCTTGGCGGTCAGCGCCCGATAGCGGGTGTCCTCGATCGTCGTCTGGGCGAGATTGGCGGTGGCGGCCTGCATCTCCGCCTTGGCACTTTCCAGTTCCAGCTTGAGATCTTCCCTGTCGAGCTGAGCCACCACAGTGCCGGGCTCGATCCGGTCGCCCACCTCCACCAGCCGCTGCACGACCTTGCCCCCGACCCGGAAGGCGAGGTCGATCTCCCGGCGGGCGCGGACCACGCCGACGAAGCTCTTCTGCGTCTCGCGCGGGCGGAAGGCCACGGTCGTCACCTGCACCGGACGGGCGATGATGGCCGGAGCGTCCTTCGACGCGGAAGCCTCACCCGCATTGGCCGGATTTTCCTGCCCGCATCCCGCGAGGAGAGACGCGGACGCGGCGAACAACAGCGCGGCCATGCCCTTCAGGCGGCGGCCGGATCGGATCGGAACGGCGAGGCGGGTCATGGAACGATCCTGTGGCTCGAAGCCTATCGACTATGAATTCAACACTGACGATTTTCGTCGATCATCACTTTTACGACGCAGAAAGGCGCTCCGCTCACTCCTGTCAGGGGAGAGACGAACGCTCGACCTCGATACTTCTCAGAATGAAACGCAGGCTCTCGCTCAGCGCGCCTTCCTGGTCCTCGTCGCCGATATTCTGCGCGACCAGCACGGGATGGCAGAAGCGGATCAGCGCGCTCTGGATGTACCGGCTGACCTTGCCGGGGTCATGGGCCACGAACACCCCTTGGGCGATGCCGTCGGCGAGGACGCGGGCGGTCAGGTCGCACAGGCGCGCCTTGTGCGCTTCTATGGCTTCCCAATTGTTCTCGATGGCGACCAGCACCATGTCGTGCACGCGCCGCTCCTCAAGGAAATTCTCCTTGTGATAGCGCATGATGGAGAGATAGGCGGCGAGAATACGCTCCTGGGGCGAACCCCCGTCCGCAACCGCAGCCGCCACCTCCGCCTCGCTCTCGATGAGGCAGCGGCTGCAGATGGTCGCGACGATCGCGGTCTTGGAGGGAAAGAAGCGGTAGACGTTGGCCGCCGACATGCCAAGCTCGGCGGCGATATCCGCCACCGCCGTCTTGGCGAAACCCATGCGGCGGAACAATTCCTCCGCCGTGCGCGCGATGCGCTCCCGGGTCTCGTCCGCCGTCTCCTTCACCCTGATGTTCACGCCAATCTCCAAAAACTGACGATTATCATAAATCGTCAGACTTCTAAATCCAAGCCCGAGATTCGCGCCGTCGCAAATTTTATCCCCGCCCTGTCGGCGCGTCGCCTGCGCCTGCGTCCTCCGAGGGACCCAGAGCCGGGACCGGGGAGGACAAGAGATGGCGCAGAAGGTGCTCATCCTGATCGGAACGAAGAAAGGCGCGTTCATTCTGGAGAGCGACCCCGCCCGGAAGAGCTGGGCGCTGCGCGGTCCGTTCTGCGACACTTGGCCGACCAACCATGTGGTGGGCGATCGGGCCTCCGGCCGCATCTATGCCGGCGGCGGGAATGAATGGTTCGGGCCGGCGGTGTGGCAGTCGGACGATCTCGGCGCCACCTGGACCCATTCGTCCCGCGGCCTCGCCTCTGCCGAGGGCGAGGCGCCGGTGAAATCCGTCTGGAGCCTCGCGCCGGGCGCGAACGGCACGCTCTACGCCGGGGTCGAGCCGGCCGGCCTTTTCCGCTCCGACGATGGCGGCGAGAGCTTCACCGCCCTCGATAGCCTGCAGAAGCACCCGTCCCGCGGCGATTGGGGTCCCGGCGGCGCGGGCCTCATCCTCCACTCCCTCGTGCTCGATCCGGACGATCCGGAGGCGCTGTGGGTGGGCATCTCCGCCGCTGGCGTCTTCCACAGTGCCGATGGCGGACGCACCTGGAGCGCGCGCAATCGGGGCACCCGCGCGGACTACATGCCCGAGGACCAGCGCTATCCCGAGCACGGCCAGTGCGTGCATTGCGTGGTCAAGGCGCCGGGCCTGCGTCATCGGCTCTATCAACAGAACCATTGCGGCATGTACCGCTCCGACGACGGCGGCATCTCGTGGCAGAGCATCGAGCAGGGCCTGCCCTCCAGCTTCGGCTTTCCCGCCGCCGCCCATCCGCGCGATTCCGAAACGCTGTTTCTCGTGCCGCTCAACGGCGACACCGCCGGCCGCTTCATGCCGGACGCGAAGGCCGCCGTCTGGCGCACCCGCGACGGCGGCGCCTCATGGCAGGCGCTGCGGACGGGACTGCCGCAGAAGGACGCCTATTTCAACGTGCTGCGGCAGGCCATGGCCACCGACACGCTGGAGCCCGCCGGCGTCTATTTCGGCACCGGCTCCGGCGAGATCTATGCCAGCGCCGACGAGGGCGAGAGCTGGACGCGGCTCGCCCAGCACCTGCCCACCATCTCCTCCGTGGAGACGCTGGTGGTGGAGGCCTGAGCGGTGGCGGAGGAAGCCGCACCGGTGAAGGTGCGCCTGCCGGCCCATCTCGTCCGGCTGTTTCCGGAGGGGGAAACCTATGTCGAGCTGGAGGCGCGCACGGTCGACGAGATGATGCGCCAGCTGGAGGCCCTGTGGCCAGGCATGCGCGACCGGCTGTGCGACGAGCGCCCCGCCATCCGCCGGCACATCAATGTGTTCGTCGACGGCCGGCGGGCGCGGCTGGACACGCCGCTGCGGCCCGGCGCGGACGTGTTCGTGCTCACCGCCATCAGCGGTGGCTAGAGTTACCGGCCGTCGGCGATGAGGCAGCCGGGCGGAAACTCCGTCCCATCCAGCGCCGCAACCACGCATTGCGCCGAGATGAGGTTGCCCCGGGCCAGCGCCTCGGCGCTGGAGCCGGAGGCATGGGCGGTGGCCACCACATCGGGCCGCGCCGCCAGCGCAGCGGCGACGGGGAGCATCGCGGCATCGGCCTCGGCCTCGAACACGTCCAGCCCGGCGCCGCCGATGCGCCGCGCCTCCAGTGCCGCCAGCAGCGCACGGTCATCCACGAGGCCGCCACGCGAGGTGTTGATGACCACCGCGTGGGGCTTCATGGCAGCGAGCGCGGCAGTGCCGATCATGTGCCGGGTCTCTGAGGTCAGCGGCGCGTGGAGGCTGATGATGTCGCTCTGCGCGATGAGGTCGTCCAGCGGCACATAGTCCACGAAGGGGAAGTCGGGGTCGGGGGTGCGGGTCGCCACCAGCACCTTGGTGTCGAAACCGTGCAGGCGCCGCGCCACCGCTTTTCCGATGCGGCCGAGGCCGACGAGGCCCACGGTCTTCCCCGTGAGGTCGAAGCCCGAGAGCACCCGCCAGTCGCCGGCTGCGATGGCGAGGTCGCTTTCCTTCAGCCGGCGCAGAAGCGCGAGGATCATCGCCAGCGTGTGATCCGCCACCGCGTCGTCATTGGCGCCCGCCGCGATGGTCACAACGCGGCCCAGCGCCTTGGCCGCCGGCACGTCAACCCGGTCATAGCCGACGCCCCGGCGGGCGATGACCTTGAGTTCGGGATGGGCGGCGAGGATCTCCCGCGTCACCGCGCGCTGGCCGACGATCCAGCCTTCGGCCCCCTCCAGCAAGGCGCTCAGCGCGGCATCCGGAATGTCGGAATCGAGGGCGTCGCCCGGCAGGCCGGAGGGCACAGCGATGCAGCCATGCTCGGCGAGATATTCGGCGGCGGTGGCATCGAACAGGCGGGTGGTGATGAGAACCTTGCGGGGGGCGGGCACGGGCGGGCGACCTTCTCAGCGGGAGATATGTCCCCCTCCTCTCCCGGCTGCGTCGAGAGATCAACCCCCCGGGGGCATGCGCGTCATCTGCGCACGGCAACGGAAAAGGGCGGCGCTCGCGCACCGCCCCGAAGGCGGGCGAGCCGAAGCCCGCCCTGTTCCTGTCCGCGTCAGGCCGCCTGAGCGGTGCTCCCGGCGGTCGAGCCCTCGATGGAGCCTTCGATCGTCTTGGGAGCAGCCGTCGAGCCCGCGATGGGGATGATGCGGGGCTTCTTGGCTTCGGGAATGTTGCGCACGAGGTCTACGTGCAACAGGCCATTCTCAAGCACCGCGCCCTTCACCTCCACATGGTCGGCGAGCTGGAAGCGACGCTCGAACGCGCGCGCCGCGATGCCGCGATACAGCACCTGCGCGCTGTCGGACGTCTCGGACGACGCCTTCTCGCCCTTGAGGGTGAGGGTGTTCTCCTTCACCTCGAGGCCAAGCTCGGCCTCGGTGAAGCCCGCCACGGCCACCGTGATGCGATAGGCGTTCTCGCCCGTGCGCTCGATGTTGTAGGGCGGGTAGGTGGGCGCCGCATCCACGCCGCCGACGGAATCGAGCAGCGAGAACAGACGGTCGAAGCCGACGGTGTTGCGGTACAGGGGAGCAAGGTCAAACGTACGCATGGCATATCCTCCTTTGAAGCGACATGCGGGACCCGCATAGAGCCGGGTCCGGTCAGGCGCCGTCAGGTCTCTGCCCGGCGCCTTTTCGGATGTGGGGAGGCGCTTTTGGGGCGTCAAGGGGTGCCGGCATCGTTCAATCTGAACGGGGGATGAACGGCGGCGCAGGGCCGCGTTCACGCGCTGCAGCTAGACTTTTCCCAACGACATCTGCTCCGTGCGCGGCGTCATCCGCTCGGCGGCGGGGGCAACGGGAGATCGGGCGATGCGGGCCTGTTCGGCCGCCACTGTGGCCTTCTTCCTGATGGCGCTCGTTCCGCCGGTTGCGCCGGCCGCCGCCCAGTGCGGGGCCGCCCCGGCCGCCGCAGAGGTCGACCTTCCGGCGAAGCCGCCGCCCCTGCGCACGCATCACCCCCCCAGCGAGGCCGGGACCCTCGGCTTTCCCTCAGCGACGCCGGCCCGCGCCGCCGCGGCGACCGCCACGCAAATGCCGGATGAGGCCCCGCTTCTGCCCGGTGCCATCTCCCCCCGCGCCTACAGGCCCTACCAGGCCGCTCCCGCCGGCCCCCGTCCACTCACCGCCGAGACTGTGGCTCCGAACCTGGAAGCCCGCGGCTTCCGCCAGATCAGCGGCGTGCGCCAGCGCGGCCAGAGCTTCCTCGCTGAAGCCACAGGCCCCCGCGGCGAGCGGGTGCGGCTGGTGCTGGACGCAGCGAGCGGCGACATCAGCGGCATGCAGGTCATCGGAACCGCAGAGCAACGCTGACGCACGCTCCCCGCCGGCGATGCGGACGAGACGGCGATTGTGGACCGGGCGCCCGGCGTGTAACCCTCAGCCCCAGCAATCCGCAACGAAGCCCGCCTTCACCGCCGCGAGCCTCATGACGCTCTATTCCCTGCCGAACAATCCGGTGCCCGAAGGCGCGATCACGGGCGAGATCACCGCCCGCGACGGCGTGCGCCTGCGCTTCGCCCGCTTCCTGCCGGAGGGCAAGGCAAAGGGCACCATTGCCCTCCTCAGCGGCCGGTGCGAATTCATCGAGAAGTATTTCGAGGTGGTGCGCGAACTGCGATCGCGCGGCTTCGCCGTGGCCGTGCTCGACTGGCGGGGACAGGGCGGCTCGCAACGGCTGCTGCGCAACCGCCTGAAAGGGCATGTCACCCGCTTTTCGGACTATCTGCTCGACCTTGAGGCGTTCGCCCGCGAGGTGCTGCTGCCGGATTGCCCGCCGCCCCACTTCGCGCTCGCCCATTCCATGGGCGGCTCGGTGTTGCTCTCGTCCGTGCTGGAGGGGCACCGCTGGTTCGACCGCATGGTGCTGAGCGCGCCCATGCTGGGGCTCGATTCGGTGCCGTTCGAGGGAATCGTGCGGCCGACCGCCACCGTTCTCTCCCACCTGGGCTTCGCCCGCGCCTTCGTGCCGGGCGGACGCGGGCGCACGCTGGCGCGGCTGAAATTCGAGGGCAACCCGCTCACCTCGGACCGGGGCCGGTTCGACCGCACGCAGGCTCTGGTCACGGCCTATCCGCAGCTCGACCTCGGCGCGCCAACCATTGGCTGGCTCGCGGGCGCCTATTCCACCATGGCCGAATTGACCCATCCCGACGTGATCCCGCGCATCCGCCAGCCGCTGCTCATCATCGCCGCGGGGGGGGAGCGGCTCGTCTCCAACAAGGCGATCGAACACTTTTCGGCGCGGCTCATCGCCGGCGCCCATGTGGTGGTGCCGGCGAGCCGCCACGAACTCCTGATGGAACGCGACATCTTCCGCGCCCAGTTCTGGGCCGCGTTCGACGCCTTCATTCCGGGCACGCCGATCTGAGAGGTGTTACGTTGCCACGCTCAGGCGCCGCGCGGGCTTGAGACCTTGCCACGCTCAGGCGCCGCGCGGGCTGGCTTTGCGTTGCCACGCTCAGGCGCCGCGCGGGCTGGCTTTGCGTTGCCACGCTCAGGCGCCGCGCGGGCTGGCTTTGCGTTGCCACGCTCAGGCGCCGCGCGGGCTTAGCCGCCGGTGAGCTGGCGCAGCGCCGCCTCATGGACCTTGCGGCTGCCGGCCGCGACCACCCGGCCGCCGGCCACCGGCGAACCGCCCTCCCAGCTGGTGACCACGCCGCCGGCCCCCTCGATGATGGGCACGAGGGCGATCACGTCGTGATCCTGCAGGCCGGTCTCGATGACGAGATCGATGAGGCCAGCCGCCACCATGCAATAGGCGTAGCAATCGCCGCCATAGCGCGAGAGGCGCACGCGCTCCTCCACGGTGCCGAAGGCGGCGCGGTCCTCGTCGTTCATGAGGCGGGGGCTGGTGGTGTAGAGCACCGCATCCTCCAGCCGGTCGCAGGCGCGGGTGGCGAGAAGCCGCTCGCCCGCCGGACCGCGATAGCGCGCCGCGCCGCCGTCGCCGAAGAAGCGTTCGCCGATGAAGGGCTGGTGCATCATGCCGTAGACCGGATCGCCGTCCTTCAGAAGGCCGATCAGCGTGCCCCAGGCCGGCAGGCCGGCGATGAAGGATTTGGTGCCGTCGATGGGGTCGAGCGCCCAGGTGTAGGGCGCCTGCGCGGCGACATTCTCGAATTCCTCGCCGATAATGCCGTGGGCGGGAAAGGTGGAGCGGATCAGCGCGCGCATGGCCTGCTCGGCCGCCCGATCCGCCTCCGTGACCGGATCGAACGCGCGACCCGCGCTCTTGTCCTCGATGCCCAGCGCCGTGCGGAAGAAAGGCAGGATGGCCTCGCCCGAAACAGTCGCAAGCTGATGGACAAAGGCGTCGAAATCGACGGCGGTCATGGGGGCTCCGGAAAGGTCGGGCGGACTGGACGTGCCCGCGGCGGGAAGAAAGCGCGGGCGCGGACCGCTGCCAAGGGAAATCTGCTGGGGGCAGTGCCGGATGGGGCGGAGGACGTCCCGCGGCAAAGCGAAGGACAATATTACCGCAACGCAAAACGAGACCCGATCGCTGGATTGCCCCTTGCGGCACCGAATGACCGCATAGGAGGCACATGTCGCGCTCATAACGCGCACAGAATGTGCATATCGATTTCAAGCGATTGAAATTAAATGGTTTTAAAATTTGAACGCTTGCACAAACTATCTGCCTGACACGGGCTTGATGCAAAGGGGGCCGATCGTCATATTGATGCAGCGCGGCATTGCTTGTTGCGGTGCCGCTGCCCTCCTTGGGCGTTTCCTCCCTAGACTTGGGCCGCTGTTCACAGCGGCCCCTTTCTTTTTCGGCGCCCTGTCGCCGAGGGTGGCCCAAGCCAGCGCGCTTGCAGCGCGGGGCACTCTCCTCCCCGTCTCCGCCAGCAGCCGAACACTCGGGCATCCCTTGGGACCGTCGGGTGACCGGACAATCCCCACCTGCGCGCGTTCTCAGTTTCGGTGAGGTTCGGCCGACCGCATCGCGGGAGCCGACTCGCGCCAAGCTGGCGCTTCGGCAAAAAAATCTCGCCGCGCTCGGCCTCGCGCCCGATCGGGGAGCGCAGCCTGCACGATAAAATCCTTTTAAATTTCAATGCCTTGTTCTGGTATACCAGACTGCGACAAACGCGCACTTGATTTATGGCACTGCACTAGGCTATTTGTGCATTGCGACACGGCGATTGGCGTCGCTGTGTCGCTGCCCTCCTTGGGCGTTTCCTCCCTAGACTTGGGCCGTCTGCTCACGCGGACGGCCCCTTTCTTTTTGGGCTGGCCGATCCGGCATTCGCCGTCACCCGCCGCCCTGTCTAGGCCCCTCTCGTTCCATCCCTGGATGCGGTCTTGCGCCGCCATTCGATCCCGTGTCTCGCGGACTTCTTCGCATGGCGAAGCCTGTCCGGGCCGGAATTCGATGGTGCCTGAGTAATTCCTCGGCAGCCGTGCGCAATTGGTAGCCTTGCCATACGAAAAACGCAAGGCACCTTATGCAAAAACGCAGAGCTTTGTCATTCAGCTGCCGCACGGAGCGGGGCGAGGCCCTCCGACACCGCGACGAACAGATCCCCCATCAGGGCGAGAATGTCGGCCTGAACCCGCACAAATCCGCCATTTCGCTCATAGGCGGCCTCGTCCATGTAGAGGCTGCGGTTGAGCTCGATCTGCACCGCGTGCAGCCCGGCGGAGGGGTTTCCGTAGTGCTCAGTAATATAGCCGCCCGCATAGGGCTTGTTGCGCACCACCCGATAGCCGCGGCCGACCAGCGACCGCTCGATGGCGTCCGTCACCAGCTCGCTGCAACTCGTCCCGTACCGGTCACCGATGACGAAATCGGCCCGCGCCACCTCGTCCCGCGCCGAAGAGGAGGGCATGGAATGGCAATCCACCAGCACCGCCATGCCCCATTCGCGCTGGATGCGGCCGACGAGGCGGCGCAAGGTCTGGTGGTAGGGCTTGTAATAGGTCTCGATGCGTTCCAGCCCCTCGTTCACGGCGAGGCGGCGGGGATAGATTTCCTGCGCGTCCCCGACCACCCGCGCGATGGTGCCGAGCCCGCCAGAGACGCGAATCGACCGCGTGTTGGCGAAGGGCGGCAGCCGCCCCTCGAACATGCGCGGGTCGAGTTCGTAGGGCTCGCGGTTGAGATCGAGGAAGGAGCGCGGGAACAGCGCGCGCATCATCGGCGCGCCCAGGGCGACGCAATCGCCGAACAGTTCGTCGACGAACGTGTCCTCGGAGCGGCGCAGGGTTGCAAAGTCGAGGCGGGTCTGCTCGACAAAGCTGCGCGGATAGATCCGGCCGGAATGGGGAGAGTTGAAGAGGACAGGCGCGCGCGCCTCGACCGGAGTGAGCACCTCGAATGCGGGTTCAATGGTGTCGGCGAGACAGGCGGTCATCAAGAACCCAGCACCTTGGATCAATTCCGGAATTCACACGGGCGGCCGGCGGAATGATGGCCCGGCGGGACACCTTTTGTGAAGGGGCGGCGTGGCTTTCACTTCGAATTTACCCGATTGCGGCAGACAGGTCATATGAACCCCCTGCTTCGGCCGGGGGCGGCCAGAACATGACATCAGGGGAAGCGGCGTGGCCAAGATCCTGCTCGCTGAAGACGATAACGACATGCGGCGCTTCCTTGTGAAGGCGCTGCAGAACGCGGGCTATTCCGTCGCCTCCTGCGACAACGGCCGCTCCGCCTACGAACGCATGCGGGAGGAGCCGTTCGAACTGCTCCTCACCGACATCGTGATGCCGGAGATGGACGGCATCGAGCTGGCCCGCCGGGCCACCGAGCTCGATCCGGACCTCAAGGTGATGTTCATCACCGGTTTCGCGGCGGTCGCCCTCAATGCGGAAGGCGAGGCCCCTACCGAGGCCAAGGTGCTGTCCAAGCCGTTCCATCTGCGCGACCTCGTAAGCGAGGTGGGCAAGATGCTGGCGGCGGCCTGAGCCGTCATCCACAGGCCGGACCATCGTCTTACAGACCCGCCTTGCCTCCGGCGATTTGAGCCGATATAGAGGCGGCTCCTGCGAGGGGGCGCGTAGCTCAGCGGGAGAGCACTACGTTGACATCGTAGGGGTCACAGGTTCGATCCCTGTCGCGCCCACCATCCCTCACTTCACCTTCCGGCGGCGATCCGCCCGGCGACATCTGTCGTCCGGGCCTTCATCGTTTCCCGGCGCGGCCATCCGGCACGGTCACGGCGACGTATCAGCTGGGCGCCGTCCGGCGCATTGACGCGCCCCGGCCGAGGCGCCATCTCACCGGCAGCAGCCGAGGACCTGATGATCGACGCTCCCGCCTTCTCCCCCGACACCGCCCATTTTCCCAAGGACCACCCCAAGGTGGCGTTCGGGCGCATCGGCGTGCTCATCGTCAATCTCGGCACGCCGGAGGCGACGGACTATTGGTCCATGCGCGCCTATCTCAAGGAATTCCTCTGGGATCGGCGGGTGATCGAGGTGAACCGCGCGCTGTGGTGGTTCGTGCTCAACGCCATCATCCTCACCAAGCGCCCCGGCCCCAAGGGCCGCGACTATGCCAGCATCTGGAACACCGAGCGCAACGAAGGCCCGCTCAAGACCATCACCCGCGACCAGGCCGAGAAGCTTGCCGCCCATTTCGCCGGCATCGACGACCGCATCGTGGTGGATTTCGCCATGCGCTACGGCAAGCCGCCCATCGCCGAGCGCCTCGCCGCGTTGCAGGCGCAGGGATGCGAGCGCATCCTGCTGGTGCCGCTCTATCCGCAATATGCCGCCGCGACGTCAGCCACGGTTTGTGACAAGGCTTTTGATGCGCTGAAAGCCATGCGCTGGCAGCCGACGCTGCGCGTCGCCCCGCCCTGGCATGACGATCCGGTCTATATCGATGCGGTGGCGCGCGACCTCGAACGGCATCTGGCGGCGCTGGACTTCGAGCCGGAGGTGATCCTCGCCTCCTTCCACGGCGTGCCGAAGTCCTACCTCCTGAAGGGCGACCCCTATCACTGCCAGTGCGCCAAGACGGCCCGCCTGCTGCGCACGCGGCTCGGAATGGACGAAAAGCGCTTCCGCCTCACCTTCCAGTCCCGCTTCGGCCGCGAGGAATGGCTGAAGCCCTATACGGACGAGACCGTGAAGGCGCTCGCCGAGAGTGGCGTGAAGCGGCTCGCCATTTTCAACCCCGGATTCGTCGCCGACTGCCTCGAGACGCTGGAGGAGATCGGCGTCGAGAACCGCGAAATCTTCGAGCATGCCGGCGGCGAGAAATTCGCCGCCATCCCCTGCCTCAATGCGGGGGACGAGGGCATGCGGGTGCTGAAGACCGTGGTGGAGCGGGAATTGCGGGGCTGGGTCGGCTAGCCCCCTCGCCTCACTCCCCCTTCGGCTCCACCTTCGCGGCTTCCCAGCCGAGTATGGCGCGCTTGCGCGTCAGGCCCCAGTGATAGCCGGTGAGATCGCCGCTCTTGCCGATGACGCGGTGGCAGGGGACCACGAAGGAGATGGGGTTCTTGCCCACCGCCGCGCCCACGGCGCGCGCCGCCTTGGGGCTGCCGACGTGCTCGGCGATGCTGGAATAGGTGGTGGCGCGGCCCATGGGGATGCGCAGCAGCGTCTCCCACACACGAATCTCGAAATCCGTGCCGATGAAGACGATGCGGAGCGGCTGGTCGCCCCGGCCGGCGGCGGGATCAAAGATTTGCGCCACCAGCGGCGCGGTGGACGCCGGATCTTCCACATAGGTGGCGTTGGGCCAGCGCGAGCGCATGTCCGCGAGCGCGGCCGCCTCCTCTCCGAGATCGGCGAAGGCGAGGCCGCACAGCCCGCGCGGCGTGGACATGGCGAGCGCCTGCCCGAACGGCGAGGGATGGAAGCCGAAGCGGATCACGAGGCCCGCGCCGCCGGTCTTCCACTCGCCGGGCGACATGGCCTCGTGGACCACAAACAAATCATGCAGCCGTCCGGGACCGGAGAGGCCCAGTTCCAGCGCTGCATCGAGCACGTTGGGGCATTCGGCGACGACGCGCCGGGCGCGATCCAGCGTCACGGCCTGGAGGAACGCCTTGGGCGTGAGGCCGCACCAGCGGCGGAACAGATCGGTGAGGGCGCGGGCGGAGACGCCGGTGGCGGCGGCAATCTCCTCCACCTCCGGCTGCCGGCGCACGTTGCGGGAGATGTATTCCACCGCCCGGCGCACCACGTCGTAGTCGCGGGCGGCGATGTCGAGCGGCGCGGCCGGCGTTGCCGTCAGCGTCGGCGCCGCCGCGGGCAGGATGAGATCGGGGGCATCGAGCGCCAGCACGGCACGTCTCCTTCTGATCGAGCGTTGCCCATCTCAGCAGGCGCCGCAAGGGCCGGCCACCCGATTTCCCCGCCCCGGTCCAGCCTCTCAGGCCGGATCGCGGCGCACGGTCAGCCCGTTGAAGGTCTGCTGCCCGGCCATGCACTGGATGCGGTTGATGTTGACGTGGCGAGGCATGGTGCAGGCGAAATAGACCTGCTCGGCGATATCTTCGGCCGTCATGGGCGTGTATCCGGCATAGACCTTGTCCGCCTTGTCCTTGTCGCCGGAGAAGCGGACCACCGAGAATTCGGTCTCCACGAGGCCCGGCTCGATATTGGTCACGCGCACGCCGGTGCCAGCCACGTCCGCCCACAGGTTCAGGGAAAACTGCTTCACGAACGCCTTGGTGGCGCCGTAGACGTTGCCGCCCAGATAGGGATAGTCGCCGGCGACCGAGCCGGTGAACACCACATGCCCCTCCCCGCGCTCCACCATGGCGGGCAGGCTGGCGCGGACGGTGGTGAGCATGCCCGTGATGTTGGTCTCCACCATGGTCTTCCATTCGTCCATGTCCGCCTTCTGCGCGGGCTCGAGGCCGAGCGCCAGGCCGGCGTTGGCGAAGACGATGTTGTAGTCGGCGAACGGCGCCGGCAGGCTGGCGAAGGCATCGAACGTGGCCTTCTCGTCCCGCACATCAAGCTCAAGCGGTAGAATGAGGTCGCCGAACTCGGCCTTGAGGCTCTCCAGCCGATCGGCCCGGCGCCCCACCGCCACCACCTTGGCACCCGCACTCGCGAAGCGGCGGACGGTGGCGGCGCCGATGCCGGATGTGGCTCCGGTCACGATCAGGGTCAGGGTGCGCGGATCGAGCATGGCCATGGAAAGCTCCAAGCAAGGCAAGGACAGGGGGAAGGGCGCAGAAATCGGGCCGCCAACGTGCGCCGGTCATTAAACCGCCTTAACCATCGCGTCTATCCGCCGCCCTGAAACGGTACCTAAATACGTCATCAGCCTTGCTAACGCCACGATCTCGGGGAAAGGTTCGTTTACCCGCAGCCGGCTAGGGTTCGCGCCTGTCAGTTGCGGTCCGAACGTCAATGGCGTCCCGTGCGAGCCACCCAGGGGCGGGTGGCGGTTTTCGTGCGAAGGCGCTAGGTTGCGGATACGTCCGGAGAACAGTGGATGAAGGTGGTTCTGGTTACGGCGGCGCTGGCGCTGACCCTTGGCGGGTGCAGCACGGAGCTCGACGGCTTCGGGGCGAAGCCGTCCGCCACGGCGGCCAATCGCGTGCTCACGGCGCCGACGGCGGCGGTCGAATCCTCGCCCGTGCCCGGCAACGTGTCCACGGCTGCTGCCGATACCGCCACCGGCGCCATCACGCCGCGTACCACCGCCTCCAACGTGCCCCTCACCCCGCCTCCGGCCAATCCAGGTGCCACCGCCTTCGCGCCCAGCGCGGCGAAGGAGCAGATGTCCGGCTCCTGGAATTTCTCCTGGGACGGCGGCAAGGGCTCCTGCCCGGTCCGCCTCGGCACCGATCGCGGCCTCAGCGGCCTGTCCGCCCAGGCCGACGTCTCCTGCCCCAGCGAGATCTTCATGACCAAGGGCTGGGATATGATGGGCTCGGACATCGTGCTGCAGAACCATCAGGGCAAGGTCACCGCCCGGCTCCAGCCGGATGGTCCCAACCATTACGTCGGCACCATCGCCGAGACCGGCCAGCAGGTCGCCCTCGCCCGCTGAGGCGGGCAACGTCAGGGGCATCCGCTGAGGCGGGCAACGCAGAGGCCTGCGCGGCGCGCCTCACGTCACCGCCTTATCCCCAAATCGCTCCGCGAAGACCAGCTCCTCCAGGGGCAGCCGCTGGCGCCAGCCGGTGCGCTCGAGGTCGGGCGTTGTCGCGAACCCATCCACATAGCCAACGCACAGCAGCGCCACCGGCACGATGGTATCCGGAATTGCGAGGATGCGTCTGAGGTCGGCAAGGTCGAGGATCGACACCCAGCCGACCCCGAGATTTTCCGCCCGCGCCGCCAGCCAGATGTTCTGCACCGCGCAGACGGTGGAATAGATGTCCATCTCGCTCTGGTGGGTGCGCCCCAGCACGACCGGCCCCGCCCTGTCCCGCTCGCAGGTGATGCACAGGAGGAGTGGCGCCGCGCGCAGCCCTTCCAGCTTCAGCGTGCGATAAAGCTGTGCCCGCTCGCCCTCGAACATCTCGGCCGCCTCCGCGTTGGCGCGCGAAAAGGCTTCGTGCAGCGCCACCTTGGTCTCGTCCGAGCGCACCACGATGAAGTTCCACGGCTGCAGGAAACCGACGGACGGCGCCGCATGCCCGGCGGCGAGCACGCGGGCGAGCACCGCGTCGGGCACCGGATCAGGCAGGAAGTTACGGCGCACATCCCGGCGGGCGGCAATGCAGCGGTAGATGGCGGCGCGCTCCTCCGCCGAGAAACTGTCGTCCCGGACCATGGCGCTCTCCCGTACTCGTTCAGTCAATTCGGCGCCGGCGCGCCGGCAAGTCAATCCCGAAGGCCCTGCCTCACACCCCGCCGATCAGCCGCCCCACCGCATCCCGCCACTGGGCGATGCGGCCGGCGCGCACCTCCGGCAGCATCTGCGGCGTGAACCGCCGCTCCAGCCGCCACTGTCCGGCGAACACGTCCGGCGGTGGGAAGAAGCCGCACTCGAGGCCAGCAAGATAGGCGGCGCCGAGCACGGTCGTCTCCTTCTCAACCGGCCGGTCCACCGGCGCGCCCAGCAGGTCGGCGAGGCGCTGCATGGTGAAGTCGGACGCGGTCATGCCGCCGTCCACGCGCAGCACGGTGTCGCCGTCCGGCCAGTCGGCCCGCATGGCATCGATGAGGTCCACGGTCTGGAAGCACACGCTTTCCAGCGCCGCCCGGGCCAGCTCCGCCGGGCCGGTGGCACGGGTGAGGCCGAACAGGGCGCCGCGCACCTCCGGCCGCCAATAAGGCGCGCCGAGCCCGACGAAGGCGGGCACGAGGATGACGTCCTGTCCCGCGTCGGCCTCGGCGGCGAGGCGGTCGCTCTCGCTGGCGGCGGAGATGATCCTCAGCCCGTCGCGCAGCCACTGCACCGCCGCGCCGGCAACGAAGATGGAGCCTTCCAGCGCATAGGTCCGCCGCCCGCCAATCTGATAGGCGATGGTGGTCAGCAGCCGGCTGGAGGAGGCGACGGGCGTGATCCCCGTGTTGAGCAAGGCGAAGCAGCCGGTGCCGTAGGTGGATTTCACCATGCCGGGCGCGAAGCACGCCTGCCCCACCATGGCCGCCTGCTGGTCCCCCGCCACGCCGCGGATGGGGATGGGCCCGCCGAACAGCGCCGGATCGGTGGTGCCGAAGTCGGCGGCGCAGTCCTTCACTTCGGGCAGCAAAGCGCGCGGCACGCCGAACAAGGCGAGGAGATCATCGTCCCATTCCCCGCGATGGATGTCGAAGAGCAGGGTTCGGGCGGCATTGGTGGCATCCGTCACATGCGTTCGGCCGCCGGTGAGGCGATACAGAAGGAAGCTGTCCACCGTGCCGAACGCCAGTTCCCCGGTCTCGGCCCGCTCCCGCGCGCCGGGCACGGCATCGAGGATGTGGGCGATCTTGGTGGCGGAAAAATAGGGATCGAGCAGCAGGCCCGTGCGCGCGCTCACCAGCGCCCCGTGGCCCTCCGCCTCCAGTTGCGCGCAGGTCTCGGCCGTGCGGCGATCCTGCCAGACGATGGCACGATGGATGGCGCGGCCGGTCGCCCGCTCCCACACGAGCGTCGTCTCGCGCTGGTTGGTGATGCCGATTGCGGCGATATCGTAGGCCGTGGCACCGGCCTTCTCCAGCACCGCGCGGCAGCAGCGGAGCACGGTGCCGAAGATGTCCTCGGCCTCCTGCTCCACATGGCCGGAAGCAGGGAAATGCTGCGGCAGTTCCTCCTGCGCCAGCGCCGCGACCGAGCCATCCCGGCACACCAGAAGCGCGCGCGATGAGGTGGTGCCCTGGTCGATGGCGAGAATATAGGCGGCCATGGCGTCCTCCCCTGTTCTGTTTCAGGCGCGGCGCGCCGCCATATAGGCATCGAGCGCCTCCACCGCGTGCGGCGCGGTGCGTAGGCCGAGCTTGGAGCGCCGCCACAGCACGTCGCCGGCGGTCTGCGCCCATTCGCGATCCATCAGATAATCCACCTCGCGGGCGCACAGATGCGCGCCGAACCAGTCGCCGAGGTCGTCCTCCCCGGTGACACCTTCCAGCAACTGGAAAGCCGACGTGCCATAGGCCCGCGCGAGCCGCGCCAGCAGAGCGGGATCGAGCGCCGGGAACGCGCCGCGCAGGGCGCGCACCAGTGTGTCGTAGCCCTGCCGGGGAAAGTCGCCGCCCGGCAGCGGCGCGGTTGCGGTGAAGGGCGCTCCGAGGTGGGGAAAGTGCGGCGCGAGCCGCGTCAGCGCCGCCTCGGCCAGCCGGCGATAGGTGGTGATCTTGCCGCCGAACACGGTGAGCAGCGGGGCGCCCTCCTCCGGCGCGTCGAGGGTGAGTACATAGTCCCGCGTCGCCGACTGGGCCGCGGTCGCCCCGTCGTCATAGAGGGCGCGCACGCCGGAATAGGTCCACACCACCTGCTCGGGGGCGATGGTGGCGGCGAAATACTCGCTCGCCGCCGCGCACAGATAGGCCACCTCCTCCGGCGTCGCGTGCACCTCCTCCGGATGGCCGGAGAAGTCGCGGTCGGTGGTGCCGATGAGGGTGAAGTCGCCTTCGTAGGGAATGGCGAAGATGATGCGGCCGTCGGCATTCTGGAAAATGTAGCAGCGGTCGTGCGCATAAAGCCGCGGCACCACGATGTGGCTGCCCTGCACGAGGCGGAGCGGCGCGTGCGCCTCGCCCCTGCCGGCCTTGAGCACGTCGAGCACCTCGCCCGCCCAGGGGCCGGCCGCATCCACCAGCGCCCGCGCCTTCACCGTATGGGGTCGGCCGCCATGCTCGCTCTCGATCACCCACAGCCCCACCTCCCGCCGCGCGCCGGTGACGCGCGTGCGCGGGCGGATGGATGCGCCCCGGTCGGCGGCATCGCGGGCATTGAGCACCACGAGGCGCGCATCCTCCACCCAGCAGTCGGAATATTCGAAGGCCCGGCCATAGCCCGGCCGCAGCGGCTGGCCGGCGGGATCGTGCCGCAGGTCCAGCGTGCGCGTGGGCGGCAGAAGGCGACGGCCGCCGATATGGTCGTAGAGCCACAGGCCGAGCCGCAGCATCCAGGCCGGACGCAGGCCCGGATGATGCGGCAGCACGAAGCGCAGCGGCCAGACGATATGCGGGGCGATGCCCCACAGCACCTCCCGCTCGGCCAGCGCCTCGCGCACCAGCCGGAACTCGTAATATTCGAGATAGCGCAGGCCGCCATGGATCAGCTTGGTGGAGGCGGAGGAGGTGCCGGAGGCGAGATCGCCCTTCTCGAACAGCACCACGGATAGGCCGCGCCCCACGGCATCGCGAGCGATGCCGCAGCCGTTGATGCCGCCGCCCACGATGGCGAGGTCGAAGACCCGGCCGCTCTCCTCCATCCCGGCCTCCCGGCAACTGGCGTTCCCGCGCCGGCTGACCGCAGCGCCCGACGGCACGCGATTCGGCCGGCACAGAATGCCAGAACCGGGCGGGTGTCACACGCCGATCAGGCCGGCGGCGGTGAAGCCGCCATCCACGCTGATGGTCTGGCCGGTGACATAGGAGGACTTCTCGGGGTCGAGCAGGAAGGCGATGGTGCCCGCCATTTCCTTGGGCTGCGCATAGCGATTGAGCGGCACGCGCGCGGTCCATGCGGCACGGGCCTGTTCGGTATGGACCGCCTGCACCAGCGGGGTATCCACCGGCCCCGGCGCGATGGCGTTCACACGGATGCCGAGCGCCGCGAACTCCACCGCGAGGATCTTGGTGAGCACGACCACCGCACCCTTGGACGAGCCGTAGGCGGCGCGGCCGAGATTGCCCTGGATGCCAGACACGGACGCGATGTTGACGATGGAGCCGGCGCTGCGCGCCTGCATCACCTTCGCCGCCTCACGCGCCACGAGAAATGTGCCGATGACATTCACGTCGAGGATCTTGCGGAAGATGTCGGCAGAGGTGTCCAGCGCCGGGATGTCGCGGGCGATGCCGGCGGAGTTCACAACACCCCACAGCGGCCCGAACCCGCTTTCGGTCTCGGCGACGAGCTTCACCACCTGCGCCTCGTCCGAGATGTCCGCCTGAACCACCCGCACGGCATCGCCATGGCCGGCGAGCGCGGCCCGCGCCTTCTCGACGCTCTCGGGCACGAGGTCGGCGGCGACGACGCGCCAGCCCTCGGCCAGAAGCTCTTCCACCACGGCGAGGCCGATGCCGGAGGCACCACCCGTCACGATCACGCTTCCCGGTCTCGACACGGCGTTTCTCCCTAAGGGTGTCTCTGTGAAGTTTCGGCTCAGATGAGCCCGCGCTCGGCCAGGGCCTCGCGCACCATCTTCTTGGTGATCTTGCCGTAGGCGGACTTCGGCAGGGCATCCCAGAAATGCACGCGCCGGGGCAGCTTGTAGCGGGCGACCTTCCCGTCGAGGAAGGCGATCAGTTCCTCCTCGCTTACTGCATGGCCTTCGCGCGGCACGCAGACGGCGACGCCCACCTCGCCCCACATGGCGTCCGGCACGCCGAGGATGGCCACCTCCGCGATGGCGGGATGAGTGAGCACCTTTTCCTCCACCTCGCGCGGATAGACGTTGGAGCCGCCCGAAATGTACATGTCGGAGGCGCGCCCGGTGATGTAGACGAAGCCCTCATTGTCCATGTGGCCGAGGTCGCCGGTCCGGAACCAGCCATTGCGGAACGCCTTCGCATTGGCTTCGGGATTGTCGTAATAGCCAGCCAGCACCGCCGGGCCGCAGACGCAGATCTCGCCGGTCTCGAAGGGAGCGACCTCGCCGCCCGCATCGTCCTGGATCTGGACCTGCATGCCGGTGCGCTCGAAGCCGCAGGTGCCGAGCTTCACATGCGGGCCGTCCTCGGGATCATGCAGATAGGGCGGCAGGACGGTGATGTTGCCCGTCACCTCGCCGAGGCCGAAATACTGCACCAGCACCTTGCCGAGCTTCCTCAGCGCGAACTTCTGGTCCTCCCGGTACATGGGCGCGCCGGCATAGATCACGTAGCGCAGGGAGGAGTGGTCGAACTGGTCCGCCGAGGGGTGCTCGGTGAGCAGCTTGGTGATGGTGGGCACGGTGAACATGTTGGTCACCCGCCAGTCCTCCACCAGCCGCCACGCCTCGGCGGCATCGAAGCGCTCGGAGGGCATGAGGATGGTCTTCACCCCGCGCGCCACCTGCACCAGTTGGTGCACGCCCGCGCCGTGGGAGAGCGGCGCAACCACGAGGGAGGCGTCCTGCTCGGTGGTGCCCGGCATCAGGTCGCAGAGGTGGTTGGTGATGACAAAGGCCATCTGGCCGTGGGTCAGCACCGCCGCCTTGGGGCGTCCGGTGGTGCCGGAGGTGAAGAAGAACCAGCAGGGGTCGTCATGCTCCACGTCCGCCACGGGCACCTTTTCACCGAGGCGGGCGGCGACGATCTCGCCATAGTCGGCGCCGAAGGGGGCGGCGCCGATGGCGATGACCTCGCGGATCGCCGGCGCCTCCGCGCGCACCGCTTCCACATGCTCCGGGAAATCGCGGTGGCAGATCATCACGCTCGCGCCCGAGGCTGAGGCGAGATAGGCGACCTCCCCGGGTGTCTGGCGGTAGTTGGTGGGCACCCACACCGCGCCGAGCCGGAAGGCGGCGAACATGCTCTCGAACATCTCAAGGCAGTTCTTCGACTGCACGAGGATGCGGTCACCCTTGACGACGCCGCGTGCCGCCAGCTCCGCCGCCATCGCGTCCACGCGCGCATCCATCTCAACCCACGTCACGGTGCGCGCGCCCTCCACGAAGGCGATATGGGCCGGTAGCCGACGCGCCGCCTGGCGCAGGAAGTGGGAGAGGTTCATCACCCGTCGGCTGGTACGCGCGACGCCGCCGCGCGGGGCCTCGGCAACGGTCTGGGCAGGTGCGGACATTCGCTTCACTCCGGGATCGGAAACGGTCAGGGGGCCGGGCGGGCCATGGAACGGGCCGGGCGTTGCGGCGGACCACGCTCGCTGCCGCCGAGCTTCGCCTCCAGCGCGGCGGCTTCGCGCTGGAGCAGCGGCACCAGTTCCTTCTGCCGCTCCGCGCCGAGACGGCTCTCGATGGCGGCGAGCGACAAAGCCGCGAGGGGACGCCCGTCCGGACCGATCACCGGCACGCCGATGCCCCACGAGCCGGCGACATAGAGGCCGGGATTGAGCGCATACCCGCGCGCGCGGGTATCGCCCATGGCGCGTCGCAGCAGATCGGGGGAATAGCCGGGATAGCCCGCGAGCGCCGCAGCATTCGCCTCGACGATCCGTGCCGCCTCGGACTCAGGGAGCGCGGCGAGGATGGCCAGCCCGCCGGCGCCGATGCCGAGGGGATGCCGGTCGCCGGCCTGCAGCACATGGGTGCGGATGGGCCAGGTGCCCTCCTCGCGGTGCAGGCACACGGAGAACGTCCCACGCGGCACGGAGAGAAAGGCGCAGTCGCCGCTCTGGCGGGCGATGCGGGAGAGGCCGTCGAGGGCGAGGGCATGGATGCCGAAGCGCGGGGCGGCCAGCGTGCCGAGCACATAGGCCTCGGGCCCCACATGATAGCGGCGGGTCGCCTCGTCCTGGTCCACCAGCCCGGCGCGCACCAACGCCAGCAAGACGCGCCGCACGGTGGGCTTGGACAGGCCGGAACTGGCCACGAGATCGGCGAGACGGGCGCCCTCCGCCCCGGCGCGACCCACCAGCATCAGCAGCGCCACCGCGCGCTCGATGCTCTGGGTGCCGCCGGTCGCCTCGGGCGCGGCGTCGGGGCTGGCGCCCGACGCATGCTGCGGCCCGGTCGTTCCGGCGGCGGGCGCCTTCAATCCCCCTGCCACGCGCGCTCCCTCGATCCAGAATATGGACCTGATTTATCTGGCGAATTGGGACTGCCGCCGCGCGGCATCCGAAGGGACCATAATCTGCTTGCGAAATAGCCACAAGCGGGCCAGCATGGGCGGCGGGAAAAGAGGTCCATATATTGGACCCATGGAAACCAGTCGGGCCGGGCCGGAGCCAGTCGGGGCGCCGCGCGAAACGGCCGCAAGGAGGAACACCGATGACGCTGACCCGCCGCACCCTCATCAAGGCGAGCGCTGCCACGGCGCTGACCGGCGCGATCGCCCCGGCCCTGTTCGCCCCCACCGTCGCGCGGGCGCAGAGCGCCGAATTCGCCTACAAATACGCCAACAACCTGCCTGTCACGCATCCCATGAACGTGCGCGCGCAGGAGATGGCAGCGAAGATCAAGGCCGAGACCAAGGGCCGGGTCGAGATCAGCATCTTCCCCTCCAGCCAGCTCGGCGGCGACACCGACATGCTGAGCCAGATCCGCTCGGGCGCCATCGAGTTCTTCACGCTGTCGCCGCTGATCCTCTCGACGCTGGTGCCCAACGCCTCCATCAGCGGCATCGGCTTCGCCTTCCCGGACTACGCCACCGTCTGGAAGGCCATGGATGGCGACCTCGGCACCTATGTGCGCGGGCAGATTGCCAAGGCCGGCATCGTCGCCATGGACAAGATCTGGGACAACGGCTTCCGCCAGATCACCACCTCCACCAAGCCCATCGAGACGGCGGCCGACCTCAAGGGCCTGAAGATCCGCGTGCCGGTCTCCCCGCTGTGGACCTCCATGTTCAAGGCGTTCGACAGCGCGCCCGCCTCGCTCAACTTCGCCGAGGTCTACACCGCGCTGCAGACGCGGGCGGTGGACGCGCAGGAAAACCCGCTCGCCATCATCGCCACGGCGAAGCTCTATGAGGTGCAGAAATACTGCTCCCTCACCAACCACATGTGGGACGGCTTCTGGTTCCTCGCCAACCGTCGCGCGTTCGAGAAGCTGCCCGAAGACCTGCGCGCCATCGTGGCGAAGAACATCAACGACGCCGGCCTCAAGCAGCGCGACGACGTGTTCGCCCTCAACAATTCCCTGCGCAAGGAGCTGGCGGAGAAGGGCCTCGCCTTCAACGAGCCGAAGGTGGACAGCTTCCGCGACCAACTGCGCAAGGCCGGCTTCTACGCCGAGTGGAAGGGCAAGTATGGCGACGAAGCCTGGGCCACGCTGGAGAAGTACACCGGCCAGCTCTCCTGAGTCCCGAACCCGCTGAGATCGATAGGGGCGGCCTCGTCAGGCCGCCCCTTTTCGTTCAGGGCGCCAGCTGCACGACGATGCCCTCATTGGGCCGCAGATCGATGGCGTCGCCCACCCGTTCCTCCGCCCGATCGCAGAAGGTCGAGAGCAGGAGGCGACCCCCACCCACCGCTCCCGGTAGCGTTGCCGACAGCGGATCGCCGCCGAGATTCAGCGCCACCAGCATCGCCTCCCCCTCCCCCTGCCTGAGATAGGCGACGAGATCGCCCACCGCCGCCACGGGCGACCACAAGCCCACGGACAACGCCGGGTGCGCCCGTCGCAGGGCCAGCAGCGCGCGGGTCAGCGTGAGCATTGAGGCCGCCTGCCCCTGCTCCCGCTTCACGTTCACCTCGGTGAAATCGTCCGCCAAAGGCAGCCACGGCTCCACCGTGGAGAAGCCGGCGAAGGGGCCGTCGTCCCACTGCATGGGCGTGCGGGCGCCGTCGCGGCCGAGGCCGAGGCCGGGGACATTCTTCTCGAAGGGGTCCTGCACCCGCTCGGGCGGGATGGACACCTGCGACATGCCGATCTCGTCGCCGTAATAGAGCGTCGGCGTGCCCCGGAGCGTCAGCAGCAGCATGGCCGCCACCCGGGCCTGATCCGGCCCCAGCCTGCCAACCACACGGGGGCGATCATGGTTGGAGAGCACCCAGTTGGGCCAGCCGCCCTCCGGGATGGCGGCTTCATAGGCGGCGATCAGCGGCGCCAGTTCCGCGGCGTTCCACGGCGCCGCCAGCAGCGTGAAGTTGAACGGCAGATGCACGCCACGCCCGTCCTCGCCGTAATAGGCGGCGATGCGGTGGAGCGGCAGATAGGCCTCGCCGATCAGCACCCGGTCGCCGTCATAGGAATCGGCGAGGTCGCGGAAGCCGGCGATCACGTCCATCACCTCCGGCCGGTCGCCGGTGTAGATGTGCGTGAGAGCGGAATGGGGGTTCATGCCTTCGCGGAAATCCGGGTTGGCCGGATTGTCCCTAAACTCCGCATCCTTGATGACGTGCCAGAGCGCATCGATGCGGAAGCCGTCCACACCCCGGTCCATCCAGAAGCGCAGGGCGTCGTGCATGGCTTTCACCACGTCCGGATTGCGCCAGTTGAGGTCCGGCTGCTCCTTCAGGAAGGCGTGGTAGTAATACTGGCCGCTGGCCTCGTCATATTCCCAGCCGCTGCCGCCGAATTCCGAAAGCCAGTTGTTGGGCGGGCCGCCATCCGGGCCGGGATCGCGCCAGATGTACCAGTCGCGCTTGGGGTCGTCCTTGGACGAGCGCGACGCCTTGAACCACGGATGCTCCTGCGAGGAGTGGTTGGGCACGAAATCGAGGATGATCTTCAGCCCCCGCGCATGGGCTTCCTCAACCAGCCGGTCGAAGTCATCGAGCGTCCCGAACAGGGGATGGATGGCGGTGTAATCGGCCACGTCATAGCCGAAATCGGCCATGGGCGAGGGATAGATGGGGGAGATCCAGATGGCATCGACGCCAAGGTCGGCGAGATAGGGAAGCCGGGAGATGATGCCCGGAATGTCGCCCACCCCGTCGCCGTTCGAATCCTGAAACGAGCGGGGATAGATCTGGTAGACCACGCCGGACTGCCACCACACAGGCCCGGTCTTCAGCCGCTCGCGTTCCTGCTCCGCCAGTTCCTGCTCCGCCATCGGCGCCTTCTCCCGCTCTGCCGGAGCACTCTGGCGCTCCGGCTCAGATTGGAGAAGTACGGCCGGCCCGGTTCGGTTTCATGACCGGGCGCAGGCCGGGGTGCCACAGAGCCGATCGACTCAGGCCGCGCGGCAGCGGTCGATGGCCCAGCGCACCAGCTTGCGCACGTCCGGGTCGGGATCGTCATAGACGGCTTCGAGCGCGGGCACGGCGGCGGGATCGGCGATCTCGCCCAGCGCCGCGGCGGCCTCCTTGCGGACGTTGGACAACTGGTCGCCCAGCGCTTCGGCAACAACGGGCACGGCGGCGCGGGCCTTCAGCTTGCCGAGCGCGTTCACGGCCTTGGCCTTGACCTGCCAGGCGTCGTCATTGGCGGCGACGATCAGGGGGGCCACCGCCTCCTGGATCTTGGCCTTGCCGATGGAATAGGCGGCTTCCTCACGCACCTGCCAGTGGCCGTCCTTGAGCCCGGCGATGAGCGCGGGCACGCCCGCCGTGCCGCTCTTCACGAACACGAGGGCCGCCATCACCGCCCGTCGCACTGCCGCTTCCGGGTCGGTGGCGGCGAGCAGCAGCGCGGGGAGCGCGGCATCCGCCTTCAGATAGCCGAGAACGCCCAGCGCCTCGCGCCGCACGGCGATCTCCGGGTCGGTGAGGGCGGCAAGAGCCACCGGCATGGCCGAGGGGTCCTGCATGTCGCGCAGCGCCCGGAGCGCCGAGGCGCGGACGAAGGCCGAGCACGCACCGCCCGTCTCCTGTGCCCGCTCGATGAGGCGGGGGGCGGAGGCCGGCTCCTTCTTGTCGGCGAGGCTCTCGGCAGCCGCGAGGCGCACCGCCTCCTCCGCGTCGTCCAGGGCATCGATGAGGCCGAGGGCGGCCGGCAGGCCGGAATGCTCGTCCAGGGACTTGGCGGCGGCTTCCCGCACGCCGGCATCGGCGTCCTTCAGGCCGGCGAGCAGCAGGTCCACCGCGCCCGGGTCCACGCTCTCGGCGAGACCCAGCATGGCCACGCGGCGGATGCCGGCATCGGGGTCGCGGGCGCGATCCGCCACGGCGTCGAGATCGTCGTCGAAATCGTCGAAGATGGCCATGGCGCTCACCGCAGCAGATAGGGGATTTCGACCTTCACCGCGCCGGTGGGGCAATCCACCTCGCACGGCATGCAATACCAGCACTCGTCATACTTCATGTGCGCCTTGCCCGAGGCCGGGTTGATGGCGAGCACGTCGAGGGGGCACACGTCGATGCAGACGCGGCAGCCCTTCTCGGCGATGCACTTGTCGTCATCGACGGTCACGGGCACGGAGGTGGTGTGATTGGCGAAAGGCATGGGGCAGCTCCGGAATTCGGGGTGTGAGGCTCACTCAGCGGCGATGGCCGGCGTGCGCAGCTGGTGGTAGGCGCCCATCTCGTCCTCATCGATCTCGACGACATAGGGGTCCACCGCGCGCTTCTTGTGCGCCATGCGGCCCATCTCGTCCTTGTAGAGGAGGGTGTGGCAGAACCAGTTCTCGTTGTCGGTGGCGGGGTGATCGACGCGCCAGTGGTAGAGGCCCCACCGGCTCTCGGTGCGGTAGAGCGAGGCGGCGGCGGCCATGTCGGCGCAATCGAGGATGGATTGCAGCTCCAGCGCCCGCATCAATTCATGCGGATCCTTCACGCACAGGGCCGAAAGATCGTCGCGCACCTCGGCGAGCCGGGCCTGGCCGATCTTGTACTTGGCCGTCACCTTCGGCGGCTGGAGATAGTCGTTCACGAGGCGGCGGGCCTTGTACTCCATCTCGAAGGGAGTAAGTCCGTCATCGCGACGGGTGGGCGCCATCACGCGGGCCTGCTCGCAGGCCACGTCGGCGGCGTCATAGACGGGCAGATCGGTGGAGGCGCAATAGTCCGCCGCATCCTCACCCGCGATGCCGCCGTTCACGAAGGCACCGAGCATGTAATTGTGCGGCACGCTCGCCATGTCGCCGGCGGCATAGAGGCCGGGCACGGTGGTGCGGGCATTCTCGTCCACCCACACGCCCGAGGCCGAATGGCCGGAGCAGAAGCCGATCTCGGAGATGTGCATCTCCACCATCTTCTCGCGATAGTTGGTGCCCCGGTTCTCGTGGAACCGGCCGCGCGAGGGCCGCTCGTTGGAGTGGAGGATGGTCTCGATCTCGGAGATGGTCTCCTCGGCGAGGTGGGTCATGTTGAGGAAGACCGGGCCGTTGCCGCTCAGCAGCTCGCCGTAGAATTCCTTCATCATCTGGCCCGACCAGTAGTCGCACTCGATGAAGCGCTCACCCTTGTTGTTGGCGGTGTAGCCGCCGAACGGGCCGGTGACATAGGCGCAGGCCGGGCCGTTGTAATCCTTGATGAGCGGGTTGATCTGGTAGCACTCGAGGTTCGCGAGGCCCGCGCCGGCATGATAGGCCATGGCGTAGCCGTCGCCGCAGTTCGCGGGGTTCTCGTAGGTGCCGAAGAGATAGCCGGAGGCCGGCAGGCCAAGGCGGCCGGCGGCGCCGCAGGCCAGCACCACAGCCTTGGCGCGGATCACCAGGAACTCGCCGGTGCGGGTGTTCACCCCGATGGCACCGGCGACGCGGCCGTCCGTGCCGGTCAAGAGGCGGGTGGCCATGTAGCGGTTTGTCACCAGCACCTGATGCTTGCGCAGCTGGCGGTAGAGCGCCTTCTTGACGTGGTGGCCTTCCGGCATGGGCAGCACGTAGGTGCCCATGTGGTGGACCTTGCGGACATTGTATTCGCCGGAGCCGTCCTTCTCGAACTTCACGCCGATGGAATCCAGATACTGGATCATCGGGTAGGAGCCCGTCGCATAGGCCATCACCGCCTTCTGGTGGACGATGCCGTCATTGGCGACGGTGATCTCCTTCACATATTGCTCGGGGGTCGCGTAGCCGGGGATGACGGCGTTGTTCAGCCCGTCCATGCCCATGGAGACCGCGCCGGAGCGCTTCACATTGGCCTTCTCCATGAGGACCACCTTGAGGCCGGGATTCTTCTCCTTGGCCTTGATGGCCGCCATGGGGCCGCCGGTGCCGCCGCCGATGACGAGGATGTCGGTCTCGACGATCTCGGTCTTCATCTCGCTGTCGAACGCGCTCATGGGTTCATCTCCGGAAGATCGTTGGCGGCTTCCGCGGCCAGCGCCGCGAGATAGGCGAAGGGGTAGACCCCGCGCTTGTGGCCGTCGGAAAAGGTCAGGTTCAGGCCGTGCGCGCCGAACGGCTCCACGCCGGTGAGCGCCACGCCCGGGAAGGCTGAGGGAAAGCGGTCGCGGGCGCGGTCCGCCGTGCAGGCGGCGCAGCGGCAGGCGCTCCGCAGGCGCTCGGCCGAGAATTCCGCCCGCGTCCCGCCATAGGCGAGGGTCAGGCGGCGCCGGTCCCGGTCGAGGCGGACTTCCTCTACGGCAAAGGGGAGGGGTGCGGGGGCAGACGTCATCATGCCCCCGATTGGACATCGCGGCCCCTCCTGCCGATAGCAACTAGTTGCTGGCTGGAGCACTTCCAGGAAGCCGCTCCCCGCAGGCCCTGCCTGCGCTATGGTACCCGCCGAGGATCACGGGATGAGCTGAATGGATCAGGTGGACTGCATCGTGGCGGGCGCAGGCGTCGTGAGCCTCGCCATCGCCCGCGTGCTGGCGCTGGCGGGCCGGGAAGTGGTGCTGGTGGAGGCGGCGGACGCCATCGGCACCGGCACCTCCTCGCGCAATTCGGAGGTGATACACGCCGGCATCTATTACGAGCCCGGCAGCCTCAAAGCCGAGCTGTGCGTGCGCGGCAAGGAGATGCTCTACGCCTTCTGCGAAAGCCACGGGGTGGGCCACAGGCGCATCGGCAAGCTCATCGTCGCCGCGACGCCGGAGGAAGTCGCTTATCTCGAAAAGCTCGCCAGGACCGGGGCGGCCAACGGCGTCGATGATCTGACGATGCTGAGCGGGGCGGAGGCGCGGGCGCTGGAGCCGGCCCTTTCCGCCCATGCGGCGCTGCATTCGCCCTCCACCGGGATCGTGGACTCCCATGGCCTCATGCTTGCGCTGCTCGGGGATATGGAGGCGGCGGGCGGGATGCTCGCCCTCTCTTCGCCTGTTGTTGCCGCCGAGGCGGGGCTGGACGGCGTCGTGCTCACCACCGGCGGGCCGGAGCCCATGACGCTCGCCTGCCGGCTGTTCGTCAACGCCGTCGGGCTCGATGCCCCGGCGCTCGCCCGCGCCATCTCCGGCATGCCCGCCCATCTCGTGCCGCAGGAGACCATGGCCAAGGGCAACTACTTCACCTGCCTGCGCAAGGTGCCCTTCTCGCGCCTCATCTATCCAGTCCCGGAGGTTGGCGGCCTCGGCACGCACCTCACACTGGACCTCGGCGGGCAGGGGCGCTTCGGGCCGGATGTGGAGTGGGTCAGCACGCGGGACTACGTTGTCGATCCCACCCGCAAGGCCGCCATGATGGCCTCCATCCGCCGCTATTGGCCGGATGTGCGGGAGGAAGACCTGGCCCCGGGCTATTCCGGCATCCGGCCGAAGATCCCCGGCGTGGACGGCCGCGCGCCGGATTTCGTCATCCAGGGGCCAGCGGTGCATGGCGTTCCGGGGCTCGTGAACCTCTTCGGCATCGAATCGCCGGGGCTGACGAGCTGCCTCGCCATCGCGGAGCGGGTGGCGGAAGTGGTGGAGGGGTAGGGGCCACGAGAGCCTACCCTCTCCCTCAAAGTCGGCTGTTGCCGATTTCGACCTTTGCGAGCCCAACTCGGCAACAGCCGAGTTGGGGCGGGAGAGGGGCCGGGGGTGAGGGGGATGCCGGGGCAAAGACCAGCCATCGGGGCAAAAGGCGCCACCCCCCTCACCCCAACCCTCGCCCGCAAGGGGAGAGGGAGTCGCCCACGTCCGCACGCCAGACGGCCGTCGCCGCCAAACAAAAAGGGCAGCGGCCGGAACCGCTGCCCTCTTCAAAACCCGGTCGCGGATGGCCCTCAGGCCATCTCGCTTTCCTTCTTGCGCTCCTCGCGCTTGCGGTCGTTGGGATCGAGCAGGCGCTTGCGCAGGCGGATGGACTTGGGGGTCACTTCCACCAGCTCGTCGTCCTGGATCCAGGCCAGCGCGCGCTCCAGCGTCATGCGGATCGGCGGGGTAAGGCGCACCGCCTCGTCCTTGGAGGTGGTGCGGATGTTGGTGAGCTGCTTGCCCTTCAGCACGTTCACTTCCAGGTCGTTGTCCCGGTTGTGAACGCCGATGAGCATGCCCTGGTACACCTTCCAGCCGGGCTCGATCATCATCGGGCCGCGGTCCTCGAGGTTCCACAGGGCGTAGGCCACCGCCTCGCCCGCCGCATTTGCGATGAGCACGCCGTTGGTGCGGCCGGCGATCTCGCCGCGATAGGGCGCGTACTCGTGGAACAGCCGGTTCATGATGGCCGTGCCGCGGGTGTCGGTGAGCAGCTCCGACTGGTAGCCGATGAGGCCGCGGGTGGGGGCGTAGAAGACGAGGCGCTGGCGATTGCCGCCGGAGGGGCGCATCTCGATCATCTCGGCGCGGCGCTCGCTCATCTTCTGGACGACGGTGCCGGAATATTCCTCATCCACGTCGATCAGCACTTCCTCGATGGGCTCGAGGGTCTGGCCGGTGGCCTCGTCCTTCTGGAACACCACGCGGGGACGCGACACGGCGAGCTCGAAGCCCTCGCGGCGCATGGTCTCGATCAGCACGGCGAGCTGAAGTTCGCCACGGCCGGAGACGAAGAAGGAGTCCTTCTCGGTGGATTCCTCGATCTTCAGCGCCACATTGCCTTCCGCCTCGCGGAACAGGCGGTCGCGGATGACGCGGCTGGTCACCTTGTCGCCCTCGGTGCCGGCGAGGGGCGAATCGTTCACGATGAACGACATGGTGACGGTGGGCGGATCGATGGGCTGGGCTTCCATCGCCTCGGTCACTTCGAGCGCGCAGAAGGTGTCGGCCACCGTGCCCTTGGAGAGACCGGCGATAGCGACGATGTCGCCCTGCACGCCTTCCTCGATGGGCTGGCGCTCGATGCCGCGGAAGGCGAGGATCTTGGAGACGCGGCCCTGCTCCACCAGAGAGCCGTCCTGCGCCAGCACCTTGATGGCCTGGTTCGGCTTGATGGAGCCGGAGGTGATGCGGCCGGTGATCATGCGGCCGAGGAAGGGGTTGGCCTCCAGCAGCGTGCCGATCATGCGGAAGGGGCCGTCGTCCACGGTGGGCTCGGGCACGTGCTTCAGCACCAGATCGAACAGGGGCGCCATGCCCTGGTCCATGGGGCCTTCCGGGCTGTCGGCCATCCAGCCGCTGCGGCCGGAGCCGTAGAGGATGGGGAAGTCGAGCTGGTCGTCGGTAGCGTCGAGGGCCGCGAACAGGTCGAACACCTCGTTGATGACCTCTGTCGGCCGGGCGTCGGAGCGGTCCACCTTGTTGATCGCGACGATCGGCTTCAGGCCGATCTTCAGCGCCTTGCCGACCACGAACTTGGTCTGCGGCATGGGGCCTTCCGCGGCGTCCACCAGCACGATGGCACCGTCCACCATGTTCAGGATGCGCTCCACCTCGCCGCCGAAATCGGCGTGGCCGGGGGTGTCGACGATGTTGATGCGCGTGTCCTTCCAGACCACCGAGGTGGCCTTGGCAAGGATGGTGATACCGCGCTCCTTTTCGAGGTCGTTCGAATCCATCACGCGCTCGGCGACCCGCTGGTTCTCGCGGTAGGACCCCGACTGCTTCAGCAGCTCGTCCACCAGCGTGGTCTTGCCGTGGTCGACGTGGGCGATAATGGCGATGTTCCGCAGCTTCATGGGCCGTCCAGCACGAAAACGCGGGTCCGAATGGCTCGGGCCCGCCGGGAAAGGGGTATTTTGCGGCGCAAAATACACACAAACCGCGCAAGATCAATGCGCCGGCACCGCGACCCTGTCACCCTACCTCCTTGCGTGGCTTCCACCACCCGCCGCGCCAAGGCGTGGCGGGTGCGCGCCGCCACCCCTTGCTGTCGCGACCGGACTGGTCCATCAGGCAGGTTCTGGGACCTACCCACGAAACGGGGAAATCGATGGGGACGTGGATGGACGGGGCGTTCATTTCGGGTCTTCTGGTGAGCGTCATCACCATCGCGATCCAGGCCATGGCCACCCTCTGCGTCATCAAGATGGTGCGTTACGCCGCGCGCCACGTCAGTGGGCGGCGCAAGATCGAGGCCCTCGTCGTGGTCATGGCCGCCGCGGGTACGCTCCTCACGGTCTTTCACCTGCTGGAGGTGCTGGTGTGGGCGCAGCTTTATGCGATCACGGGAGCGACCGAGATCGACAACGTCTATTATTTCGCCTTCGTCAATTTCACGACACTGGGCTACGGCGACCTCATCCCGGCCCGGCCCTGGCGCATCCTCGGGCCTATGACGGCGGCCAACGGCATGCTCCTGTTCGGCTGGTCCACGGCCGTGCTGTTCGCCGTGCTGTCGCGGGCCATCACCCAGTTGCACATCAAGTAGGCCTCCGGCTTTCCCGCGTTTGAGGTAAGGCCGTCCCGCCCGGCCTGCGCTATAGTGGTGCATCGCGAGGGGCGCGCAGCGGACGATGACACCAGGAGCAACGCAGCAGACGGCACCGGACCCCGGGGCTCCGGACAAGATCGCGCAGCTTGTGTCTGCGGCCGCGCAGGCAATGGCGCGCCACCCCTATTTCGCGGCGTTTCCCATGGCGGAACTCAGCGCTCTTATCGCCGGTGGCGAATGGATGCATGTCGCAGCCGGAACGCGCCTGCTGCGGCGGGGCGATGTCGGCACCTTCGCGCTTCTGGTGTTCGAGGGCACGGCCGTCGTCACCATCGACACCCCCTACGAGCACGTCCAGTTGGCACAGCTTGAGGCACCGGCCGTGATCGGCGAGATCGCCGCCTTCACCGGCGTCGCCCGCACCGCCCATGTGGACGCCCTCACCCCCATCCGCGCGGTGCGCCTTTCGGCTGAAGCGCTCGAAGCGGCCGGGCTAGTGCATCCCGATCTCCTGTCCGCGGTGATGCGCCAGTTCGGCCGCCGCTTCGAGACGTTCAACCAGGTCTTCGGCTTCTATGCCAACGCGCTCAACGCGCTGGAGCGGCGCGAGTTCGACCTCGCGTTGCTCGACGACCTGCGCAATCCACTCCCCGAGATGGTGGATTTCTCCCACTCCTTCCGCCGGCTCGCCGAGGCCATCATGAGCCGGGCGGCGGAGCGGCGCGAGATGGCGAACGCCGCCGCCATCCAGCGCGCCATGCTGCCCCCGCCCCTGCGGCCGGACGTGCTGGACGGCAAGGCGGATATCTTCGCCGCCATGCGCCCAGCCAAGGACGTGGGCGGCGATTTCTACGATTACTTCATCATCGACGGCCGCCGGCTTGTGGTGACGCTGGGGGACGTGGCTGGAAAGGGGACGCCGGCAGCCCTCTTCATGAGCGCCACCCAGACCGCGCTGCGCATGGTGCTCCGGAGCGAGCCGGACCTCGCCGTCGCGGTGGCGCGGGTGAACGACCTGCTCTGCGCCACCAATGGCGAGGACATGTTCGTCACCCTGTTCTGCGGTGTCATCGACCTCGACACCGGCATCCTCACCTACTGCAATTGCGGCCATACCGACTGCATGATCCTGCGCGCGGACGGCGCGGTGGAGCGCCCCGTGGCCACGGGGCCGGCACTCGCCATGATGGAAGGCGCCCGGACCCGTGCCGAGACCGTCGCGCTCGCGCCTGGCGATCGGCTGTTTCTGTTCTCGGATGGGCTCACCGATGCGTTCGATCCCGCCGAGGAAGCCTTCGGCGAAGCACGGCTGGAGACCGCAGCCCAGGCAGCCCTCGCGGCCGCGCCCGACCTTGCGGCCGAAGCCTTCCTGTCCGGCATCTTCGACACCGTGATCCGCTGGGCCGATACCGCGCCGCAGTTCGACGACATGACCGCGCTGGCGGTGACGCTCGGCCCGCGCTGATCCTCGCGGTGCGCGGAACCCCGTCGCCCCGCCGGTGTTGCCCGAAGGGGCGAGCAAGCGGAGAACCGCCATGGCCGACAAGAACAGCACCCACCTCTCACAGGGCGAGAGCCTGCCGGCCCGTACACCGCTGGAGCTGGACATCGCCGCCGCCGCCCATCGCAAGCTGCTGGTGCTGGTGCTGCAGCTGATGGCGCGGGACGACACCCTGCGAACGGCTCTGGTGGAGGCCATCAGCCAGAAGCTCACGTTTCATGATGCCCACGAGGACGCGGGCCTGGAAGCCGACGCCGCCTTCGCCTTCGAGCGGCGTGTGGACGAGGAGTTCCGGCGCATCCTGTCCGACGTGGAAGCCGTGCTCGGTGAGGAAATGCGCTCGCCGGTAGCCTGAGGGCGCCGCCAGCCGATCAGTCCCAGGCCATCGCAAAGGCTGCGAACCCGCACGCGCTTTACTCTACGTCAAGCAGTGACCCCCGGCATCAGTCGATCCTGATCTTGCAGTGCCGCATGTCACGATAGTGCCATTTGGCACTATTGCCGGAGACATGGCCCGGCGCGTTAGACTTATCCCAATAAGAAAACGACCGGGAACAGACAAGCAAGCTCTTCATCGAGAAGCGACAGTATCGGTGTGCGCACCCGTGCGCGCAGAGCCTTCTGCTTGTCTTTTTCGGCGAAGAGATCCGGTCGTCACACACCTGCCTTCCGGATTATTTACGGGGAGTCGAGATGACGCACGAAACGCTGGGTGTCAGCAAATACGATATTCTTTTCGAGCCCATCAAGATCGGGCCGAAAACACTTCGGAACCGCTTCTACCAGGTGCC
This sequence comes from Xanthobacter flavus, assembly GCF_017875275.1. Taxonomy (NCBI): domain Bacteria; kingdom Pseudomonadati; phylum Pseudomonadota; class Alphaproteobacteria; order Hyphomicrobiales; family Xanthobacteraceae; genus Xanthobacter; species Xanthobacter flavus. The sequence continues at coordinate 3,314,649 of NZ_JAGGML010000001.1, read as the reverse complement.
GCACTGCATCGGTGCCGGCTCCGACAAGCCCGGCTTCCAGGCCGCGCACCGCTCGCTGAAGGCCGAAGGCGGCTGGGCGGCCCTGAACACCGAATACTGCTCCATCCACCCGGAATCCGACGACACGCACCGCGTTTCCGCCCGCATCTGGGACGAGGGCGACGTGCGCAACCTCGCCGCGATGACCTCGGAAATCCATAAGTACGGCGCCCTTGCCGGTGTCGAGCTGTGGTACGGCGGCGCCCACGCCCCGTGCATGGAGACCCGCCAGACCGCGCGCGGCCCGAGCCAGTATGCCTCCGAGTTCGAATCCCTCACCTATTGCCACGAGATGGACCACGACGACATCCGTCGTGTGCAGGGCTTCTACGTGGAAGCGGCGCGCCGCGCCCGCGATGCCGGCTTCGACATCATCTATTGCTACGGCGCGCACTCCTATCTGCCGCTGCAGTTCCTCTCCAAATATTACAACAAGCGCACCGACAAGTACGGCGGCAGCTTCGAGAACCGCGCCCGCTTCTGGATCGAGACCCTGGAGCAGATGAAGGCGGCCGTGGGCTCCGAATGCGCCATCGCCACCCGCTTCGCCGTCGATACGCTGATCGGCGAGGACGGCATCGAGGTGGAGCGCGACGGCCTCAAGTTCGTCGAGCTGGCCGACGATCTCGTGGACCTGTGGGACGTGAACGTGGGCGACATCGCCGAGTGGGGCGAGGATGCCGGTCCCTCCCGCTTCTACCGTCAGGGCCACCAGCTCTCCTGGCAGAAGTTCGTGAAGCAGGCATCGAAGAAGGTCGTGCTGGGCGTCGGCCGCTTCACCGATCCGGAGAAGATGGTCGAGGTGATCCGCAACGGCGAGCTGGACGTGATCGGCGCCGCGCGGCCCTCCATCGCCGACCCCTTCCTGCCGGAGAAGATCCGCGACGGGCGGCTCGACGACATCCGCACCTGCATCGGCTGCAACGTCTGCATCTCCCGCTGGGAGATCGGCGGCCCGCCCATGATCTGCACCCAGAACGCCACCGCCGGCGAGGAATTCCGCCGCGGCTGGCATCCCGAGCGCTTCCCCAAGAAGGGTTCGGACGATGCCATCCTGGTGGTGGGGGCCGGCCCCTCCGGTTCCGAGTGCGCCCGCGTGCTCATGGAGCGCGGCTATGTGGTCCATCTCGTGGACAGCGCCGAGAAGATCGGCGGCTATGTGAACGAAGTGGCCACCCTCCCCGGCCTCGGCGAGTGGAGCTATCACCGCGACTATCGTGAAGTGCAGCTGAACAAGCTGGTGAAGCGCAACCGCGACAGCCAGATCGCCCTCGGCGGCAAGAAGCTCTCGGTGGAAGACGTGCTCTCCTACGGCGCCGACAAGGTCGTCGTCGCCACCGGCGCCCGTTGGGTCACCGACGGCACCAACTGCCTCACCCACGCGCCCATTCCGGGCCTGGAGGGCACGCCGCGCGCCAATGTGCTCACGCCGGAAGACGTGATCCTCGGCACCAAGCCCATCGGCAAGCGGGTGATGATCCTCAATGCCGACCCCTATTACATGGCGCCGAGCCTCGCGCAGAAACTGGCGGAGGCGGGGCATCAGGTGACGGTGGCGTCGGGCGTGGAACTCGGCCGCTACATGCACTTCACCCTTGAAGCGCCGAACATGCACCGCATGCTGCACGAGCTGCACATCAACGTGCTCTCCAGCACCTGGGCGAGCCGCGTGGAAGACGGCCGGATCGAGCTCTACAACCTCTGGGGCGACGGGCATAAGCGCGTCTATACCGGCCCCGGCAAGATGCCGCGCAGCGCCAACACCACCCACGCCTGGCACGAGTACGACACCCTCGTGCTGGTCACCGCCCGCCGCTCCGAGGATGCCCTGTTCCGGGCCCTCAAGGCGCGCTCCGGCGAGTGGGATGCCCGCGGCATCAAGGGCGTGTACGTGATCGGCGACGCCTGGGCGCCCAAGCTCATCGCCGACGCCACCTTCGACGGGCAGCGCCTGGCCCGCGAGATCGAGGAGGCGAACCCGCAGGAGCCCAAGCCCTACCGGCGCGAGGCCGCCGTCTACGGCGCGCCCTACCAGCCGGGCGGCTCTTACGAGATCCGCTACCAGGGCTAGTTCCCCTCGTCCTGGTCAGAGCGGGCGGGGCGCGGCAGATCACGCGCCCCGCATGCCCGCCGTCGTCGGGGTCCAATCCCTCGGCCGGAACGGGCATTTGCACGAACGCAATCAAGAAAAAGATCAGAGGGCGAAGAGCACATGATTCCGAGCGGCATCGACCCATCCAAGGTCACGCGCATCCTGTTCCAGGACTTTTCGCCCTGGATGCTCGCGATCTTCTATGTCTATGCCATCGGCTGCATGGCGGCGTTCGCCTGGGGCGTCTACGCCCAGGTTCACAAGTATCGCGCCGGACGCCGGGGCGCGCGCCTCGCCTGGGGCGACATCGGCCGCAGGCTGCTCGACACAGCGAAGACCATCGCCTCCCATCGCACGCTGCGCCGGCGCGACACCGCGGCCGGGCGGCTCCATGCCTTCATCTTCTATGGCTTCGCACTGCTGTTCATCGGCACCGCCACCATCACGTTGCAGGAAGACATTCTCGGCCCGCTCATCGGCCTTAAATTCTGGCACGGCCCCTTCTATTTGCTGTTCAAGCTCACGATGACCCTGGCCGGCACCGGCTTCATCTGCGGCCTCCTCTACATGATGTGGCGGCGCGGCTGGCTGAAGCCGCCGAAGCTCGATTATGCGCGGCCCGACCGCACGCCGCAGGATGCCGACTTCTCCCGCGAGCGCTACCGCATCGAGGACTGGGCGTTTCTCTGGACCCTGCTGCTCATCGGCGTCACCGGCTTCCTGCTCTCCGGCGCGCGCATGGTGTGGCTCCAGAACGATCCCGCGGTGTGGGACACGCGCTGGTGGGCCCCGGTCGGCGCGTCCATCGCCGCCGGGCTGAAGGCGGTGGGCTTCACCAGCGCCGGCGCAGGCGCCCTACGCATGGGGCTGTGGTGGCTGCACGGCGTGCTGGCGCTCACATTCATCGCGCTCATCCCCTACACCAAGGCGAAGCACATCTTCACCGCCGCCGCTTCCTGGCTGCTGCGCAATCCCGAGGCGATCCGCCATCTGCCGCTCGGCGATCTCGATGCCGCGCGCATCGGCTATCGCGAGCTGGGCGACGTTGCGAGCCGCTATCTCGTCCAGGCGGACGCCTGCACCAAGTGCGGCCGCTGCCACGAGGCCTGCCCGGCGCGGGCTGCCGGCTATCCGCTCTCCCCGCGCGACGTGGTTCTGACGCTGCGCGAGCAGGCCAACACCCATCTCGGCGAGGTGCTGCCGAAGCCCCGCGCCGCCGGCTGCGCCACGCCACTCATCGGTCTCGCCACCGGCGAATACCGGCCGGAGACCCTGTGGTCCTGCCGCCAGTGCGGCGCCTGCACGGAGATCTGCCCGGTGGGGGTGGAGCACGTGCCGCTCATCAACATGCTCCGCCGCACTTTGGTGGACGAAGGCGAGATGGACCCGGCGCTCCAGCGTACCCTCGGGGCGGTGAACAAGACCGGCAATTGCTTCAACGAAAGCCGCCGCAAGCGCCCCAACTGGACCAAGGACCTGCCGTTCAAGATCAAGGACGCGCGCAAGGAGCCGGTGGATGTGCTGTGGTTCGTGGGGGACTATGCGAGCTTCGACCCGCGCAACCAGAAGGTCAGCCGCGCCTTCGCCCGCATCCTGCATTCCGCGGGCATCGACTTCGGCATCCTCTACGAAGGCGAGACCACGGCCGGCAACGACGTGCGCCGCGTGGGCGAGGAGGGGCTGTTCCAGCAGCTCGCCGAAGGCAACATCTCGACGCTTCAGGATTGCAGCTTCAACCGCATCGTCACCACCGATCCGCACTCCTTCAACACGCTGAAGAACGAATATCCCGACCTCGGCGGCACCTATGACGTCAGCCACGCCAGCGCCTTCCTGAAGGAGCTGATGGCGGACGGGCGCATCACCCCCGCCCGGAAGCTCGACTTCACCGTCACCTATCACGACCCCTGCCACCTCGGCCGCCTCAACAAGGGCTATGACGCCCCGCGCGAGGTGCTCGCGGCCACCGGCGTGACGCTGGTGGAGATGGGGAAGAGCCGGGACAATTCCTTCTGCTGCGGCGGTGGCGGCGGGCGGGTGTGGGTGCCCGACCCGCCCGGCACCACGAAAGTGGGCGAGATCCGCGCGCGGGAAGCCGCCGAGATCCATGGCCTCGACGCTCTGGTGGTCAACTGCCCCAAGTGCATGACCATGCTCGAGGACGCGGTGAAGACCACCGGCAACGAACGCAACTTCCGGGTGCTGGAACTGACCGAGCTTCTCGCCGAGGCGCTGGAGCCCGAGGAGCCCGCCCTCCTCCCCGCCCCCGCCGAGGTCGGCTGAGCGATGGGTGCGCCCGGCAACATGGCCGCGCTGACGGGTGCGCTGATCGCCCGGGGCGACGCCTATCTGGCACTGCCGGCCTATGGGGCGGAGGGCGCTGAGTGGGCGCAGGCGGCGCTGGCGCGGCTGCTGCTCTCGGACGCGCGACTGAAGCTGGTGTTTGCCGCCCTGCCCTTCGCGCCGCCGGCTTTCCTCGCCCTCCTCGCCGGCGAGGATCGGCCCGCCATCCTCCAGCGCATCCTGCGCAACCCTGCCGCGTCGGGCGCGACGCTGCTGCGCATCGCCCGGCAGATGGATGATGCAGCGACGCGCGCGGCGCTGGCGGCCCATGCCAACACACCGGCCATCGCTCTGATCGGCCTCGCCATGCATTCGGAGGCGCCCGTGCGCGCCGCACTGCTGCGCAATGCCGGAACGCCGGCTGTCGCCCTCCATGCCCTGCTGGACCACGCGGATGCCGCGGAGCGCGCCGCACTCGCCCGCCATCCACAGGCGGACGGTGACCTGCTGCGCACCCTCCTTGCCGGCGGCGATGCCATCATCCGCACCGAGGCGGTGGCTCACCCCCATTGTCCGCTCACGCAGGTGGCCGATGCGTGCGTCGATGCCGATGCAGCCATCCGCCGCCGGGCAGCCACCAATCCCGTTCTGCCGCCGAGCCTCAGGCAGGCGCTGATGGGCGATCCCGATCCGGCCGTGCGGGCGGAGGCCCTGCGCGGCCATGCGGAGGGCCAGGGGGTTTCGCTGGCGGGCGACACCGACGTGCGGGTGCGCCGCGCCCAGGCCCGCCATGTGACCCTGCCGGAGGATCTGGCAGAGGCGCTTTCTCGCGACGGCGACGTGTGGGTGCGCGTCTGGATCGCCCGCAATCCGGCTTTGCCGGCGGCTCTCATGCACCGGCTCGGCGTTGATGCCGAGGCGCGGGTGCGCCATGCCGCCGGCCGCAATCCGGCCTGCCCCGCCGACGTGCTCGCGACCCTCGCCCGCGACAGCGACGAATGGGTGCGTGCCGCCGTCGCCTGCCGTCCCGACCTACCGGCCGAGCCCCTGCGCGCCCTCGAACGGGAAGACGGGGAGGATGTGGCCTCCGCCGTCGCCCGCAATCCGCAGACGCGGGAAGCCGCGCTCCGCCGCCTCGCCCGGCACGGGCAGGCGGACGTGCGGCGCGCGGTGGCGCTCAATCCGGTTGCGCCCGCAGCCGCCCTGCGCCTGCTGCTGGACGATCCTTATCCCCTCAACCGCGCTTTCGCCGTGCGCCATCCGAACCTTCCGGTCGCGGATGCCTGGAGCTCAGCCGACGACGGCGCGCCGCAGGTGCGCTTCGCGGTGGGCAAGCGCGCCGCCACCCACGCAGCGGCCGCCGGGCGCGCCGCATGCAGGCACCTCGAAACCTTCCCACAGCCGTGAGGACACCCATGAAGATACTCGTGCCGGTGAAACGCGTCGCCTCGCTTGATGACGAGTTCGAGCTCAACGACGATGGCCGCGACGTCGATCCCGATTTCTGCGAGTTCGACCTCAACGAATTCGACGAATACGCGCTGGAAGCGGCGGTCCAGATCAAGGAAGCCGCGCCCGAGGGCACGGTCGAGGTGGTGGTGCTGACCATCGGCCCCGACGATGCCGACGACGTGCTGCGCAAGGCCCTCGCCAAGGGTGCCGACCGCGCCATCCGCGTGGACGATGCCGGCCTCGAAGAGGCGGACCGCGTGGCCATCGCCCGCGTCATCGCCCAGGTGGCGGAGAACGAGGAGCCCGGCCTCGTGCTGTGCGGCGCGCAATCCGCCGACCAGGGCCACGCCCAGACAGGTATGTCGGTCGCGGCGCTGCTCGGCTGGGCGCGCACGGCGGTGGTGTCGAAGCTCGACTTCACGCCGGGCGCCGCCACCGCTCAGGTGGAGCGCGAGCTGGAAGGCGGGCTCGTGGAGCGCATCGAGGTCGAGACGCCCGCGGTGCTCACCATCCAGCTCGGCATCAACACGCCGCGCTATGCCTCCCTGCGCTCCATCAAGCAGGCCAACGCCAAGCCCATCGAGTGCCTGACGCCCCAAGACATCGGCCTTGCCGCTGCCGAGATCGGCGGCGCTGGCGCGCTCAGCCGGGTGCGGCGCGTGTTCGTGCCCGAGCGCGGGCGCGGCGAGATCATCGCGGGCACCCCCTCCCAGCAGGCGGCCCGTCTTCTTGAGATCATTTCGGAGGTGAACGGCTGATGTCCGGCATTCTCATCCTGGCCGAGCACCGGCGCGGCACCCTGCGCGATGCCACTCTGGAGGCCATCGGCGCCGCCGGTACGCTCAAGGCCGTCCTCGGCGGTCCCGTCACAGTCCTCGTCATCGCGGCCGATCCCGCCCCGCTCGCCAAGGCGGTCAGCGTGGGCGCGGTGGACGAGGTCATCACCGTCGCCCGCCCCGATGCGGCGACCTACGAACCGCATGTCTACGAGGCGGTGCTGCGCAGCGTGATCGCCCAGCGCTTGCCCGCGCTGGTGCTGATGTCGCACAGCGTGGACAGCTTCTCCCTCGCGCCCGCCGTCGCCATCGGCGAGGGCCTCGGCTTTGCCACCGACGTGTTCGGTGTCGCGGTCGAGGACGGCGAGGTGGTGGCGACGCGTGCCGGCTACAACGAGAAGGTCTTCGTGGAGATCGACTTTCCCGGCCGCACCGGCGTGCTCCTCACCCTGCGCGGCGGCGCCTTCGCGCCGGAGACGGCGCCGGCCAGCCCGGCCGTGTCCGCCCTTGAGGCGGGCGATGGCAAGGCGCGCAGCAAGCACCTCGACTGGCGTGATCCGCCGGCCTCCGGCGGCATCGACATTCCCGGCTCGCCCTTCATCCTCTCCATCGGCCGCGGGGTCGGGGACGAGGCAAACGTGGCGCAGTTCCTGGAGCTGGCGGACGGCCTCGGCGCGACGCTCGGCTGCTCGCGGCCCATCGCCGACAACGGCTGGCTGCCCAAGGCGCGGCAGGTGGGCCAGTCCGGCCAGCTGGCGGCCAAGTGCAACCTCTACATTGCCATGGGCATCTCCGGCTCCGTGCAGCACCAGTGGGGCATGAAGCACGTGGAGACCATCGTGGCGATCAACAAGGACCCCGAGGCCTCCATCTTCACCATCGCCCGCTACGGCATCGTCGGCGACATGCTGGAGATCGCCGAGGAACTGCGGAAGCAGAAGGGCATCCAGTAGAGCACAGCTGAAAATCCGGGCCGGGACCGAGCGCCAAATCGGTCCCGGCCGCAGGCCCTGTCGATCGCGTCCAGAGGCAAGAAGAGCGACCTCCGAATTCATCGGAAGCGCAGCAGAGGTGACGACAAACACCATCCGGGCCGGGCACGCGCGCCGTCGCCTGAAAGCACCGGGCAAGGGAGGACACCGTGACGACGATAACCAACATTCACGCGACAACGGAGGGTGACGGGAAGCTGCACCGCTCCATCAGCTGGACCGGGGCCTTCTGGGTGGCGAGCGGCGTGCCTGCTTTGGTGCTGTTCTCCATCGGCGGCATCGCCGGCACCACCGGGACGCTCTCGTTTCTGATCTGGGCCATCTCCATCGGCATGGGCTTCATCCAGTCCTTCATCTATGCCGAGATCGCCGGCCTGTTCCCGAACAAGTCGGGGGGCGCCTCCATCTATGGCGCGGCTGCCTGGGTGCGCTACGTGAAGCTGGTGGCGCCGCTCTCGGTGTGGTGCAACTGGTTTGCCTGGAGCCCGGTGCTCTCGCTCGGCTGCTCCATCGCCGCCGCCTACATCCTCAACGCCTTCGCCCCCATCCCGGCGGTGAACGGACCCGAGGTGGCGCAGTGGATCGCCGCCCATGCCACCACCCTCACCGGCACCGATGCCGAGAAGGCCGCCGCCGCGGTGGCCGCGCTGACACCGGCCGTGCGCGACTGGACGCTGTTCTCCCACGCCATCGGCCCCGTCTCCTTCTCGCTGAACGCCTCCTTCTTCGTGGGCGCGACGCTGATGCTGGTGGTGTTCGCCATCCAGCACCGGGGCATCATGGGCACCGCTAGCGTGCAGAAGTGGATCGGCCTCTCGGTCATCATTCCCATGGTCATTGTCGGCCTCGTGCCGATCCTCACCGGCAAGGTGGACTGGGCCAACTTCTCGCCGCTGGTGCCGCTGGCCGCCGCCGGCGCGGCCGATCCCGGCAGCTGGAACATCCCGGGCTGGACGCTGGTGCTCGGCGGCCTGTTCATCGCCGCCTGGTCCACCTACGGCTTCGAGACCGCCGTCTGCTACACGAGCGAATTCCGCAATCCCGAGAAGGACACCTTCAAGGCCATCTTCTATTCGGGCCTTCTGTGCCTCGCGCTCTTCATCCTCGTGCCCTTCACCTTCCAGGGCGCGCTGGGACTTTCGGGAATGCTGGACCCGGCCATCGTGGACGGCTCGGGCGTCGCCCAGGCGCTAGCCCACATGGTGGGCGGCGGCAAGGTCATCGAGAGCGCCCTCGTGATGCTCATGATCCTCGCCCTCATGCTGTCCATCATGACGGCCATGGCGGGCTCCTCGCGCACCCTCTACCAAGGCGCCGTGGACGGCTGGCTGCCCCGCTTCCTCGACCATGTGAACGAGCACGGCGCGCCCACGCGGGCCATGTGGGCGGACCTGTGGTTCAACCTCGCGCTGCTCGCCATCGCCTGCGCGGACGCCACCAGCTTCTTCTTCGTGCTGGCCGTCGCCAATGTCGGCTACATCATCTTCAACTTCCTGAACCTCAACTCCGGCTGGATCCACCGCATCGATTCCGGTCACGTGGCGCGGCCCTACAAGGCCCCCACCATCCTCATCGTGCTCGGGACCGTGTTCGCCTTCGCCAATGCGGTCTTCATGGGCGCCGGCGCCAAGGTGTGGAACCCGGTGGCACTGTGGGCGGGGCTCATCACCGCCGCCCTCATCATCCCGGTCTTCATCTTCCGGCACTATGTGCAGGACGGCGGCAAGTTCCCGCACGAGACCTTCGAGGATCTGCAGGTCGGCGATGGGACGAAGACCCAGAAGCGCGCCGGCATCCTGCCCTATCTCACGCTCATCGCCGGCGTCGCGGTGGTGATCCTCTCCAACCTCTTCTTCCACCTCTGATCCGCAAGGAACATGCAGGATGACACAGGGACTTTCCGCCTTCTCGCGCCTCTCCGCGCTGTCCGACCGGCACCGCGCGCTCGGCACCGCCTTCGAGGCCTCCTGGAACGACATGCCGGTGCCGCAGAACTACGCCACCGACACCTATGACGAGGTGATCGCGGTGCGTACTGCCGCCGGCCTGTTCGACGTCTCCGCGCTGCGCATCATCGACGTGGCTGGCAAGGAAGCGCTCGCCGTGCTGAACGAGATGTGCACCTCGGACATCTCGAAGATCGCGCCTGGCGCCTCCTCGCTCTCCAGCGTGGTCGACGAGAACGGGTCCCTCATCGACGACGTGCTGATCTATTGCGATGGGCCCAACGCCTATCGCATCTCCCACGGCGGCGGCTCGCTGGAGGACATCCTGCCCGGCGTTGCGGCGGGCCGGGACGTGACCTTCACCAAGGACAACGACGTCCACATCATGTCCCTGCAGGGGCCGAAGGCGCTCGACATCCTCAACCCGAACACCCCGTTTGCGCTGGAGACCCTGCCCTATTTCGGGCACCAGCGGACGACCCTGTTCGGCCGCCCCGTCTCCATCGCCCGCGGCGGATACTCCGGCGAGCGGGGCTACGAGGTGTTCTGCGCGGCGGCGGATGCGGTCGCCTTGTGGGACGCCATCCTCGCCGCCGGACAGCCGTTCGGGGCCATGCCGGCCTCCTGGTCCTGCCTCGACGTGGTGCGGGTGGAGGGCGGCCTCCTGTTCTTCCCCTATGACATGCCGCAGGGCGACACCACCCCGTGGGAAGTCGGCCTCGGCTGGACCGTGGACCTGTCGAAGCCCGCCTTCCGCGGCCGTGACGCGCTGGTGCGCCGCAAGGGCCAGGAGCGGGTGGCACAGGTGGGGGTGGAGATCGACCACCACGCTGCCGTCGAGCCCGGCGCCAAGCTGTTCCGGGACGGCAGGGAGGTGGGACTTCTGAACTCCACCGCCTACAGCCACTACCTCATGCGCTCCCTCGCCCTTGCCCACGTGACGCCGGAGCTTGCCACCTGCGGCACCGAGCTGGAGGTTCGTGGGGCCGATGGCACGTTCGTGGCGCGGGTGGTGAAGACGCCCTTCTACGACCCGCTGCGCCTGCGCACCCACCCGCTTGAAGAACGTACGGCCTGAAACCTTAGCCACCTCAGGCCGTCGTGCCCCAGGGCTCCCTCCGACGCGCTGCCTCCGAGGCGCGTCCTGAGGGGCTTCCCCCCTGGGCGCTGCCGGAGAGCGTGCCGTCCCAATCGCGCTCTCCGGCCCTTCCCACTTGGGGCCGGCGTCGGCCGGCCCCATTTTTCTGAACGAGCCCCGCTACATGGTCCCTTCGCGTCCCCAGAATTGCCAAGCGCCGAAGCTTCGGCTTTATTCGCCGCAACAAGAATTTCGCGTGTGGCGAATCCGTTGGGGCACGTTGCCATGGTCGATGCCGATCACCCCCGGCCCGCTGCCCTTTCTGCCCGCTACAGCGCCGTGCGCCTGAACAGCCCGGACTGGTTCGCGCGCGTGGGCGATGTGGCCCGCTCGATCGGTTCGGACCGCTTCCATCGCGAGCTGGTGGAACTCGCCGGCGCCGCCATCAACCACGATGCCTGCTGGATCATCCGCTATTCACGCGTGGCGCCGCCGGATGTGCTCTACACCAAGGACGTGGCGAGCGACGTGGTCGCCTATTATTCCAACCTCTATTCGTCCGTGGACCCCTTCTCCGAATACTGGAGGAACAACGGCAGTCCCGGCGTGCTGATGCTGAACGACGTGCGCTCTCCCGGCCAGTCGTGGGACATGTACCACAAGGTTTTCCAGACGCTGGCCAGCATCTCCGACGAACTGGGCATGTTCTTCTCCACCGTCGGCCATTGCTGCTTCGGCCTGTTCCTGGAGCGGGAGACGGGGCGTTTCTCGCAGACCGACATCGAGCGCGCGCGGCTCATCTTCCCCATGCTGGAGGGCTTCCACCGCTCCCACCTCGGCGCCCTGTTCAACGATTTGCGCAACCCGCGCGGGGCGCAGGTGGAAGGATTCATCACCCGGCCCACCCTCATCGAGGACCGCTTCGGCGTGGATGTCTTCGCCAACGATGCCTGGCGCGACGCCGCCCGGCGCGCGCCCGCCCTCGCCGATGCGGTGGAGGCGCTGCGCGTCGCTCCGGCCGGGACGATCCATGCCTCGGGGCCGCTGAGCGTGAAGGTGGAGGCCTTCGACCGCGATTTTCCGCTCGCGCCGGGCGGGCGCATGTATGTGCTCGATGCGCCGCAGCGCGGGGCGGAGGACGATCCCGACCGCCTGCTGGAGGACGCGCTGGGCATCTTCACGCCGCGCGAGCGCGAAATCCTCCTGCTTCTGATGAACGGTCAGACCACCGGCGAGATCGCCCAGAAACTGAGCCTCAGCAAGGGCACCATCAAGAACTGCCGGCTGCGCATGTATCGCAAGACCGGCGTCGGCTCCGAGCGCGCGCTGGTCAAGCACGTGATGCAGTCCATCGGGGCGCGTTAAAGCAGAGGCCGGCTATTGCGGCAGCGCTGCCGAAATGCGCTGGGCGGCATCGAGAAGCGCCGGCAGGAAGCGGGTGCGCATCGCCTCGATGGAGCAGCGCCCCTCATGGGTGGAAACATTGAGGGCGGCCAGCACCTCCCCACGCCGGTTGCGCACCGGAACGGCGATCGAACGCAGGCCGAGTTCCAGCTCCTGGTCCACCAGCGCCCAGCCCTGCCGGCGCGCATTCTCCACAGCCTCCTTCAGGGCCACCATGGTGGCCACCGTTCGGGGCGTGCGCTTCTCGATTTTCACGCGGTCATAGAAAACCGCGAGTTCCGCTGGCGGGAGGCCCGAAAGTAGAACGCGCCCCATGGAGCTGCAGAAGGCAGGCAGGCGCGAGCCGATGGACAGGCCAATCGTCATCACCCGCGCCGTCGGCACGCGCGCCACGTAGACGATATCGTCGCCGTCCAGCACCGAGAGCGAGCAGGATTCCTGCAGGGAATTGACCACGTCGCGCATCACCGGCTGCGCCACCTCCCACAAGGGCAAAGAGGAGAGATAGGCGAAGCCCAGCTCCAGCACCTTGGGGCGCAGGGCAAAGAGCTTTCCGTCGGTCTCCGCATAGCCCCCGCGCACCAGAGTGAGCAGGAAGCGGCGGGCGGCGGCGCGGGTAAGGCCGGTGTGCTGCGCCACCTCGCTCAGCGTCATGCGCGGCTTGTACTGGCTGAAGGCGCGGATCACCTCGAGGCCGCGTACGAGGGACTGGACGTAGTCCTTGTCCTCGCCCGTCGTCATGCCCCCTCCTGCGAACCGCTGGCGGCGGAGTGCCCGGCCGGCGCATGATAGGGGCCGGCGTCCGCCTGCCCAGCGGCCCGGCTTATGTCGTCCGCCTGCTCGGCAGCGCGCGCCGCCATCAGACGCTCGTCGCGCCAGGCGACGCGAGCCTCCCAGTCCTCCAGCGGCAGCAGCGCCCGCCGCTCGGCCGTGGCGCGGGCGACGAGGGCCTCGCTCCATCCTTCCGGCTGGCCGCGCTCGGCCCCCATCTGCCGATATCGCTCGCCCATGCGCTGGGCATGCTCGGCGAGGCCGCCGCGATAGTTGAGATCCGCCGTCTCGAACGGCCCGACGATGGACCAGCGGAGCCCCAGGCCCGAGGTCATCACCCGGTCGATGTCCGCCACATCCGCGATGCCCTGCTCCAGCATCCAATAGGCTTCGCGCAGCACGGCACCCTGGAGCCGATTGTAGATGAAGCCGTTCACCTCGCGCTTCAGCACCACCGGCACCTGCCCTGCCCGCGCCATGAGCGCGCGCGTGCGGGCGGCGGCAGCTGCATCGGTGAAGGGGGCGGGCACGATCTCGACGATCGGAAGCAGATGGGGCGGATTGGCCGGATGGGCGACGAGGCACCGCGCGCGGCCGGGCAGACCACCGGCGAACTCCGAGGCCGGGAGCGAGGAGGTGGAGCTGGCGAGGACCGCATCCGGCGGCGCCATCTCGTCCATCGCGCGAAACAGCGCGATCTTCAGGTCCAGCCGCTCGGGGACGCTCTCCTGCACATGGATGGCACCATCCAGGGCATCAGCGAGCGTATCGACCACGCTCACGCGCGCCATCACCGCCTGCGGGGACTCATCCAGCAGCCCGTGCGCGGTGAGCATCGCGAGACGCTCTTCGACGGCGGGTAGAACGGCGCCGCGAACGTCCGTCGATGCATCATGGACCCTCACGTCGAGGCCTGCCCGGGCGAACACGATGGCCCAGCCCACGCCCATGCTCCCACCGCCCACGAGAGTGACGGGTCCGCTCCGGCCTTCGCTCATGGCGCGCCCCAATGTGCGTTCTAAACAATATATGTTCGTAATGCGAACAAGAGAGGAAAGCAAGGACGCAGGATCTGAAACGCAACCGGAGCGAGACTAAAATGAATCAAGTAACTGTAAATTATATATTTATTCCAGCATAGATCGATCAGTTCGCAGATGCAGCATCGATTCTCCTTGACTGCGATCGCAGCTACGCCGTACCAAACTACGCATTATAGTGCGCATATCGCACAAATGGAAGTTTGCGCGACGAGCCCCGCCCAAGCCCCCATCGGGGCGCGCAGCGGGCCGCCGGAAGCGAAACGGAACGCCGGCGTGCGGATGTGCTGACCAACCGGCCACTTCAGTCCCGCGTTGAGCTCGATGGAGGAAATATGAAGACCAAGGCTCTCGCTGCGTCCTTCGCGGCCGCGCTCCTCGCCAGCGCTATGATGGTCGCCCCCGCGGCCGCCCAATATGCCGGCGGCGGCGTGAAGATCGGCGTGCTGACCGATATGTCGGGGGCCTATTCGGACCTCGCAGGCTCGGGATCGGTGGAAGCCGCGAAGATGGCCATCGAGGACTTCGGCAAGCCCATCAACGGCAAGCCGGTCGAGCTCGTCTCCGCCGACCACCAGAACAAGGCGGACATCGCCTCCGCCACCGCCCGCAAGTGGTATGATACGCAGGACGTGGACGCCATCTTTGACATCAATGGCTCCGTGGCGGCGCTCGCGGTGCGCGAGGTGGCCAAGGAGAAGGGCAAGGTCGACATCAATTCCGGCGCGGCGTCCATGTCGCTGACCAACAAGGCCTGCTCGCCCACCGGCCTGCACTGGACCTACGACGTCTATTCGCTGGCCGCCGGCACCGGCAACGCGCTGGTGAGCGAAGGCTACAAGACCTGGTACTTCATCACCGCCGACTACACCTTCGGCCACGACCTGGAGAACCAGGTGGCCAAGATCGTGAAGGAGAAGGGCGGCACGGTGAAGGGCTCGGTGGCCCATCCCTTCGGCTCTTCCGACGTATCGTCCTATCTGCTCCAGGCGCAGGCTTCCGGCGCCAAGATCATTGCCATGGCGAACGCCGGCTCCGACACCATCAACACCATCAAGCAGGCCCGCGAGTTCGGCATCACCCAGGGCGGCCAGACGCTCGCGGCGCTGCTCCTGTTCCTCACCGACATCCACTCGGTGGGCCTCGACGCCGCCCAGGGCATGGTGCTGACCACTGGCTTCTACTGGGATACGGACGACAAGACCCGCGCCTTCTCCAAGCGCTTCGCCGAGCGCATGAAGGGCAAGATGCCCACCATGGTTCATGCCGGCGTCTATTCATCCGTGCTGCACTATCTGAAGGCCGCCGAGGCCGCCGGCACCGACGAGGGCGAGAAGGTGATCGCCAAGATGCGTGAGCTGCCCATCGAGGACATGTTCGCCAAGAACGGCAAGATCCGCCCCGATGGCCGCATGGTCCACGACATGTATCTGGCCAAGGTGAAGTCCCCCAAGGAGTCCAAGGGCCCCTGGGACTATTACGAGATCGTCCGCGTGATCCCCGGCGACGAGGCCTTCCAGCCGCTCAGCGAGAGCACCTGCCCGCTGGTGAAGAAGTAATCTCGCGCGCGCCGGCCCGTCTCCTCCCGGACCCGGCGCGCGCCCCGGGCGCCCGCGCGCACTTGCGGCGCGGGCGCCCGGGGTTTTTCCTTATCTCCGCACGGTCAAGAAGGCGAAGCCCATGCTGTTCCATGTCGAGATGCAGGTGAACATCCCGCACGACTTCCCGGCCGAGAAAGCGGACGCCATCAAGGCGGCGGAGAAGGCCTATGCGCAGGATCTTCAGCGGCAGGGCAAGTGGGTGCATCTGTGGCGCATCGCGGGGCGCTACGCCAACGTCTCCATCTTCGACGTTTCGAGCGTGGACGAACTGCACACGCTCCTCTCCTCGCTCCCCCTCTTCCCCTTCATGGACATCAAGGTGACGCCCCTGACGCGCCACCCCTCCGCCATCTGAAGCCGCGCCCGAAGGATCACCGCATGCCCTACATGATCGAGACCTTCGACAAGCCCGGCACGCTGGACTTGCGTGCTCAGGTGCGGGACACCCACCTCGCCTTCCTCGATGCGCACAAGCACCTGCTGCTCGCCTGCGGCGCCAAGCTGGACGACGACGGCAACGCCGCCGGCGGCGGGCTCTATGTGGTGGCGCTGGAGACGCGGGCGGAGGCGGAAGCCTTCATCGCCGCCGACCCCTTCTTCACCGCCGGCCTGTTCGAGCGTGTCCAGATCCAGCGCTGGCGCAAGGCCTATGTGGACGGCGTGTGCTACCTGCCGGAGGCGAAATGAGCCCGCGGACCCTGGTCACCGGCGGATCGAGCGGCATCGGCCTCGCGGTAGCGCGGCAGGAACTGGCCGCCGGCCGCGCCGTCGTGGTGCTGGACCGTGAGCCGCCCCCCGCCGATCTCGATGCCCGCTTCATCTGCGTCAACCTCATGGACGAGGCCGCGACCACCGCCGCCCTCGCGGAAGCCCTCTCGCACGGCCCCATCACCCGCCTCGTGAACAACGTGGGCATGGTGCGACCCGCCAGCCTCGACGACACCACTGCGGATGATTTCGCCGCGGTCATGCGGCTCAATCTCGGCGTCGCCATCCAGGCCACGCAGGCGCTCCTCGCGGGCATGCGGGCGGCACGCTTCGGGCGCATCGTCAACGTTTCGAGCCGCGCCGCCTATGGCAAGGAGTTGCGCACCGCCTATGCCGCCAGCAAGGCGGGGCTCATCGGCGCCACCCGCACCTGGGCGCTGGAACTGGGCAAGGACGGCATCACTGTGAACGCGGTCGCGCCCGGCCCCATCGCCACGCCATTGTTCACTACAGCCAACCCGCCCGACGCCCCGCGCACCCGCGCCATCGTGGAGGCCATCCCCGTCGGCCGCATGGGCACCCCGGAGGACGTGGCGCAGGCGGTTTCGTTCTTCCTCTCGGACGAGGCCGGCTTTATCACCGGCCAGACGCTGCCGGTCTGCGGCGGCATCACGGTGGGCAAGGGCGCGGTCTGAAAGGCACCGCCCGTCAAAGGAGACCGCATGCCGTCCAATCCCCGCTGGACCCGCCGCCCCGAAGGCTCCACCTGGGGCGACTTCGGCCCGGACGACGAGCTCGGCCGCCTCAACCTCATCACCCCCGACAAGGTGCGCGCCGCCGTCACCGAGGTGAAGGAGGGCCGCACCTTCTGCCTCAGCCTGCCCCTCGACCGCCCCGGCGGCAACGTGCTGAACGTGCGTCGGCTGCCGCCCGTGCTGAAGCCCACCGGCACCGAGGACGCGCCGCGCTTCAACGCGCAGCTGTGCGTAGAGGATGCGAGCCTTGTCGACGTGGTGAGCGACGACAAGGTGGAGATCTGCCTGCAATACTCCACCCAGTGGGACAGCTTCGCCCATGTGGGGGCGCTGTTCGACGTGAGCGGGGAGGGCCGACCAGAGCCGGTCTATTACAATGGCTTCCGTGCCGGAACAGATATCGTCGGCCCGCGCGACGCCGAGGCGCGCGGTATCGCCTCTGGCGCGCATCGTCTGGGCATCCACAACGCCGCCCTCCATGGCGTGCAGGGCCGCGGCGTGCTGGTGGATTTGCTCTCCCTCTTCGGCCGCGCGCGCCATCTTGTCGGCTATGACGATCTCATGCGGGCCATGGACGCCCAAGGCGTGACCGTGGAAGAGGGCGATATCCTCTGCCTCTACACCGGCTTCACGCAGGTCGTGATGGAGATGAACGGCATCCCCGACGGCGCGATCCTGAGCAAAAGCTGCGCCGCCCTCGACGGCCGCGACGCGCGCCTGCTGCAATGGATCTCGGATAGCCGCATCGCCGCCCTCGTCGCCGACAATTATGCGGTGGAGCATCTGCCGGCGAAGCGCCTCGCCGCCACGACGCAGGCGGCCATGCCGCTGCACCACCATTGCCTGTTCAGGCTCGGCGTTCCGCTCGGCGAATTGTGGTGGCTGGCCGATCTCGCCGCCCATCTCAAGGCCGCCGGCCGTAATCGCTTCCTCCTTACCGCCCCGCCGCTGCGCCTGCCCGGCGCCGTGGGCTCTCCCGTCACCCCCATCGCCACCGTGTGATCTTCCACAGGAGACCCGGATGCCCTTTATCGCCATCGACGGTCGCACCACCCATTACGCGCTCGAAGGGGCGGAAGGCGCACCGGTCCTGCTGCTCGCCAATTCGCTCGGCACCAGCTTCCTCGTCTGGGACGCGGTGATGCCGGCGCTGACCTCCCGCTTCCGCGTGCTGCGCTACGACATGCGCGGTCACGGCCTCTCCGACGCTGCCCCGCTGCCGGATGAGAATACCGGCTATTCCATTGCCACCCTTGCCGGCGATGCGCTGGGATTGCTCGATTCTCTAGGCATCGAACAGGCCCATGTGTGCGGCCTGTCCATCGGCGGCATGGTGGCCCAGCATCTGGCGGCCCATGCGCCGGCGCGGGTGGACCGCCTTGTCCTGTGCGACACCGCCATGCAGATCGGCCCCGCCTCGGTGTGGAACGAGCGCCTCGCCGTCATCCGCCGCGACGGGCTCCCCGCCATCGCACCCGGCGTCATGGCCCGGTGGTTCACCGACGGCTTCCGCGAGCGGGTGCCGCACATCGTCCGCGGCTATGCCAACATGGTCGCCCGCACGACACTGGAAGGCTATGTGGGCTGTGCCATGGCGGTGCGCGACGCCGACCTGACCGCCTCCGCCGGCCGCATTTCCGCGCCGACGTTGGTCGTGGTCGGCGACAAGGACCCCTCCA
The DNA here is from genome assembly GCF_017875275.1 of Xanthobacter flavus. Taxonomy (NCBI): domain Bacteria; kingdom Pseudomonadati; phylum Pseudomonadota; class Alphaproteobacteria; order Hyphomicrobiales; family Xanthobacteraceae; genus Xanthobacter; species Xanthobacter flavus. The sequence goes on along the minus strand of NZ_JAGGML010000001.1, from coordinate 3,296,033 downwards.
CCCCGCCCGCGGCGGCCGAAGCCATGGCGGCGGCCATTCCCGGCGCGCGGCTGGAGGTGATCGCAGAGGCCTCACACATCCCCTGCGTGGAGCAGCCGGAAGCGCTCGCCCGCGCGCTGCTGGAGCATCTGGGCGCGTGACAAGGTATTGACCTGACAGGCCGATCGGGCTGTGCCACGCAAGCACTCCCGATTGGGGAACGTTCTCAGCTCCCGGCCCTGCCGCCTTTGGCATCGGGCTTCGCCTCCGGCTTGACCTCCGGCGGGGGGCCTGCGGCGCGCAGGTTCACCAGTTGGTTGAGGAGCTGGAACCAGAACGGCGCACCAAAGGAGATCGCAATGGCGGTCAGGAGCCACCCGGCGACATTCAGCGCATCCGTCCAGCGCAGCTCCGCGCGCACGAGGCGCTCCGGTGAAACGCAACGGGTCGAACCTGTTGGCGGCGTTGCGGAAATTGACGGCTTGGCGGCCTCCGCACCGGTTTGTTGAGCGCCGGACGGACAAAAATGCCAGCCGATCGGCAGTGGCGCCAGATCGGACAGAATGCGCGAAACGGAGATATCCCCATCGGGCGGAAGCCCTTGTTTCGAAAAGACTTCCGCCTTCAGCTGAAGCTCGGCCCGCAACTGGGGGCTTTTCATCAGCGCATCCACGAGGGTGAAGGTATCCACGTTCAGGGCGGCGGCGAGGAGGAAGCCGATGGCCACCAGCCAGGCTTGGGTATGGCGCTTGTACTGGCCATTGAGCCGGTCCATGGCCTGATCGTACCAGCCATCCACCGCAGCCCGGAAGGAATCGAGGTCAGCGCCAGCGCTTTCCATAAGCGTAGTAAGGGCTTGCTTCAGCTTACCATCCGGCAGGGCCCCCACCGTCTTGCGGATGTCGACCATGGTATCCGCCTGAGATCCCTGGCTGACGAGGGAGAGGAGGGCGAGGGTGAAATTCCGCGCCGGCACGTAGGACGGCCTGCCCTTCGGGCTCGTCCCACCAACCAGGGCATGTCCATATAATTCCTCAGCTATTTGGCGCAGCTGCCCATTGGTTGTCCCGTCCGGGGCGACCAGTTCGCGGATGGCGGCTTCGAGGCCCTTCTGGCGGTTCTTGAAGATGGCGGCGACCTGCTCCTGAACGGTGGAGACGAGCAGACTCATCATGGTGTAGGTGAGCACCAGCGCGATGGTGATCGTGAGGACATCGCTTAAGGTCATAAGCCCCTCCCCCAATTGGCTTTTTCCAGAGGTCCGGCGCCCCCGCGCCGCATCACAGGACCACTGGACAATTGAATTGTATATCGCAACAAAACAACTTTTAGTATATACCTTCGCGCGCGCCCGCCGGCCGCTGAAGGAAAATCAGAACGGCAAGCCAGATAATCCCGTAGCCGGCACGTATTCGTCGAGGATTGTAAAGACCGTGCAGCTCGGCGCCAGAATTCTCACGCTGCAGCCAAGGCCATTCGCCAGAACGCGAGCGTCAAGAAGAGACGAGGCCCGACGCGCAATCGCACGAAAGCGACCGCTATTACATCGGCTTCGGCACGTCGTCTTGTCCAAGAAGCGAATTTGGCTGGGGGACCTGGATTCGAACCAGGATTAACGGAGTCAGAGTCCGCGGTTCTACCGTTGAACTATCCCCCAACACCCGGCGTCCGCAGGAGCGGAGGCGGGAGGGTCTGCCGAGGCAGGTGGGCTCTATACGCAATTCGATCGCCGGGTTCAACTCCCGATTCAGCGTCATTCACACCCCCTTTTCGAGAGGGGTAGCACCGGGGGTATCGGCAGCGTTCGGCGGCAATCGGACCTGACTCCCTATTGGTATACGTCATACGCAATGGTGCCATGCACAATTCGCTATGTTGCAATGCACGCTGATGCCCTATCTTCCCTTCATCAAACGGAGGCGAAAATGGTCACGATCACTGCACATGCTCCCCGCGAAACCGGCTTCTTCGGTCGCATCGGCAATGCGGTCGGCGACTTCTTCGACGCCATCGCCGAAGCCCGCGCCATGTCGGAGCGCTACGAGTATCTCTCTCGCCGCTCCAACAGCGAGCTCGCCGAGATGGGCCTCGACCGTCAGCGCATCGCCCAGGCTGTTGCCCGCGGCTTCTGAGAATTTCTGAAGGCCCGGCCGCGCGGTCTCGCGGCGGCCGGATGAAGTCCCTGTCTTCCGCGTTTCCTCCCAGTGCCTCAACCCGCTGTCGCAAGGCAGCGGGTTTTTTCTTTTGCCCCTACTCCACCTTCACCGTCACGCTGTCGCTGCGTCCATCCGCATCGATGACGGTGAGGCGGGCGAAGCCGCGGCCGGGCGGGGTCCAGAACAGGGTGCGGCGGTCCTCCACCCGCGCAACCGGGCGGCCGTCCATGAGCAGGGTCAAGGGGAAGGTGCCGCCATCCACCTTGAGGGCCAGCGTCTCCGCCCCCTCGGCCGCGACCCGCGCGCCATCCGGCGGATAGACCACCTCCAGCGCCTGCTCCTGCCGCGCCCGGCCGAAATGCCGCTGCGGCGGGGGAAGCCTTGCGTTGCCGGCCATCACCGCTCCGCGCGGGGCGGCGGCGAGGCTCGCGGGGGTGCGCACGATGCGGGCGAAGGCGTCGAACAGCAAAGGCGCCGCCGCCGCGCGGCCGGTGAGGTCGGGCACGGCCTGCCCGTCCGGACGGCCGACCCAGACGCCCACCGTGCGCCGCCCGTCGAAGCCCACCGCCCAGCTGTCGCGATAGCCGTAGGAGGTGCCGGTCTTGAAGGCGATACGCCCGCCGAGCGCATTCTCGGGCGCCGGCGTGCCCAGAAGACACTGGCCCACATACCAGGCGGCCACCTCGTCCACGAGGCGGGCCTTGCGCGGCGCCGCCACCGCCCCGTCGCCCCGGCGGAAGACCGGGGCATGGGCCTCCCCGCCCCGCGCCAAAGCTGCATAGAGGGTGGTGAGGTCGATGAGGCGGATGCCCACGCCGCCAAGGCCCATGGGCAGGGCCGGCGCGGCGCCGGGGGGCAGCTCCAGACGGCCGCCCGCCTGCTGCATGCGGCTCGCGAGGCGCTGCGGCCCCACCGCCTCCAGCAGCCGCACGGCCGGCACGTTCAGGGACAATTGCAGCGCCTTGCGCACGGAGAGGGTGCCCTGGAAGGTGCGGTCGAAATTCTCCGGCCGCCACGCGCCGAAGCGGGCGGGCCGGTCCTCGATCAAAGTCTCGGGATGGGCGATGCCGTCCTCGAAGGCGAGAGCATAGATGAAGGGCTTGAGCGTGGAGCCCGGCGAGCGCACGGCACGGGCGAGGTCCACGGCACCCGCGCGGTCCCTGTCGAAATAGTCGGCGGCGGCCACATAGGCGCGCACCTCGGCGCTGTCATTGTCCATCACCACGATGGCGGCGGAGAGCCCGCGCCCCAGCGTGCGGGTGCGCTCGCGCACCAGTTCCTCCAGCCGCTCCTGCAAGGGGGCATCCAGCGTAGAGAGGTGGCGGGCGAGGTCCGGCCGCTCCGCCGCCATCTCCTCGGAGAGGTGCGGCGCGATCTGCGGCAGGGGCCGGCGGGCCGTGGGCACGGCCTCGGCCTTGGCGACGCGCACCTCGTCCGGCGCGAGGAGGCCCTGCGCGGCGAGGCGGTCCAGCACGCGGTCGCGCGCCGCCTTCGCGCGGACGGGATAGCGGTCGGGCCGGCGCGTCTCGGGGGATTGGGGCAAGGCCACCAGCAGCGCCGCCTCGCCCAGCGTCAGCCGGCGCGGCTCCTTGCCGAGATAGGTGAGGGCGGCCGCACGCACCCCCTCGATGTTGCCGCCATAGGGCGCGAGGGTGAGGTAGAGTGAGAGGATCTCGTCCTTGGAGAGCCGCGCCTCCAGCTCCAGCGCGCGCCGCATCTGGGCGAGCTTGGCATCGAGCGTGCGGGCGCGCGGCGGCAAGGTGAGGCGCGCCACCTGCATGGTCAGCGTCGAGCCGCCGGAGACGACGCGCAGCGATCCCGCCGCCTGCCCCGCCGCGCGCAGCAAAGCGAGGGCATCGACGCCCCTATGGTCACGGAAGCGCCTGTCCTCATAGGCGAGGATCATGGCGACGAGGCGCGGGTCCACATCGCTCGCGGAGGCGGCGAGGCGCCAGCGCCCGTCCGGCAAGGCGAAGGGGCGCAGCAGGCGGCCCTCCTTGTCTACTACCTCGGCCGAGACCTTCGGCTCGGGCGGCGGCGGCGCGTTGGCGCGAAGGACGGCGAGGCCGGCCGCACCGGCCCCCACCGTTAGCACGAGGCCGAGCCCCGCCGCGCCCGCCATCCAGCGCCAGCGGCGCGGGGGAGCGGGGCGTTGGTCACCGATCGCGTCGGGGCCGCTCATCGCGCGGGCGCGACCTCCATGCTGCCGGCCGCCGTGCGGGCGAAGCGGTCGGGGCGGTACATGTCCTCCACCATGGCCGGCGGATGGGCATAGCGGCCGGGCGAGACGGCCCGCACCGTATAGGCGACGACGAAGGGCTCATCGCCCTCCTCCCGCGTCACCGAGGCGACGAAGCGGTCGTCGCGGAACTCCACATGGCCGGCCTCGCTGGTCTCGTCGAGCCAGGTGAAGCCGCCGTCGCCGCCCTTGATGAGGTTGGGGTTCTCGATCTCGAAGCCCGCCGGCAGGTAGTCCACCAGCAGCACGTCGGCGAGCGCGCTCTTCTCCTCCGAGAAGGTGAGCACCACCGCGAAGCGCTGGTTCTGCACCGCCTTCGTCGGGTCGGCGGGCTTGCCGTCGAGGGTGAAATACTTGCGGTCCAGCGTGAAGCCCTTGGAGATGGCAGGCTCGGGCGCCACGGGGGCGCCGTTGACGCCCACCACCACCTTCACCGCTTCGGTGCCCGCATTGCGCACCGTGAGCGGGCCGCGCTCCAGATCGGCCCGCGAGAGCTTGCTGCCGAAGGGGCCGCGGTTGAGCCCGCCGTCCACCTCCAGCGTCATGTTGGCGGCGCTGGCGGCAAGCGTGCGGGCGGCGAGCAGCATCCACGCATTTTCCTGCGTCGAAGTCCGCTCCGTGCGCACGCGGGCCGCATCCACGCGGGCGAGCGCCACGGCGGCGACCTTGTCCAGCCCCGCCTCGCGGGCGAGCACGGTGAGGGCGGCGGCATCGCGCAGCACCGATCCGAAATCGGCGCGGCCGATCTCCGGCGCGGTGGCGCTGGCGGGGATGCCCTCCAGCGCCACGTTGAAGGCCCGTTCCGCGCGGGTGCGGTCGCCCAGCAGCGCGAGGGCCGCGCCCACCTGCCCGCGGGCGAGGGGCGAGGAAAGGTCCTTCAACCGCGTGTCGGCGAGGTAGCGCAGGTCGCCCAAGGGCGCCCGGCCGTTGCGGGCGAGCACATAGAGGGCATAGGCGAGGCCCTCGCTGGCGGAGCGCATGTCGGCGCCCGCGAGGTTCACCGTGTTGCGCAGCCGGTCGAGGGCCAGCGAGAAGGCCTGATCGGGAATTGCGAAGCCCTTCTCCTTCGCGCGGGTGAGGAAATCCACCACATAGGCGTCCAGCCACGTATCGCTGCCCCCCGCCGACCACAGGCCGAACGATCCGTCCGACCCCTGCCGCGAGAACACGCGGACGATGGCGTCGCGGATGCGCTGGTCGGCCTCGGGATCGGCCGCCCGGCCCACGAGAACGGACAGCTCGTTGTAGGAGAGCAGCGGCAGGGCGCGGCTCGTCACCTGCTCGGTGCAGCCATAGGGGTAGCGGTCGAGGGCCGCCAACAGCGCCGGCACGTCGATGGCACTGGAGGGCGACACGCTCACCGCCACGCTGCCGGTGCCCGGCAGCAGGTCGGCGAGGAGATCGCGCGACACGCTGATGCTCTCGCCGGGGGCGAGGTTGCGCACCGTGCGCCGCTCGATGTCCGGATAGGCCGGGCGCACCTGCATCTGGAAGGAGCGGGTGATGTCGATGCCCTGCCCCGTCAGCCGTGCCGTGAGGGTGGCGGGGCCGACGCCCCGGCCCTCCAGCGCGAGCCGCACCGACTGGCGCTGCTTCTGGGCCAGCGTGATGGCCGGCACGGCGCCGGTGACGGCGGCGGCGCCGGTGGCGGTCACCTCCAGCCGGTACTCGCCCGCCGGGCCTTCCACATTGGTCAGGTCCAGGTTGAAGCTGGAGCGGTCGCCGGAGGCGAGGAAGCGCGGCAAAGTGGCGAGCATCACCACCTTGTCGCGCACCACCACGTCGGCCGAAGCATGGCCGAGGCGGTTCTGGCTCCAGGCGATGGCCATCACCCGGAGCGTGCCGTCGAAGGCGGGCACGGGGAAGGAGACGGTGGCGGTGCCGTCCGCCCCCACTTCCACGAGGCCGGAGAACAGCGCCACGGGCGGGCCCTGCGGCGGGCTCGCCATCATGGCCGCCTCGCCGCCGTCGCCGCCGGAGCGCAGCCGGCCGGCGGCGCCCTGCATGCCGTCGATGAGCGCGCCGTAGAAATCGCGGATGTCGGCGGCGAGCCGGCGCTGGCCGAAGACGACGTTATCCGGCGCGGGCGGCTTGTAGCCGGTGAGGTTGAGGATGCCCACATCCACCGCCGCCACCGTCACGAACGCCTTCTCGCCGGCGGGGAGGTTCGACAGCTTCACCGGGATGGCGAGGGTCGTGTTGGGGCGCATCTCGGCGGGCGGGGACAGCTCCACCTTCAGGGTGCGCGCCGCCTTGTCCACCGAGAACCACGAGAGGCCCATGGCGCGGCCGGGCATGCGGCTCGCCTGAACATCCAGCGGGCGGTGGAGGAAGGCGACCACATAGGCCCCCGGCCCCCAATTTCCATCCACCTTGAAGCTGACCTTGGCGGCGCCCGGCTGCACCTGCAGCACCTGCTGCGCGCGCACGCCGTCATTCACCACCATCACGGTCGCGGTGCCGGCCGTGCGGGCGGTGACGGTCGCTTCCAGCGTGTCGCCGGCGGCGTAGGCCTCCCTGTCGAGGGTGAGTTCGAGGCGGTCCGGCGTATCGGCATTGCCGTCGCCGCCGAATCCGGCCTCGAAGGTGAGGGAGGTGAGCGGCAGGCCGTCGCCCGAGAGGTCGAGGCGGTAGCGGCCGTACTGGGTGGGCACGGAGAGGCGCGCCGGCCCGTCGGCGGTGGTGGCGATGGTGCCCTCGCCCATGCGGGTCACGGTCTTCACCGGCTCATAATCCCACGAGCCGCTCACGCGGTACCACTGGTAGCGCGTCTCGATGCGCGAGAGCTTCCACGTCAATCCCGGCGAGGCGAGGAGCTTGTCGTCCACGCCGGCCACCACCACGTCGAAATTGGCCGTCTCGCCCTCGCGGACACGATCGGCGAAGAGCGGTTTCACGCCGATCTGGCTGCCGGCCGGGGCGAGCGGGAGCACGATGGTGCGCTGGACGGCGCGGCCGCCGGCCTCCACGAGGCGCACGAAGGCCTCCATCTCCAGCGGACGGGCGGTCTTCGGCAGGTCGCCGGCCAGCAGGCGGAGCGTGGCGCGGCCGCGGGCGTCGGTGACGGGGGCGTCGGCGGTGGGCTGGCGCTCGGCCAGAACCTCGTCCTGCGCATTGCCGAAGGCATAGCCGGCGAAGCCCGGGCGGTTGGCGGCGGCGCGCAATTCGGTCTCCGCCTCCACGTCGAGGCCGGAGGCGGGGGCGCCGAACAGGAAGCGCCCATCCACCAGCACCTCCACCGCCTTGTCGCGCGGCAGGCGCGGTGCGCGGGCGGTGAGGTCGAACTCCACCCGGTCGGGGACGTAATCCTCCACGAGGAACGTCACCTCGCCGATGGCCGGGGCCTTGAGATCGGTGAGCGCCTTCAACCGCCAGGTGCCGGTCATGGCACCCTTGAGGATTGGCAGGTCGAGGGTGCGCCCGCCCGCGCCCTGGTCCTGCACCACCACCCGCCGGTCGGCGACGCCATCCGGCCGCACCAGTTGCACGGTCAGCGGTACGTTGGGCGCCGCATTGCCCGTCGCGTCGCGCAAAAGGACAGTGAGATGTACCGTCTCGCCGGAGCGGTAGACGCCGCGCTCGGTGGCGAGGAAGGCATCCAGCGCGCCGGGCGCCTCGCGGCCGGAGACGCCCCGATCGGTGAGGTCGAAGGCGTTCTCCTTCATGGAGAGGAAGGCGTAGTCGCCATTGGCGGCGCGCGCCGTCACCACCTCCGGCCCCATGCCGGCGGGGCCGCGCGAGAGGCCGGCATCGAAGCGGGCATAGCCGCTGGCGTCGGTCTTCGCGGTGCCCAGCACCTCATTGGAGCGGGCCACCAGAGTCACGTCCGCCCCGGCCACCGGCTCGGCACCGCCGAGCGAGCGCACCAGAACGTGGACGCCATCCGGCCCCGCAAGCGCGGTCATGCCGAGGTCGGAGACGATGAACCATTGGGTGGCGAGACTGCCGTAATCGTCCTCGCCCGAGGTCTCGCGCGGCTCGGCGGTCATGGCGTAGACGCCGGCTTCCAGCTTGCCCACCGCCTCGTTGACCGGGATGGCGGTGACCACGTCGGCATTCAGCGCGCCGTCCACCTCCAGCGTACCGGAGAACACCTCGATGGCCGCACCCTCGGCGAGCCGCTCGCGCACATAGCCGTCGAGGCCCTGGCGGAACTCGCCCTGGATGGCGGTGGGCACGAGGCCCCGGTCGCCGATGCGCAGCACCTTGATCTTCAGTTCCCGCGTGTTCACCGAGGTGACGGGGATGCCCTTCTGGCCCGTGCGCGGCAGCACATAGTTGCGGCCGGAGAAATGGGCGGAGGGCTGGCGGTCGCGCACATAGATGGAAAGCTCGGTCGCCTTCTTCAGCTTCTCGCCATTGGCCGAGGGCACGCCCGGCCGCACCGCGATGGTGTAGCGCGAGCCGTGCTTGAGGCCTTCCACGCAGATCTGCCGCGCCTCGCCGGTGATGGCGGGCTTGTCCATTCCGCCCACCTGCACGAAGGCGGCGAAATCGGTGCCGGGGGCAATGTCCTCGGAGAACTGTACGCAGGCGCGGGGCGTCACCGCGTCGGATTCCACCGAATAATCCACCAGCCGGAAGCCGTGCTCGTCCTTCAGCTTGTCGTAGAACGCGCGGTCGGCGGGGGTGTCGCGCAGGTCGAGGGCCAGCTTCATGGTGTCGATGGCCGGCTGCCACAGGCGCCGGTCCGCATAGACATGGCCGATGAAGGAAAGCGCCTCCCCCTCCTCCACCCGCGTCGCGGCGCGGCGGTAGGCGATGAAGGCGGCGGCCAGCGCATTGTCGATGAAGGTGGAGGCGTCCTCGTCGTCCGTGGGCTTGATGGCGGCGAGCGAGCGGGCGAGGCGCATCCAGATGGCGGGGTCCTGCGCCTGCACCAGCGCGAGGCCGGCATAAAGCTCGGCCGCGGCGCGGGCATCGTTGCGCTGGAAAGCCTGCGCCGCGTCGCGCCGCGCCTTGTCGATGGGGCCGGTGGGGGCGGTCGCCTCGCGGCGCAGCAGGCGCTCGTAGCGCCGGGCGCCGGTGATCAGGTCCTGCCGCTGGAACGTCTTCTGGCTCGCCGCGCGGGGCGGCAGCGGGGTGGCCGGCTGCGCGGGCGCGGGCTGCGCGGCGGGGGTTTGCGGGCGCGCCTGCTGGGCGAAGGCGGGCGTGCCGGGAACCGCGCCGGCCGTGAGCACGCTCGCCATGAGCGCGAATGCGAGGCCGAAGCGCGTGGGCAAAGGGGCGCGGTTGCGGCTGATATTGAGGAGACGACGGCGAAGGTCCATGGACCGCTCCCTCGGTGCGCAGCACCGTTGCGGGAGGCGAGGCGTGCGATGCGGCGGGACAGCTCCGGAGAGCGGCTCCTGCCCGCAGATCGTTCGACCGGCCCCCTCACGAGAAATGACCGACCGGTGCCCGTCATCCCCGTTCCGGAACGACGCAGCCCGACCCCGCACCGCCATCTATGCGCAACCCGAGCCGCTCGCCAAGAGGGACGTTTGCGGAACGTCAGTTATTCGCTGTGCGGGGACCGGACTCCCCTCTCCCCTTGCGGGAGAGGGGGCGGGGGTGAGGGGGCTGGCTCCGCCATCCCGGTTCTGGTGAAGGGGGAGAGAACCACCCCTCACCCCGGCCCTCTCCCGCAAGGGGAGAGGGAGTCCATGCGGCGACGATCCCGGCTTGAAGCCGTCGCGCAGGCGTCGCAGAATCGGGCAACATGCGGGGCGGCGCGACAGGGCGCGGGGGGCTTGATCCATGGTGTCGTTGAGATTTTCCGCCGGCCTGCGGCCGCTTGCCAGCGCCCTTCTCCTCGCCGCCGGCCTGTTCGGCGCGGTGCTCTCCACCCCCGCCCTCGCGCAGGTGGCCGACCCCCTCCCCTCCTGGAACGCCGGGGCGACCAAGACCGGCATCCTCGATTTCGTGAAGGCCGTCACCACCCCCGGCGGACCGGACTTCGTCGCCCCCGCCGACCGCATCGCCACGTTCGATCAGGACGGCACGCTGTGGGTGGAACAGCCGGTCTATACGGAGGTCGCCTTCGCCGCCGCCCGCGTGCGCGCGATGGCGAAGGCCAATCCGGCCCTGAACACCGAAGAACCGTTCCGCACCGCCATTTCCGGTGACGAGAAGGCCAGTGAGGAAGCCCTGGGCAAGCTCTCCTCCGGCGATTTCATGAAGATCATCATGCTGACGCTGGAATCTCTCACGGTGGAGGAGCTTCGCACCGCCGTGCAGGACTGGATGGCCACCGCCCGCAATCCGGTGCTCAACCGCCCGCACACCGAGCTCACCTACCAACCCATGCAGGAGGTGTTGCAGCTGCTGCGCGCCAACGGCTTCCGCACCTATATCGTCACCGGCGGCGGACAGGATTTCGTGCGCGCCTTTGCCGAGAAGCTCTATGGCATCCCGCCCGAGCAGGTGGTGGGCACGCCGGCCGCGGTGCGCTTCGGCTACGATGCCTCCGGCCGCCCGGTGCTGCGGCTGGAACCGGCCGTTCTGTTCGAGGACGTGTACGGCGGCAAGCCGGAGGGCATCCATCTCGTCATCGGCAAGCGCCCCATTGCCGCCTTCGGCAATTCCACAGGCGACCGGCAGATGCTGGAATATACCAAGGCCGGCAAGGGCGCGCGCTTCGCTGCCCTCGTGCTGCACGACGACGGCAAGCGCGAATTCGCCTATGGTCCGGCGCAGGGCCTGCCCAACTCCGAGGTCGGCACCTTCACGCAGAAGCTCTATGACGAGGCCAAGGCGCGCGGCTGGTTCGTCATCTCCATGAAGGACGACTGGAAGAAGGTGTTCGCCTTCGAGCCGTGAGGCGCCGTAACGTCCTCCTCCATTTTGGGGATGCGGCGCGGACCCGGTCCGTGGACCATGGCGTCGCGCTGAACCGAGACCTCCCGGGAAGCGCCGGCCGGGCCGCCGCTTCCCCGCAGGCGCCCGGCCGGATTTTTCTGACCGTCCCGCACCCGGACACCATCTCGCGCCCCGCGCACGCGCCCCTTGATCTGCATCATGGAAGGGGAGACGCTGCCGGCCGACAGCTTGGGGCGAGCATCCGTGCGGAGGCCCTGCCCCCTGGCCGGCCCGGACGGCGGCACGAGGGAGAGCGCACATGACCGCTCATTTGGCCGCGGCGGCGGCTCAGGACGCCCAGCAAACGCGCCATGCCAAATACGATCGCCTCATCGCGGCGGCGCAGGCGCTGCCGAAGCTCCGGGTGGCGGTCGCCCATCCGTGCGACGACGTTTCCCTGCGCGCGGCGCTGGAGGCTGCCGGCCTCGGGCTGATCGAGCCCATCCTCGTCGGCCCCCCGGCCAAGATCGCGGCGGCGGCGGCCGGCGGCGGGCTCGACCTGTCCGGCGTGCGTCAGGTGCCCGCCGCCCACAGCCACGAGGCGGCCGAGAAGGCGGTGGCGCTGGTACGCTGTGGCGAGGCCGACGCCCTCATGAAGGGCAGCCTGCACACCGACGAGCTGATGGGCGCCGTGGTCGCCCGCGACACCGGCCTGCGCACGGCGCGGCGCATCAGCCACTGCTTCATCATGGACGTGCCGAGCCATCCGGACGCGCTCATCATCACAGACGCCGCCATCAACATCGCCCCCTCGCTGGAGGACAAGGCGCACATCGTGCAGAACGCCATCGAGCTGGCGCACGCGCTCTCCTTCCCGGAGGTGCGGGTGGCCATCCTCTCCGCCATGGAGACGGTGAACCCCGCCGTGCCCTCCACCATCGAGGCGGCGGCCCTCTGCAAGATGGCCGATCGCGGCCAGATCACCGGCGGCATCGTGGACGGGCCGCTGGCGCTGGACAATGCCATCGACCTCGGCTCGGCGGCCATCAAGCACATCTCTTCCCCCGTGGCGGGGCGGGCCAACGTGCTGGTGGTGCCGGACCTCGAAGCCGGCAACATGCTGGCGAAAAGCCTCTCCTTCCTCGCCGGCGCCGATGCGGCGGGCATCGTGGTGGGGGCGCGGGTGCCCATCATCCTCACCAGCCGGGCGGATTCGGCGACGACCCGCCTCGCCTCCTGCGCCGTGGCCGCGCTGCTCGCCGCCGCGCAACAGGCCTCCGCGCGGGCGGCGGCCAAGGCGCTGGAGGGCTGAACCCATGGCAAAGGTGCAACTCGTCCTCAACGCCGGCTCCTCCAGCCTCAAGTTCCAGGTGTTTCTGGACGATGGCGCGGACGTGCCCAACCGCATCTATCGCGGCCTGTTCGAGGGGCTGGGCACTGACCCGCACTTCAAGGTCAAGGATCACGAGGGCGCGACCGTCGGGGAAGAGCACTGGGCCGGACAGACCGCGTTCGGCTTCGAGGAGGCGTTGGCCTACCTCTCCGACTGGCTCGGCGCCCACCGGGGCGGCCACCAGCTCGCCGCCGTGGGCCACCGCGTGGTGCATGGCGGCCCGCATTATACCCATGCGGTGGAGCTGACGCCCGCCATCATCAACGAGCTGGACACCCTCTCCCCGCTCGCGCCCCTGCACCAGCCGAAGAGCCTGGAACCCATCCGCATCATCGCCCGCCGCGTGCCCGGCCTGCCGCAGGTGGCGGCCTTCGACACAGCCTTCCACCGCACCCAGCCGGAACTGGCGCAGATGTTCGCCATTCCCCAGTCGATGACCGATGCGGGGGTGAAGCGCTACGGCTTCCACGGCCTGTCCTACGCTTTTCTCGCCACCCAGTTCCCCAAGGTGGACCCGCGCCTCGCCAAGGGGCGGGTGGTGGCGGCGCATCTCGGCAACGGGGCAAGCCTGTGCGCCTATGAGGCGTCGCGCTCGATTGCCACCACCATGGGCTTCTCGGCCCTCGACGGGCTGGTGATGGGCACGCGCAGCGGCAGCATCGATCCCGGCGTCGTCTTCTATCTCCAGCGCGAGATGGGCATGAGCGCGGAGGAGGCGGAGCACTTCCTCTATACCAAGTGCGGGCTCATCGGCGTCTCCGGCCTCTCCAACGACATGCGCGTGCTGCGCGAGCGCTGCGAGACGGATGCGGGGGCGCGGCGGGCCATCGACCTGTTCGTCTACCGCATCAACCGCGAGTTCGGCTCGCTGGTGGCGGCGCTGGGCGGCATCGATGCCCTCGTCTTCACCGCCGGCATCGGCGAGAACGATGCCGAGACCCGCGCCGAGGTGCTCCGCGCCGCCGCCTGGGCCGGCTTCGAGCTGGACGCCGAGGCCAACCGCGCCGGCGCCACCCGCATCACGCGGGGTAGCGGCCCGCAGGCCTATGTGATCCCCACCGACGAGGAATGGACCATCGTGCGCGAGATGCGGCAGGTGCTGTCGCATACGGCTGCCGACACGACTTCGGCCTGAGGAGGCTCCCATGCATCCCATGGACATGATGAAGGTCTACGGCCGGGTGGCGGAAATCTACCGCCTGCGCATCGGCGAGGCGGTCTCGGCCTATGGCGCGGCCATGCGTGATGCGGCCTCCGCCTTCGCCGGGGCGGGCCGCCCGCAGACCCCGGCCGAGGCGTGGCGGGACAGCGTCTCCTACGCTTTCGACGCGGCCCAGCGCTCGCTGATCTTCTGGGACACCATGCGCCAGCGTGGCAACAACTGGATCGCGCACGAGAAGGCCGGCAAGCCGCCGCTGCTCGCCTTCGACCATGAGATGGTGGCGGATGCCCGCACCTTCGCGCGGCCCTGCAATTACGCTCTCGTGCGCATCCTGCCGCCGGACGGCGTGACGGTCGATCCCGAGAAGCGCGCCTTCCTCATCATCGATCCGCGCGCCGGCCACGGGCCGGGCATCGGCGGGTTCAAGAAGGAGTCGGAAGTCGGCTTCGCGCTGAAGGCGGGCCATGCGGTCTACATGGTCATCTTCTTCCCCGAGCCGGTGCCGGGGCAGACGCTGGCGGACGTGTCGCTGGCGGAATCCGAGTTCGTGCGCCTCGTGCGCGAGCGCCATCCCACCCGCGAGCGGCCGGTGGTGATGGGCAATTGCCAGGGCGGCTGGGCGGCCATGCTGGTCGCCGCGCTGGACCCGGACAATGTGGGGCCCATCGTGGTGAACGGCGCGCCCATGTCCTACTGGGCCGGCAATGATGCCGAGAACCCCATGCGCTATGCCGGCGGCGTGCTCGGCGGGGCCTGGACCGCCTCGCTCGCGGCGGACCTCGGCGGCGGCGTCTTCGACGGCGCCTATCTGGTGGACAATTTCGAGTATCTCAACCCCGCGAATACGTATTTCACCAAATACTATTCGCTCTACTCGAAAATCGACACCGAGCCACCGCGCTTTCTCGAATTCGAGCGCTGGTGGGGCGGCTACTTCCTGATGAACCGGGAAGAGATCCGCTGGATCGTCGAGAACCTCTTCGTCGGCAACCGGCTCGCCGCCGGCAAGGCGGAATGGGCGCCGGGCAAGAGTTTCGATCTGAAGGCCGTGCGCTCGCCCATCATCGTCTTCGCCTCGCTGGGCGACAACATCACCCCGCCCCAGCAGGCCATCAACTGGGTGGCGGACCTCTACCCCACCACGCAGGCGCTGAAGGATGCCGGGCAGGTCATCGTCGGCCTCATGCATGAGAGCGTGGGCCATCTCGGCATCTTCGTCTCTGGCGCCATCGCCCGGCGCGAGCATGCGCAGATCGTGGACCTTCTCGATTATGTAGAGGCGCTGCCGCCCGGCCTCTACGGCATGAAGATCGAGGAGGACCGGTCCGGCCCCGAGGTGAAGTATGACGTGACCCTCACCGAGCGCCGGGTGGAGGATCTCGCGGTGCTGCAGAAGTATAACCGCAAGGACGAGATCCCGTTCGAGGTGGTGGCCAACGTCTCGCAGACCAATTCGCGGCTTTACGAGACCTTTGTCCATCCCGCGCTCGCCGCCGTGGTGACGCCGGAGATGGGCCGCCTCGTGCGCGCGGTGCATCCGCTGCGCGCGGTGCGCTGGGGCCTGTCCGATCTCAATCCATGGCTCAAGGCGATGGCGCCGCTGGCCGATTTCGCCCGCAGCCAGCGCACCCCGCGCGACGACAAGGGCGTGCATGTGGCCGGAGAACATTTCGCCGCCACCGCCATCACCGCCGGGTGGGACCTCTATCGCCGCCTGCGCGACGCGACGGTGGAGACCGAGTTCTTCCGCCTCTACGGCACCGCCGCCATGCTGGACCCGGACCTCACCGCGCCGGCCACCGCCGCAGCGCTGGTCGAGCAGCCGCCGGCCGAGGTCGCGGCCGCGCTCGCCGCCATAAGAGAAGGCGGCTTCACCGATGCCGGCGTGCGCGTGGCGCTCATCGGCTTCAAGCGCGGCGGCAACGAGCGCCGGCTTTCCACCCTGAAGCAGATCCGCGAGCTGGTGGGCTACGAGCTGGGGCTGCTCGCTTTGCCGTCCGATGTGGCGCAGGCCATCATCCGCCGCCAGTCCATCATCGTGGACCGCAACGAGGCGGCGGCCATCGCCACCCTGCCGGCGCTGCTGAAGACGCCGCAGGAGCGCTCGCGCCTCCTCGCCATGCTCGACCGGCTCACCGCCAACATGGACATCGCCCCAGAGGCTGCCTCGGTGGTGGACGAGGTGCGCGCGGTGCTGGCGGCGGATGCCGCGCTGGAGACGCACGCACAGACGCACGCACAGACGGGCGCGCAGGTGGTGCCTTTCCCGCTCAACGTGGCCTGAGACGAGCGGCGAGAACCGCCGGCTGGCGTCAAATGGCAATTGGCCCGGCGCGCCCCCTGTGCCAAGCGCAGGGACGAGACAGGTTCATTGCCGGCCCCGCCCATGGTGCTACTGTGCGCGCAAGCGCGGCGCTGCAGGGGTGTGAGACGGCGCTGCGGCAAGGTTGCGGGGTCCGGCACGTCGCCTGAACGGCATCGTCCGGCCGATCTGGGGAAAGCCATGGGCATCATCGTTCGCCGGGCGCCGGCGCGTTCGAAATCCGTTCGTCCCGCGCGGTGGGGCGCCGCCGTGCTGCTCGGCGCCACGCTCATGGGCGCGCTTCCCGCCCACGCCCAGCAAGGACCAATCCCCGTGGGCGTGGTCGCCGCCGAGCTGAAGCCCGTCGCCGACGCCATGGAATTCGTCGGCCGCGTGGAGGCGCCCGAGCGGGTGGACATCCGCGCCCGGGTGAAGGCCATGCTGGAGGCCGTCCTGTTCAAGGACGGCGAGACGGTGAAGGAGGGCCAGCCCCTCTACCGCATCGAGAAGCCGCCCTTCCAGGCCGACGTGCAGCAGGCGGAAGGCGACGTGGAGCGGGCCAAGGCGGCGTTGACCCTGGCCAAGATCCAGCGCGAGCGCGCCGAGGAACTGCTCGCCAAGAATGCCGGCACGGCGGTTGCCCGCGACCAGGCGATCGCCAACGAGGAAAGCGCCAAGGGCGCGCTGCTCACCGCCGAGGCGGCGCTGAACACGGCGAAGCTCAATCTCGGCTACACCGACATCGTCTCCCCCATCACCGGCCGCATCGGCCGCACCGCCTTCACGCGCGGCCACATCATCGGCCCGGACAGCGGCCCGCTCGCCACGGTGGTGAGCCAGAACCCCATGTACGTCACCTTCCCGGTGAGCCAGCGCGACTATCAGGAAGCGCAGAAGGACGAGGGCAAGGTGGACCTCTCCAACGTGGAGGTGCGCATCAAGTTTCCCGATGGCACCTTCTATGGCGAGGTGGGGCGCATCAACTTCATCGACGTCTCGGTGAGCCGCACCACGGACACCGTGGTGATGCGCGCCGACGTGCCCAACCCCAAGGGCCAGTTGGTGGACGGCCAACTGGTGCGGGTGGAGCTGAAGTCCGGCAAGCCGGAGGAGCGCATCGTCATCCCGCAGGCGGCGCTCATCGCCGATCAGGCCGGCGTCTATGTCTTCGTGGTGGAGGACGGCAAGGCGGTGGTGCGGCGCGTGAAGCCGGGCGGCAACGTCGGCAGCAACATCATCGTGGAGGGCATCAAGGCCGGCGAGCCGGTGATCGTGGACGGCTTCGAGGCGCTACGCCCCGGCGCCCCCGTGCGCGCGACCCCCGTCGTCGGCCTGAAGGGCTGAGCCCATGTTCTCCTCCGTCTTCGTCGACCGCCCGCGGCTCGCCATCGTCATCGCCATCGTCACGGTGATCGCCGGCCTGCTCTCCCTCTTCGCGATCCCCGTGTCGCAATATCCCGACATCATCCCGCCGCAGGTGTCGGTGACCACCTTCTATCCCGGCGCCTCCGCCGAGGTGGTGGATTCCACCGTCGCCCAGCCCATCGAGGCGCAGGTGGTGGGCGTGGACAAGCTCATCTACATGAAGAGCGTGTCCGGCGACGACGGGTCCTACACGCTGACCGGCTCCTTCGAGCTGGGCACCGACCCGGACATCAACACCGTCAACATGAACAACCGCGTGCAGGTCGCGCTCTCCAAGCTGCCGGAGGACGTGAAGCGCCAGGGCGTGACGGTGAAGAAGAAATCGTCCGCGCTGCTCGGCGTGCTGGCGATCTATTCGCCCAAGAAGACCTGGGATCCGCTCTACATCTCCAATTACGTCACCATCAACATCCTCGACGAGTTGAAGTCCATCCCCGGCGTCGGCGACGCGGCCCTGTGGGGTCCGCAGGACTATGCCATGCGCGCCTGGGTGAAGACCGACCGCCTCACCGGCCTCGGCCTCACCGCCGAGGACGTGGTGAACGCCATCCGCTCGCAGAACATCCAGGCCGCCGTGGGCCGCCTCGGCGCGCGGCCGGTGGCGGACGACCAGCAATTGCAGCTGAACCTGCGCACCAAGGGCCGGCTCTCCAGCATCGCGGAATTCGAGAACATCGTCCTGCGCACCAATGACGACGGCTCGGTGCTGCGCCTCGGCGACGTGGCGCGCCTCGAGCTTGGCGCCTCGAACCTCGACCGCGAGACCCTGTTCAACGGTGGCCCCTCGGCGGTGCTGGCGCTCTATCAGTCGCCCGGCGCCAACGCCATCACCACCATCGGCGCCATCCGCGACCGCATGGACGAACTGGCCAAGGCCTTCCCGGACGATCTCGCCTGGAAGGTCACCTACGACCCCACCGTGTTCGTCACCGACACCATCCACGAGGTGCAGAAGACGCTCATCGAGGCCTTCATCCTCGTGGTGCTGGTGGTCTACCTCTTCCTCGGCTCGTTCCGCGCCACCCTCATCCCGACGCTGGCGGTGCCGGTGAGCCTGATTGGCACCTTCATCGTGCTGAACGCCATCGGCTATTCGGCCAACACCGTGTCGCTGCTCGCCATCGTGCTGGCCATCGGCATCGTGGTGGACGACGCCATCGTGGTGGTGGAGAACGTCGAGCGCGTGATGGAGGAGCATCCCGAGCTCTCCCCCGCCGACGCCACCAAGAAGGCCATGGCGGAGATCACCGCCCCCATCATCGCCATCACCTTGGTGCTGCTCTCCGTGTTCGTGCCGGTGGCCTTCATCCCCGGCATCTCGGGCGAACTGTTCCGTCAGTTCGCCATCACGGTGGCGGTGGCCATGTTCCTCTCGGCCATCAACGCGCTCACCCTCTCGCCGGCGCTGTGCGGCATCCTGCTGAAGCCCTCCCACGGGCCAAAGAAGGGGCCGATCGGCTACGTCATGCGTGGCATCGACAAGGTGCGCGACACCTACGGCGCGGTGGTGGCGCGGCTCGTGCGCTTCTCGCTCATCGGGCTCGTCTGCGTGTTCGTGGCCTCGGGCGGCATCTTCGCTCTGTCGAAGCTCACCCCCACGGGCTTCCTCCCCGAGGACGACCAGGGCGCCTTCTTCGTCGTCGTGCAGCTGCCCGGCGGCGCCTCGGTGGGGCGCACCACGGAGGTGATCCGCAAGGCCGAGGCGATTCTCAAGGAAGAGCACACGGTGGAGGACTACACCTCCGTCATCGGCCTCAACTTCATCGACAATTACTCCCAGCCCAACGCCGCCTTCATCGTCGTCACCATGAAGCCGTTCGAGGAGCGCAAGGGCAAGGACGAGAGCGCCAACGCGGTGCTCGCGCGCCTCGGGGCGAAGATGCGCATGATCCCCGGCGGAACGGTGGTGCCGCTGGGCCCGCCGCCCATCGTCGGCCTCGGCACCGGCGGCGGCTTCTCCTTCGTGCTGCAGGATCTGCGCGCGGGCGATCCCAAGGTGCTGGCGCAGGTGCTGCGCGGCCTGCTGATTGCCGCCAACCAGGACCCGCAGCTCACCCGCGTGTTCTCCACCTATTCCGCCACCAACCCCTCGCTCCAGCTCGACATCGACCGCGACAAGGCGCAGGTGCTGGGCGTGCCGCTCGACAGCGTGTTCACCGCGCTCCAGACCTCGCTCGGCGGGCTCTATGTGAACGACATGAACCTCTACGGCCGCACCTGGCAGGTGCAGGTGCAGGCGGAGGGCGAGGACCGCAAGGACGTGGAGGACATCTACCGCATCCATGTCCGCAACAACAAAGGCGAGATGATCCCGCTCCGGTCCATCGTGGAGGTGCGGGTGGAGGTCGGCCCGCCGGCGCTCATCCGCTACAACAACAAGCGCGCGGTGACCGTGCAGGGCACGCCGGCCCCCGGCGTCTCCTCCGGACAGGCCCTCGCCGCCATGGATGCGGTGGCAGCGAAGACCCTGCCGCAGGGCTTCTCCGGCGCGTGGACCGACACCTCGTTCCAGGAGAAACGGGCGGAGGGCAAGACGGGCACCATCCTCGCCTTCGCCGTGCTGTTCGCCTTCCTGTTCCTGGTGGCGCTCTATGAAAGCTGGTCCATCCCGGTGCCGGTGCTGCTCTCCGTCACGGTGGGCATGCTCGGCGCCTATGCGGCCATCGTCATCGGGCAACTCACCCTCGACCTCTACGGGCAGATCGGCATGATCGTGCTCATCGGCCTCGCGGCGAAGAACGGCATCCTCATCGTCGAGTTCGCCAAGGAGCGGCGCGAGCATGGGGAGGACCTGCTCCAGGCCGCCACCGAGGGCTCGCGGCTCCGGTTCCGGCCGGTGATGATGACGTCGCTCGCCTTCATCCTCGGCCTCTACCCGCTGGTGGTTGCCACCGGCGCGGCGCAGATGGCGCGGCAGAACGTGGGCACGCCGGTGTTCGGCGGCATGATCGCCGCCTCCTTCCTTGGCATCTTCGTCATCCCGCCGCTCTACGTGCTGTTCCAGGGCCTGCGCGAGAAGCTGCGCCCCGGTGCCCGGCCGAAGGTTACGGCGCCGCCGGCACCGGAGGCGGGAGCCGGCAGCGGACACTGAGGCGGTTTCCTCCGAACGCGCCGTCATGCCCCGGCGCGTCCGGGGCATCCACCGGGCCGAAAGAGGGCTTCATGGGCCGAGGTCCCGGCCCGGCCACACCGTGGATCGCCCGGACCAGCCGGGCGATGACGGCGGATGGGGCCGTCCCGCCCCAACCTCGGGCGCGGCCGTTCTTGATTTGGCACCCCGGCGAACCCATACTGGCGGCATTGCCATAGCCAGTGGATTTCAGCCATGCCCTTGAAGGAAGAGGATATTCAGCCCGGCAAGTGCTACAAGACGAAGGGCATCGAAAATTACAAGGTCATCTCCATGACCCGCGGCATCGTCACCTACCAGACGTGGACCTCGCCGCTGCGCATCAACGTAGGGGTGAAGCAGTTCGCCGATGCGGTGTACAAGGAAGTGCCCTGCCCCAAGTAGGGCGCCGCCGGGGTGCGTTGACGCATACGTCAGGAATGTTGCATTGCGGCATCGACGCCGCTCGCCGGTAGCGGTATAGCTGGAAACTCCCCGTGAGAACGTTTCCCGTGCTGTCCGCCATTATCGCAACGCACAATTCCGAGCGCCGGCTCGTGCCGGTCCTGTCCGCGCTCGTCCAGGGCGTGACGGCGGGCGTGCTCAGCGACGTGACACTGGCGGATTCCGGCTCCACCGATGGCACCGCGACCATCGCGGATGCCGCCGGCTGCAACTTCTTCAAGGGCGCGCAGGACATCGGCCTCCGGCTGAAGCAGGGCGCCGCGCAGGGCCGGGGCTCGTGGCTCCTCTTCCTCACCGACGGCTCCATGCTGGAGGAAGGCTGGCCGCGCGAGGTGCTGGCCTTCATTGAGACCGCCCAAAGGCGCGGGCAGGCGGACCGGCTCGCCGCCACCTTCCGCCTCGCCGTGGACGGCTACGGCCTGCGCCCGCGCATCGGCGAAGCCATGGCCGCCGCGCGCCTCGCCGTCATCGGCCTGCCGGTGCCGGGCCAGGGGCTGCTCATTTCCCGCCGATACTACGACCGGCTCGGTGGCCACCCTCAAGGCCCCAAGGCGGAACGCCGCCTCGTCGCGCGCATCGGCCGGCGCCGCATTCATGTGCTGCGCCCCCGCGTGCTGCTGCCCGAGACGGGCAAGGTGGCCGAGTCCGCCCCGGCCGCCTGATCTCACTCCAGAAAGCTGAAGCCCATGGTGCGGGCGTGGTAGTGCAGCCCGCCGTCCTGCACGATGAGGAACAGCGCCCGCGCGTTGCCCTCATTGTGGTGCGAGTGGGGGGCGCCGGGCGGCGTCACCAGGGTCGCCCATTGCGACCACGGGCAGCGGGCGCCGTCCACCATGGAGTGGCAGTTTTCGCCCTGGAGCACGAGGGTGATGGCCGCCGAATTGTGCCGGTGCGCCCGCTGGTGCTCGCCGGGCGGCAGCGTGTTCAGCGAGAGCGTCAGGCTCGGCAGGATGTTGCGCGCCGCCGCCTGCGGCTCGGACGAGAAGATGAGGGCGATGCCCGAGGTCTCGCCGTTCTGGGCGTGGTCGTAGATGATGTCGATCTGCCGGGCGATCTCGGCGGCGGGATAATGCACTACCGCCACCGGGCGGCGTGCCTCGTCCGGCGGCAGGTCGCCGTTCAAGGCGAGCTGCGGCTCGTTGGACACCACCCACAGCACCAGCTTTTCCGCCCCGGCCGTGATGCGCACCGGCGAGCCCGGCAGCAGGAACGCGTCGCCCGGAGCCACGGAGAGGCTCTCGCCGAGGCAGTCCACCTGCCCCCGTCCCGCGATCACGTACCAGATGGAGCCGGTCGCCCGCAGGTCCGCCGTGAAGCGCCCGCCGGCCTCTACCACGGCGTAGCGCGCCAGCATCAGAGGCGTGGTGGCGGGGAAGCCGCAGGTGAGCGCGTCCGACTGGTCGCAGGGGATGAAGCCGGTGGATGTCCCCTCCGCCAGCGCGCGCGCCGGCTCGTCCGTGAACAGGCGGCTCGGCACCGGCGGCAGCTTGATGTTGAAGGCGTTGCCGGAATTGAAATAGCGCGCCCGTGCCTCGGCCGGGCTTCTCGGCGTGGCGGGATGCTGGGCCGGCAGGTCGGCCATATCGGGTTTCTGAAGCACGGCGGCGGGCTGGCTCATGATGCGGTCTCCTCGCGGGCCAGCTCGCCCAGCACGTCGGCCAGCACCTGCGTGCCGGCGGCGATGTGGGCGGGCTCGGCGAATTCATGCTCGGCGTGGGACACGCCATCGCGGCAGGGAATGAAGATCATGGCGCTGGGGCACACCTTGGCGAGGTGGCGCGCATCGTGCCCGGCGGCGGAGAGGATGGGCATGGCCGGAATGGCGTGACGCTCGGCGGCGGCCGCTATCTTCGCCATCAGGCCCGCGTCAAAGCCGTTGGGCGGCGCATCCACGAGGCGGGTGAGGGTGAAGCCGCAGGGTGCCGCCTCCTCCGCGCAGATGGCCTCGAAGCGGGCGCCCAAGAGGTCCAGCGCCGCGCCGTCGGGATGGCGCAGGTCCACCCGGAAGGTGACGCGGGCGGGCACCACGGAGGGGGCGTTGGGCTCCATCACGAGCCGGCCGATGGTGAACATGACCTGTTCGTCGTGACCGCCGACCTCCGGATAGAGCCGGTGCGCCATGCGGGCGAAGGCGGCGAGCGCATCGCGGCGCTCCGCCATGGCCAGCGTGCCGGCATGGCCGGGCGCGCCTTCGACGACGACTTCCCACGTCTTCTTGCCCTGGATGCCGGTGACGACACCCACCACGTTCTCCCGCGCCTCCAGCACCGGCCCCTGCTCGATGTGCAGTTCCAGATAGGCGGCGACGGGAAAGCCGAGCGGTCGGCGCGGCAGGTCCGGGAAGGCGGCATGCAACGCATCGAGCGCGGTTGCGACGCTCACGCCCTCCGCATCTGTCACGGCGCGGATCTCGGAGAGGGCGCGCACGCCGGCGAAGGCTTCCGAGCCCATCATGCCGGGGGCGAAGCGGGAGCCCTCCTCGTTCATCCAGGCGACCACGGTGAGGTCGCGGCGGGGCGTCACGCCCGCGCGCTTCAACGCCACCACCGCCTCCAGCGCCGCCATCACCCCGGCCGCACCGTCATATTTGCCGCCGGTGGGCTGGGTGTCGATATGGCTGCCGGCGAGCACCGGCGGCAGGGCACGGTCGGCGCCGGGCCAGGTGAGGAAGAGGCTGCCGGCATCATCGCACGCCGCCTCCAGCCCCTCCGCTTCAGCCCATGTCAGGATGAGCCGCCACGCCGCGATCTCGCCATCGGTGAGCGCCTGCCGGTCCACCCCGCCCTGCGGCAGCGCGCCGATTTCGGCGAGCCGCATCAGGCGGGACATGAGGCGGTCGGGGGAGATGGCGGGCGTGCTCATCATCGCCTCACGCGGTGCGCATGATCTGGCCGGGGATGGCGCGCGGATCGCGCGGCAGCCACTTGCCGGCCTCCACCTGCGCGATGAACTCGGCGAGCTGGGCGTTGAACAGGGCCGGCTCCTCCAGGTTCAGCGTGTGCCCGGCCTTGGGGAAGACGCTGAGGCCGCAGGCGGGGATCACCTTCTTGAGGTAGATCCCCGGCTGGAGGCAGTGGTCGTCCTCGTCGCCCACCATCACGAGGGTGGGCACCATCATCTGCTTCAGCCCCTCTTCCAGATCCCAGAAGGAGGGGCGGCGCGCCTGCACGCCGCGCATGGTGAGGGCCGCGCCAATGTCCGAATGGGTGGCGAGGCGGTCGGCGAATTCGCGCCAGCCGCGCGGGTCCTTCACCTCGAACTGCACGCGGCTCGCGCCCAGCGCGTAGATCTTGGAGAATTCCTTCGCACCGATCTTCTCGAAGTTTTCCGCCACGGCCAGCGACACGCCGCGGAAGTATTCCTCATGCTCTTTCTCGCAGCCGTATCCCGCCCCCGCGACGGTGAGCGAGAGCGCGCGCTCCGGCGTGCGCAGGCCGAAATGGACGGTGCAGAAGCCGCCCATGGAGAGGCCGACGATATGCGCCTTCTCGATGCCGAGGCCATCCAGCACCGCCACCGCATCATCCGCCGCGATGGCCTGCGAATAGGCCTCCACGTCGGTCGGAATGTCGGAAGGCGCATAGCCGCGCGCGGCGTAGGTGATGCAGCGGTGACGGCGGGCGAAGAACCGCATCTGCGGCTCCCAGCTCATGTGATTGCCGCCGAATTCGTGGATGAAGAGGATGGGCGTGCCCTGTCCCGCCTCTTCCACGTGGAGCTTCACGCCGTCCTTGGCGGAGATTTTGTGGGTGGCGGTGAGGTCTTGGTAGGTCATGGCAATAGTCCCTTTGGGGGGGCAGGCGTTCTGATTTCTCGCTGTCATCCCCCGGCTTGTCCGGGGGATCCACCGCGCCGTCGGCGCGCTGTCCGAAACATCGTCCCGGCCGTTCCGTGGATGCCCCGGACAAGCCGGGGCATGACGGCGCTTGAAAATTACCGTCAGAACTGCGCCGGCACGTCGTTGAGCGTGCGGGCCTCGGCCACCAGAGACGGCAGCAGCTCCACGAAGCGGTCGGCCCATTCCTCCGGAACGGAGGTCGAGACCTTGATGAAGCGGTCGCCGAAGCGGGCAGTGTGGTAGGTGCCCTGGCGGATCATCAGATCCTTGCGGCGGGCCGCCTCCACCAGCGCCTCGGGGCGGATGCCGGCGGCCTGCGTCTCAATCACCAGGAAGTTGCCGTGGGAGGGATAGACCGGGATGCTGAGCCCCTCGATGGCCAGCGCCGCATCGTGGATCTTAGCCTTGTTGGCGCGGTCGATGCGGCGCACCGTCTGCATCCATTCCGGCTTCACCTTGAGGCCGGCTTCCGCCGCGCGCTGGGCGATGACGCTCGCCCCGAGCACGGAGGTGGTGCGGGCGGAGCAGGCGTCCAGCAGCGCGGGCGCGCCCACCAGCGCGCCGATGCGCATGCCGGCGAGGCCCAGCCACTTGGAGAAGGAGAGCGAGACCAGCGCACGGTCCGGCGCCGCCAGCAGCGCGGGATAATGGCCGTCGGCGAAATCGCGATAGGTGCAATCGTGCACCAAGAGCGCGCCGCAATCCTTGGCGATCTCGCAGAACGCCTCGATCTCCTCCCGGGTGTAGCGGATGCCGAGGGGATTGTTGGGGTCTACCAGATAGATGATGGCGGTGCGCTCATCCACGTTGGCCTTCAGCGCCTCGGGGGTGAGCTTGTAGTTCACGGCCGGATCGTAGATCGGGATCTCGATCACCTCGGCGCCCATCTGGGCGGCGAACAGGCACGGCCACTTCCAGGTGGGATCGGTGGTGACGAAGGTGGTGCCCGGCCGGCAGTGGGCGCGGCACACGAGGGCCAGCGCATTCACCCCGCCCTCGGTGATGAGGGCTTCCGCGCCCGGCGTGCCGAGGTCGTCCACGATGGCGGCGCGCAGCGCCTCGAAGCCCAGCGGGGGCGCGTAGGCATTGTATTCCTGCGCGCGGATGGAGGCGATCATGGCCTCCTCGACGGCGGGATGGGCGGCGATGTGGTTGGTGTTCTGGCCCATCCACATGAGGCCGGGGGTGGAGAACAGGGTGTCGAAATAGCGGTTGCGCAGCCGGGCGGAGGACATGAAGGCGGTTTCCTCGAAGGGGAGGCCGGCGCGCCGTTGCGGCGGCGCCGGCGAACGGGTGCGTCAGATGACCGAGCCGCGGGCCGAGATGCCGCCGTCGATGGTCACGTTGGTGCCGGTGATGTAGCCGGCGCGCGGCGAGGCGAGGAAGGCGACGAGATCGGCCACCTCTTCCGCGGTGGCGGGGCGCTTGCCGGGATACTTGTCGAACAGCTCCTCCCAGCGCTCCTCGGCGCCGAGCATGTCGATGGCCTTGCGCTTCATGATCTTGAGCATGCGGTCGGTGGCGACGGGGCCGGGGTTCACGCCCACCACGCGCACGCCGTCGTTCAGGCTCGCGCCGCCGAGCGCCTTGGTGAAGCTCATGAGCGCGGCATTGCCGGTGGAGCCGGCGATGTAGCTCGCATCCCAGTTCTCGCCGGAATTGCCGATGACGTTGACGATGACGCCATCCTTGCCGCGCATGCGCGAATAATAGGCGCGCGACAGGGTGATGTAGCCGAAGACCTTGAGGTCGAAGCCGCGCCGCCAGGAAGCGTCGTCCACCACGTCCAGCGAGCCGGCGGGGATGTCGCCGGCATTGTTGACGAGGATGTCCACGTCGCCCACGTCCGCCGCGAGCTTCTCCATGGCTTCCGTGGAGCCGAGGTCCACCGGATAGATGCTGACCTTGACGCCGTAAGCGGCCTCGATCTCGGCCTTCGCCTGGGCGAGCGCCTCGCCGTTGCGGGCGGCGAGATGGAGATGGCAGCCCTCAGCTGCGAACACGCGGGCCGTGGCGAGGCCGATGCCCTTGGACGCGCCGGTGATGAGGGCGGTCTTGTCGGTGAGGTCGAGCTTCAAGTTTGCATCTCCGATGGGCAGGTGGCGCCGAAGGGGTCGCCAAATTGGATATACAAACTCTAGCAATATGCATACCAAGAAATTCAGAAACCGCCGGCTGCGCCCTCACCCGTAGGCGGCGAGAAAGTCCAGCAGGTCGTCCCCCAGGAGGTTCACATGGTCCCGCATGGCGCGCTGGGCGGCCTCGTCGTCATGCACGCGGATGGCCGCGATAACCTCGCCATGTTCCTTCAACGTCTTGGGAATCCGGCTCGGGCGGTGGGTCACGCGGCGGCGATAGGCGGCCACCT
This sequence comes from Xanthobacter flavus, assembly GCF_017875275.1. Taxonomy (NCBI): domain Bacteria; kingdom Pseudomonadati; phylum Pseudomonadota; class Alphaproteobacteria; order Hyphomicrobiales; family Xanthobacteraceae; genus Xanthobacter; species Xanthobacter flavus. Next base: position 3,268,817 of record NZ_JAGGML010000001.1, on the reverse strand, counting down.
GATTGCGCAGGCGGCGGGTCTGGTCGGCGAGGAAGCCGTTTGAGGAGGCCTCATAGACGGCCTCGTGAAACTCCTGGTTCACATCATAAAAGAGGTCGATGTCACCTGACGCGCTAACCTCTTCCAGCCGCTTGTGAATCGCCTCGATGCGACTGAGCTGCGCGGGATTCGCCCGCCGGGCCGCGAGGCGCGCGCACAGGCCTTCCAGTTCCGCCATCACCTGAAACATCTCGATGAGGATCTGCGCGGAAATGGTGCGCACCACCGCGCCCTGTCGCCCCCGCAATTCCACCAGATGACTTGCCGCCAGAAGCCGGAACGCCTCGCGCACAGGCGTACGGGACACGCCATATTGCTCGGCCAGTTCCTGCTCATCCAGCTTCGAGCCGGGCTCCAGCCGGCCGGAGGAAATATCCGCCTCCAGCGCCCGGCGGATGCGATCGGCCAGGGTCTCGCCCGGCACGCTGGAGCGCCCATTCTGGTCAAGGGGCAGGCAGGTGCTGCCTTCTTGTGCACTCATGATAGCCATTTGCATTCTCAAAATTGCAGTTCAGTATACATCAACGCGACCGCGGCATCCATTCAGAGGGCTTCGGAAGGCGCTACGTTCCGTTACCTTCACTGGTTGACGCCCGGCGCGCCGTCCATAGAGTGTCCTTGCAAGAAGTGTGGCATGTCGATTGCTAGCAGGGAAGGCATGACCACCGTCCTTTCGCATGCGCCAACCGGCGCTCATTATACAAAGAAGAAAGAGGCAGGCTTGCCGGCTTCCCCAAACAGGCCCGGCGCGGCCGTCCTCGCCGCCGACGCGGCGGGTGCGCCCGACGCCGCGCAGATTCTCTCCCTCACCGGCGTCACCAAGACGTTCGGGGCCACCCGCGCCCTCGACGGCTTCACGGCGACCATCGAGAAGGGCGAGTTCGTCACCGTGGTCGGCCCCTCCGGCTGCGGAAAGAGCACGCTCTTCAACATCGTCGCCGGCCTCGAGGAGCCGGACCCCGGCTGCGCCATGCGCTTCGAGGGCAAGAGCGTGATCGCCGCCGACCTGCTCGGCCGCGTCTCCTTCATGCCCCAGCGCGACCTGCTGCTGCCGTGGCGCACGGTGATCGACAACGCGATCCTCGCGCTGGAGGTGGAAGGCGCCCCCCGCAAGGAGGCCCGCGCCCTCGCGGAAAAGATGCTGCCGGAGTTCGGCCTCACCGGCTTCGGCCAGCAGTATCCGCACCAGCTCTCCGGCGGCATGCGCCAGCGCGTGGCGCTGATGCGCACCTTCCTGTTCAAGCGCGACCTGATGCTGCTGGACGAGCCGTTCGGCGCGCTGGACGCCCTTACCCGCACCATGATGCAGCGCTGGCTGCTGGACGTGTGGCAAAAGCACCAGCGCACCATCCTCTTCATCACCCACGACGTGGACGAGGCCCTCTTCCTCGGCGACCGCGTGCTGGTGATGAGCGCCCGTCCGGGCAAGGTGAAGCTGGAGCAGAAGGTGGACCTGCCTCGCCCGCGCCCGGCGGAGATCGTCATCTCCCCCGAATTCATCCGCCTCAAGCGCACGCTTCTGGAGGCGATCGAGGAGGAAGCCATGAAGTCCTTCACCGCGGAGGGCAAATGATGGCCGCTCAAGTTATGGGCGCTCTCGCCGAAAAGCCGGCCTCCATGGAGGCCTCCGAGTGGGAGGCGCGTGTCGCCCTCGCCGCCTGCTATCGCATGGTGGCGAAGCTCGGCATGGACGATCTCATCTACAACCACATCTCCATGCGCGTGCCGGGGCATGAGGAGCAGTTCCTGCTCAACCCCTACGGTCTCCTCTTCGACGAGATCACCGCATCGAGCCTGGTGAAGATCGACATCGACGGCCGCAAGATCGACAACACGCCCTACGAGATCAATCTCGCCGCCTTCGTCATCCACGCGGCGATCCACAAGACCGGCTCGGACGCCGCCTGCGTGCTGCACACCCATTCGGATGCCAGCGTCGCCGTCTCGGGGCAGGAACAGGGGCTGCTGCCGCTCTCCCAGTTCGCCATGCGCTTCTACGACCGGCAGGCTTTCCATGATTACGAGGGCGTCGCCATCGACATGGACGAGCAGGCCCGCCTCGTCGCGGACCTCGGCCCGCACAAGGTGATGCTGATGCGCAACCACGGCATCCTCACCGTGGGCCGCACGCCGGGCGAAGCCTTCATGCTGCTCTATTATTTCGAGCGCGCCGCGCGCATCCAGCTCGCCATGCAGGCGGCCTGCGCCTCCGGCGTGAAGCTGGTGATGCCGCCCCACGAGGTGTGCGAGAAGGCCGCGCGCCAGTTTTGGGAGATGCAGGGCGACATCCTCGTTCCCGGCGAGCGCGAATGGCCCGCCCTCATGCGCCAGCTCGACCGCGCCGATCCGAGCTACCGGAGCTGAGCGGGATGGCGCTCTTTCCCCCTTGCTGCGTCATCCCCCGCCTCGTGCGGGGGATCCACCCCGTCGCATGTCCGGTGCTGGAAGCCCTGACCCCAGCCCGGCCGCACCGTGGATCCCCCGCACAAGGCGGGATGACGAGCGGAGAGTGTCGAACCACCCTTACCCAGACACAACACCAACAACACACCCTTCCAGCGGAGACCACCTGATGATCCCTCGCCGTACCTTCCTCTCCACCCTCGCGGCCGGCGCCGCGCTGCTGTCCACCGCCATGGGCGCGCTCCCCGCGCTCGCGGCTGATCCGGTGCCCGCGACGCTGCGCCTGAAGTGGCTGCCGCAGGCCCAGTTCGCCGGCTTCTACGTCGCCGTGGCGAAGGGCTACTACAAGGCCGAGGGCATCGACCTCACCATCAATCCGGGCGGCCCGAACATCCTCGCCGAGAACCTCGTCGCCACCGGTGCCGACACCTTCGGCCTCTCGGGCGGCCTCGACAGCGTGTTCGCCGCCCGCGACAAGGGCCTGCCGGTGGTGTGCGTGGGCATCTCCCACCAGATGACGCCCTTCGTCTTCGTGGCGCGCGCCGACGGCCCCATCAAGTCGATCCAGGATTTCAAGGGCAAGAAGGTCACCACCTGGTTCACCGGTGCGAACCATGTGCTCAAGGCGATGCTGACCAAGAACGGCATCGACCCCGCGCTGGTGGACATCCAGCCCCAGCAGGTGAGCGTCACGCCGTTCGTGGACGGGCAGGTCGATGTCATCACCGCCACCCGCTACAACGAGTACTACACCATCAAGACCCGCATGGGCGAAGAGAAGCTCCGCACCTTCGTGGCGGAAGATTCCGGCATCACCTTCCCGCGTGACACGCTGATCGTCTCCGAGCAGACCGCCAAGGAGAAGCCGGAGCTGGTGAAGGGCTTCCTGCGCGCCTCCATCAAGGGCTGGAAGGACGCGTTCGCCGATCCCAAGGGCGCGGTGGACACCATCATGAAGGCCGCCCCGACCCTCGACCGCGCCCACCAGGAATTCATGCTCGCCGAAGCCGCCAAGCTGATGCTCGCCGGCAAGGTGAAGGAGAACGGCCTGTTCTGGATCGACATGGACGCGGTGAAGATCACCCAGCAGCTCTTCCTCGACGCCAAGGTCATCGCCAAGCCCGTCGATCTCGACGTCACCTTCAACCGCTCCTTCCTCGAAGCCATCCCGGTGGCGGACCGCCGTCCGTGAGCGCGGCAACCTTCAAGTCCCCGGCCGCGCGGCCGGGGACCGCCCCCTGGCTCACGGCGCTGCTGCGCGCCGTGCGCGGGCTCGCCATCCTCCTCGCCGTGCTGGCCGCGGTGGAAGCGCTCGTCATCCTTCTCAACGTGAAGCCCTGGTACGTGCCGCGGCCGACGCTGGTGCTGAACGCCATCCTCGCCACGCCGGCCCCCTATGTGCAGGGCTTCCTGCGCACCCTCACCGAAACGCTGATGGGCTTCGCCTCGGGCGCCATCGTCGGCGTCGGCATCGCCATCGTCTTCTTCCGCGCGCGGGTGCTGCGCGAACTGATCTTCCCGGTGTTCGTGGTCTCGCAGACGATTCCCGTCATCGCCTTCGGCGCGCTGGTGGTGCTGTGGTTCGGCAACACGCTCATCGCCAAGGCCGCCATCTCCTTCTACCTCACCTTCTTCCCGGTGACGGTGAACGCCCTGCTGGGCCTTGAAAGCGTCGATCCGCGCCAGGAGGCGCTGATGCGCTCCTTCGGCGCCAGCCGCTTCCAGATCCTCACCCGGCTCCAGCTTCCGGCGGCGCTGCCGCAGATCTTCGTGGCGCTGCGCCTCGCCTCCGCCCTCTCGCTGGTGGGGGCCATCGTCGGCGAATGGTTCGGCGACACGGTGGGCCTCGGCGTGCTGCTGCTGCAGGGCATGTACAACGAGAACGTGGTCGCCATCTGGGCCGCCATCGCCATGTGCGCGCTGCTCGGCACGGGCTTCTATGCCGTGGTCGCGGCGGCCGAGCGCGCCCTTGTGTTCTGGGGAGCCGAGCAATGAGCGCGACCCAATCCTCCCGCGCCATCCAGCGCGGCGCCCTCGGCATGGTGCTGCTCGTCCTCGCCTGGGAAGGCATCGCCCGCGGCTTCAACCTGCCGGCCTATACGCTGCCCTCGGTCAGCGCCATCCTCGGCAGCATCTACGATCATAGGTCGACGCTGTTCCTCGCCGGCGCCTACACCTTCGCCGAAGCGCTGTCCGGCTACGTCATCGGCGCCGCCATCGGCATCGCTCTGGCGGTGGTCATCACCCTCATCCCGATGACGCGCAACGCTATCGTGCCCGTGGCCACCTCCATCAATTCGGTGCCGGTGGTGGCGTGGTCGCCGCTGATCCTTTTGTGGTTCGGCATCGGCATGCCGTCGAAGATCGTGATGGTGGCGCTCGCCGTCTCCTTCACCGTCTTCCTCTCGGCCCTCGCCGGCCTCGACCGGGTGGACCGCCGCTCCGTGGACCTGATGCGCTCGTTCGGCGCCGGGCGGCTTTCCATCCTGTTCCGCCTGCGCCTTCCCACCGCGCTGCCCTTGATCGCGGCGGGCCTGCGCGTCTCCACCGTGCGCGCGGTCATCGTCGCCATCGTCACCGAGATGCTGGGCGCCTACGACGGCCTCGGCTGGGTGATCTACCAGGCGGTGCTGCAGGTGGATTTCGTGAAGGTCTGGTCGGCCATCTTCATCGCCTCGGCCGCCAGCCTCGCCTTCTTCGGCCTTGTCGGCGTCGTCGAGCGGCGTCTGGTTTTCTGGAAGTAGAGACATGACCCGCAAGATGCATTTCGGCCTGTTCCTGCTGGGAACGGGGAGCCACATTGCCGGCTGGCGCGTGCCGGGGGCGGTGAACACCTTCGAGGATATCGAGGCGGTACGACGCATCGCCGCCACCGCCGAGCGCGGGCTGTTCGACCTCATCTTCATGGGCGACAACCTCAACGCCGACCCCGCCGCGCACCCCTCCTACACCGCCCGCCTCGAACCGCTGACGCTGCTCTCCGCCATCGCGGGGTCGACGACGCACATCGGCCTCGGCGGCACGGTCTCCACCACCTATAGCGACCCCTACACGGTCGCCCGCGCCTTCGCCTCGCTGGATCACATCTCCGGCGGGCGCGCGGTGTGGAACGCGGTGACCACCGCCGCCCCGGCCGCCGCCGCGAACTTCGGCACGCTCCATCCCGACCATTCCAAGCGCTACGAGATCGCCGGCGAGTTCCTCGACGTGGTGAAGGGCCTGTGGGACTGCTGGGCGGACGACGCCATCGTCGCCAACCGCGAGACCGGCCTCTACATCGACCCCGCAAAGGTGAAGGCGCTCGACCATGAGGGCGAGTTCTTCAAGGTGAAGGGGCCGCTCAACATCTCCCGCGCGCCGCAGGGGCACCCCATCATCTCGCAGGCCGGCGGCTCCGAGCCCGGCCAGCAACTCGCCGCGCGCACGGCGGACATCGTGTTCGCCGTGGTGCAGGACATGGCGGAGGCTCAGGCCGGCTACAAGTCGCTGAAGGACCGCCTGCCCGCCTTCGGCCGCAGGCCGGAGGATGTGACCGTGCTGCCCGGCGTGATGCCGGTGGTGGGCCGCACGGCGCAGGAGGCGCGGGAGAAGCTCGCCGAGCTGATGCGCTTCGTGGACGCGAAGAACGCGCTGGGCATGCTCTCCGAGCGCTTCGGCACGGACATGAGCGCCTACGACCTTGACGGCCCCATCCCGGACCTGCCCGAGGCGGACACCTACAAGTCCTTCACCGGCGTCATGCTGGCCAAGGCGAAGCGCGAGGGCGGCACCCTGCGCGACGTCTACAACATGGTCGCCGCCGCGCGCGGCCACTGGGTGCTGGTGGGCTCGGCGGAAGAAGTCGCCGACACGCTCCAGCTCTGGTTCGAGAGCGGCGCGGCGGACGGCTTCAACGTGATGCCGCCCTATTTCCCCGGCGCGTTCGACGATTTCGTCGATCTGGTCATCCCGATCCTCCAGCAGCGCGGCCTGTTCCGCACCGCCTATGAGGGGCCGACGCTGCGGCACCTTCTGGGGCTGGAGCGGCCGGCCAACCCGAACTTCTGAGCCGGCCGGGCGCGGGCCTTTCCTTCCGGCGGACGATGGGCGAAACAGGAGACGGGTCGGGCGCGTTTGCCGCGCGCCCGTCGCCGCCCTGAAAGGTTGCCATGCCCCCCGAAAGATGGTTCCCGAGCATGCTGCGGCCGGGCGGCGCCGGGCCGAAGGTCCTCGCCATCGTGTTCTGCCTCGTCATCACGGTGCTGTCGCTGCTGCCGGGTCAGGAGCGGCCGCACACGGGGTTCTCCGGCAATATCGAGCATGTCGTGGCCTATGCGGGCACGGTGGGCGTCACCGCATACGCCTTCCTGTCGCCGGGCATCGCGGTGCTGACGCTCGGCTTCTCCGCCGCGTCCGCGGTGTTCGAGATCTGCCAGCTGTTCATCCCGGGCCGCTCGTCCGGCCTCGACAACTGGATCGCCAGCACGCTGGGCGCGCTGGTGGGCGCCACTGCGGCGCGCCACCTGCTGCGCCCGCTGGTCGCGCGGTGGATCCGCCGCGCCTGAGGCCGCCCGTCACTGCCCGAAGGGGTGGTGCAGCTTGTCGAGCGCCGTCGCGCCGATGGCCTCGATCTGGAACTGGACGGGGACCTTGCCCGCCTTCTCGAAGGTGAGGGTCGCGTCCAGCATCTCCCCCTCCTTCAGCGGCTCCTTCAGATCGAAGAAGACGATGCGGCTGGCGCTCGGCTCCAAAAGGAGCGTGGCGCCGGGGGCGATTTCCAGCCCCTCGCGCACCGGGACGAGGCGCATGAGCCCGTCCTTCATGCCCATCTGCTGAACCTCCACGCGCTTGGCGAAAGATGCCGTCGCGGAGAGGAGGCGGTCGGCGGTCGTCCCGCCATTGTGGATGGCCATGAAGCCGGCGCCGCGATCCGCGCCATGGGTCGTGGCCCGCGCCCACGGATGGTCGATGAGCAGGTCTCCGACCTTGTATTCGTGCGCAAGGATGTGCTGGGCGGAAAGCACAAGCAGGCAAAGGGCGAACAGCGTCGCCGCGAGGATCTCCTCGCCATGGAGACGGGCGAACGGGCGATGGCCTGGCGCGCTGCGCCGGAAGAGACGATGGATCATGGGGGCTCCCTGTGATGCGGTCGGCCCGCGCGGGCCGTGCGTCTGGATATCGGCCGAAGCCGCGGACGCCTCAGGCCGGGGGAGCCCGGGCCGGCGGAGGGGAGCGCTCCGCGGGCCGGCGGATGGCGGCCGCGCCGCCCGCCCACGGGGCCAGCGCCGCGTGGCTTTCCGACCGCCGAGCTGCCGGGGCAGGACCGTCGGCATCGCAGGGGATGAGGTCGCCGTCGCTGTCTTCGTTCGCGGGCACCCCAAGGACGGCCGCCGCGTCGGCTGAAGATGGCGGCGCGCCTGTGAACGCAGGGCCGCCAACGCTGTCCGCCATAACGCTCCCGGCCATGGCACTGCTTACCATCCCGGCGAGCAGCAATTGCAGCGCCAGGATGCAGATACTCAGGAAGGCCATCGTCGCGCGGGCGGCGGGACGCGGGGCGGCCATGACGGATGCCTCGTGCGCGGGATTCGCGCTCCGACCCTGCCACCGGGACGCGCCGACGCAAAGCGGCAAATGAAGCGGCACGGCGAAGCACAGCGGGAAGCGCCCGGTGCGCCTTGACGGGGATGGCAACGGCTCTAAAAGATATATTATATCATTTAGACACGATGCATGCCGCACCCGCCAATCCGGAGTCTGCCGATGACAGCCGCCAATTCCGCCGCCCGCCCCGATCCGCGCCTGCCCGCCACCGTGCTTTCCGGCTTCCTCGGGGCGGGAAAGACGACGCTGCTCAATCACATCCTCGCCAACCGCGAGGGGCTGCGCGTGGCCGTCATCGTCAACGACATGAGCGAGGTGAACATCGACGCCGAGCTGGTGCGTTCCGGCGGGGCCAATCTCTCCCACACCGAGGAGAGACTGGTGGAGATGACCAACGGCTGCATCTGCTGCACGCTGCGCGACGATCTCCTCACCGAGGTGCGCCGCCTCGCCCAGGACGGGCGGTTCGACTATCTCCTCATCGAATCCACCGGCATCGCCGAGCCCCTGCCGGTGGCCGCCACCTTCGATTTCCGCGACGAGGACGGCCGGTCCCTCTCCGACGTGGCGCGGCTCGACACCATGGTGACGGTGGTGGACGCGGCGAACCTGCTGAAGGATTTCGGCTCCCGCGACTTCCTGCGCGACCGGGGCGAGGTGGCGGGCGAGGAGGACCAGCGCACGCTGGTGGACCTCCTCACCGACCAGATCGAGTTCGCCGACATCATCATCCTCAACAAGGTGTCGAGCGTGGATGAGGAGCGGCTGAGGAGCGTGCGGGGGGTGGTCAAATCGCTCAATCCCGATGCGCGGCTGATCGAGACCGACTACGCCCGCGTGCCGCTCGGCGAGGTGCTGGGCACCGGGCGCTTCGATTTCGAGAAGGCCAGCACCCATCCCGTCTGGTTCAAGGAGCTGAACGGCTTCAAGGACCACGTGCCGGAGACGCAGGAATATGGCGTGTCGAGCTTCGTCTATCGCGCCCGCCGCCCGTTCCATCCCGAGCGCTTCCAGGCCTTCCTGGCGCGGACGTGGCCGGGGCTGGTGCGGGCGAAGGGCCTGTTCTGGCTGGCGACGCGGCCGAAGCGCGTGGGCGAGATGAGCCTTGCCGGCTCGATCTGCCAGACCGGCACCGCCGGGCGCTGGTGGGCGAGCGTGCCGAAGGAGCACTGGCCGACCCAGCCGGACTGGCGCTCGTGGCTGCGCTCCCACTGGGTGCCGGGCTATGGCGACCGGCGGCAGGAACTGGTGTTCATCGGCATGGGGCTGGACGAGGGCGCCATGCGCGCGGCCCTCGACGCCTGCCTCGTCGGCCCGGCCGACCCCAAGAGGTTCGACGCCAGCGCCTTCAAGAATTTGCCGGACCCCTTCCCCAATTGGGAGGCGGTGCCGGCCTGAGCCGAACGACGAGGGAGGGGCGCGCGGCCCCTCCCTTTGGCCTCACTTCATGGTGGGCATCACGAACTCGGCGCCGGCGCGGATGCCGGTGGGCCAGCGGGTGGTGATGGTCTTCAGGCGCGTGTAGAAGCGCACGCCCTCCGGACCGTGCATGTGGTGATCGCCGAACAGCGAGGCCTTCCAGCCGCCGAAGGAGTGGAACGCCATGGGCACCGGGATCGGCACGTTGATGCCGACCATGCCCACCTTGATGCGGTGCGCGAACTCGCGGGCGGCATCGCCGTCACGGGTGAAGATGGCCGTGCCGTTGCCGAACTCATGCTTGTTGATGAGGTCCGCGGCGGTGTCGTAGCTGTCGGCGCGCACCACGGAGAGGACGGGTCCGAAGATCTCCTCCTTGTAGATGCGCATGTCCGGCGTCACGTGGTCGAACAGGGTGCCGCCGATGTAATAGCCGTCCTCATAGCCCTGGAGCTTGAGGCCACGGCCGTCCACCACCAGCTTCGCGCCTTCCGCGACGCCCTGGTCCACATAGCCGGACACCTTGTCGAGGTGCTGCTTGGTGACCAGCGGACCCATCTCGGACTCGGGGTCCGTGCCGGGGCCGACCTTGAGCGCGCGCACCCGCGGCTCCAGCTTGGCCATCAGCGCCTCGGCGGTGGCCTCGCCCACCGGCACCGCCACCGATATGGCCATGCAGCGCTCGCCGGCCGAGCCGTAGGCGGCGCCCATCAGGGCGTCCACGGCCTGGTCCATGTCCGCGTCGGGCATGACGATCATGTGGTTCTTGGCGCCGCCCAGGGCCTGGCAGCGCTTTCCGGTGCGCGCGGCGGTCTCGTAAATATAGCGGGCGATGGGGGTGGAGCCGACGAAGCTCACCGCCTGGATGTCCGGATCGTCGAGCAAAGCGTCAACAGCGGTCTTGTCGCCATGGATGACGGTGAACACGCCGTCCGGCAGGCCGGCTTCCTTCAGCCACTGCGCGAGCAACAGGGAGGCGGAGGGATCGCGCTCGGACGGCTTCAGGATGAAGCAATTGCCGCAGGCCAGCGCCACCGGGAACATCCACATGGGCACCATGGCCGGGAAGTTGAACGGCGTGATGCCGGCGACCACGCCGAGGGGCTGGCGCACCGCGTGGCTGTCGATGCGGGTGCCCACGTCCTCGGTGATCTCGCCCTTCAGGAGCTGCGGGGCGGCAGTGGCGAACTCCACCACCTCCATGCCGCGCTGCACTTCGCCCTTGGCGTCGGAGAACACCTTGCCGTGCTCGGCGCTGACCACCTCGGCGATCTGGTCCACCCGCTCTTCCAGGATGCGCAGGAAGGCGTTGAGGATGCGCGCGCGGCGCAGCGGTGTGGTGGCGGCCCAGCCGGGGGCGGCCTTGTTGGCGATCTCCACCGCCGCGCGCACTTCGGCGGCGGACGCGAGCGGAACCTCGCCGGTCTGCGCGCCGGTGGCGGGATTGTAAACCGGCGCCGTGCGGCCGCTGGTGCCGGCGACGAGCTTGCCGCCGATGAAGTGGAAAATCTCGTTGGGCATGATGCGCCTCCCGTTTGAATTGCCTCCGTGATGGCGCTTCAAACGGCGCGCAGCAACGCCATTGTCCGAGCATCTGTTGTGCGGATATTATAGCCCATGGACATCGCCCTCGATTGGGATCACCTGCGCGTCTTCCTCGCCGTCGCCCGGCGCGGGCAATTGCTCGCCGCCGCCAAGCACCTCGCGCTGAACCACGCCACCATCGCCCGCCGGCTCGATGCGCTGGAGGCGGCGCTGGGCAGCCCTTTGTTCGACCGCCGCCCCACCGGCTGCGTCCTCACCCAGGCGGGCGAGCGGCTGCTGCCGGCGGCGGAGCGGGTGGAGGCGGAGATGCTGGGCATCGCCGAGCGCTTCCGCAAGGAAGAGGCGGAGGTGTCCGGCACCGTGCGCATCGGCGCGCCGGACGGGCTGGGCAATTATTTCCTCGCCGCCGAGCTGGGGCGGCTCGCTCTGCTCCATCCCCATCTGGTGGTGGAGCTGGTGCCGCTGCCGCGCACCTTCTCCCTCTCCCGGCGCGAGGCGGACCTCGCCATCGTGCTGGACCGGCCCACCGAGGGCCGCCTCACCGTCTCGCGCCTCACCGACTACACGCTGGGCGCCTATGCCGCCACGAGCTACATCGCGGCTTTCGGTACACCGGAGAGCGAGGCGGATCTGGCCGGCCGGCGGGTGGTGACGGGGGTGGAAGACCTCGCCTATGCCTCGGCGCTGGATTATTCCGGCGTGCTGGAGAAGCACGGCGGCCAGCCCTTCCGCTGCGCCAGCGTCACCGGCCAGATGGAGGCGGTGCGCGCGGGCGCCGGCATCGGCGTCCTGCACGATTTCGCCGCCGCTTATTATGGCAATGCGCTGGTGCGCATCCTGCCGCGAATCGCCTTCCGCCGGAGCTATTTCCTGCTCGCCCATCCCGACACGGTGGAGGTGCGCCGCATCGCCACCGTGCGCGCCTTCCTCGCCCGCCGCTTCCGCGAGGAGCGCGCCCGCTTCATCTGCGAATGAACGCCGTCCGGTCCACCCGCACCACCGCCGTGATGGTGTCCAGCACCGCCCGCACCCGGGCGAGGTGGCTGAGATCGTCATGCACGGAGAGCCAATAGCTGCGGGTGAGGCGCACCTCGTCCTCCAGCAGCGGCACGAGCGTGCCATGGGGCGCCGCGAGGAAGGCGGGCAGCACGCCGATGGCCGCGCCGGAGAGCACCGCATTCACCTGCGCGATGACGCTGGTGGAGCGGATGACCGGCTTCAACTCCACCCCCGGCCCCAATTGCGAGAAGTCGAGGGCGCGGGTGAAGAGCAGTTCCGGGATGTAGCCGGCGAGCACGTGGTGCTTCAGGTCATCCACCGTTGCCGGCCGCCCGCGCCGGTCGAGATAGGCCTGCGTGCCGTAGAGCTGCAGCGTGTAGTCGGTGAGCTTGCGCACCCTGACCTGCCCGGCGATGGGCCGGTCCAGCGTGATGGCGATGTCCACCTCCCGGCTCGCCAGCGAATAGGACCGTGGCAGGGCCACCAGCTCCGTCTCCAGCTTCGGATTGTCGGCGGAGAGGACGGCGAGCCGCGCCGCCAGATAGCCCACCCCCAGCCCCTCCGGCGCGCCCACGCGCACCCGCCCGGTGGGCTGGCGCTCGCCCTCGCCCAGACCGGTGATCTTGCGCAGCACGAGGGATTCCATCTCCTCCGCCGCCTGCGCCAGCTTCTGCCCCTCCTCGGTGATGACGGTGCGCCGCCCCGCGCGGGTCACGAGGGGCGCGCCCACCGCCGCCTCCAGCCGCGCGACGCGCCGGCCCACCGTGGTATCGTCCAGCCCCAGCGCCCGCCCGGCGCCGGCCATGCGCCCGGTGCGGACGAGCTGGAGGAAGATGCGCAGGTCGTCCCAATCCATGATGCGGTGAAGTCCCTGCGCCTGTTGAGACGATTCCTGCAAAATTGCAGGATGGATCGGAAACTATCGTTCTTGCGTGCAGAAATCCAAGCTGGGATCACCAGCGGAGGGAAGAAACAGGAGACGCCGATGGACCGGCTTGAAGGGGATTACGACTATATCGTCGTTGGCGCCGGCACGGCCGGCTGCATCGTCGCCAACCGCCTCTCGGCCGATCCGCGCAACCGCGTGCTGCTGCTGGAAGCCGGCGGGCGGGACAATTGGATCTGGTTTCACATCCCCGTCGGCTATCTCTTCGCCATCGGCAATCCGCGCGCCGACTGGATGTTCAAGACCGACGCCGAGCCGGGCCTCAACGGGCGGGCGTTGAACTATCCGCGCGGCAAGGTCATCGGTGGCTGCTCGTCCATCAATGCCATGATCTCCATGCGCGGGCAGGCGGCGGACTATGACCACTGGCGCCAGCTCGGCCTCTCCGGCTGGGGCTGGGAGGATGTGCTGCCGGCCTTCAAGTCGCTGGAAGACCATTTCCTCGGCGCCAGCGACATCCATGGCGCCGGCGGCGGCTGGCGCATCGAGCCGCCGCGCATCGAGTGGCCGGTGCTGAACGCCGTGGCCGACGCCGCCACCCAGCTCGGCATCCGCAAGGTGCCGGACTTCAACACCGGCGACAATGAGGGCGTCGGCTATTTCCATGTGAACCAGAAGTACGGCCGCCGCTGGTCCTCCGCACGCGGCTTCCTCAAGCCCGCCCTCGGCCGCCCCAATTTGCGGCTGGAGACCGAGGTGCTGGCCGACCGCCTCATCATCGAGAATGGCCGCGCGGTGGGCGTGCGCTATCGCCAGAACGGCCGCTGGATCGAGGTACGCACCCGCGGCGAGGTCATCCTCACCGCCGGGGCCGTCGGCTCGGTGCAGATCCTCCAGCGCTCCGGCGTCGGGCCGGGCGACTGGCTGGCCGAGCGCGGTGTCGAGACCGTGCTGGACCGGCAGGGCGTGGGGCGAAACCTGCAGGACCATCTCCAGCAGCGGGCCATCTACAAGGTCTCCGGCATCCGCACCCTGAACGAGACCTATTATTCGCTTCCGCGCCGCGCGCTGATGGGCGTGGACTACGCCCTGCGGCGGCGCGGGCCGCTCACCATGGCGCCCTCCCAGCTCGGCATCTTCACCAAGTCCGATCCGCATCAGGAACGGGCGAACATCGAGTTCCACGTCCAGCCGCTCTCGCTGGACAAGTTCGGCGAGCCGCTGCACCGCTTCCCGGCCATCACGGTGGCCGCCTGTAACCTGCGCCCCACCTCGCGCGGCATCGTGCGCATTCCCAATGCCGATCCAGAGGCAAAGCCGCAGATCGCGCCGCATTATCTCTCCACCGAGGAAGACCGGCAGGTGGCCGCCGACGCCATCCGCGTCACCCGCCGCCTCATGCGCCAGCAGGCCCTCGCGCCCTACCGGCCGGAGGAGTATCTGCCCGGCCCGTCCGTGGGCGACGACGACGCCTCGCTCGCCAAGGCGGCCGGCGACATCGGCACCACCATCTTCCATCCCGTGGGCACGGCAAAGATGGGGCGCGTGGATGACCCCACGGCCGTGGTGGACGAGCGCCTGCGCTTTATTGGCCTCGGCGGCCTGCGCGTGATCGACGCCTCCATCATGCCCACCATCACCTCGGGCAACACCAACACCCCCACCGCCATGATCGCGGAAAGAGGCGCACGGCTGGCGCTGGAGGATGCCCGCGCAGGGGCAAGTTCGGCGGCGGCGTGAGGGGCTGGCCGTCCGCTGGCATCGTCCGCCTCATCCCCAACCAGCCGTCATCGCCCGGCTCGTCCGGGCGATCCACGGGTGGTCTGACACGGTGACCTATTCCCGGAGGCCGCCAGGCGGAGGGGTGGATCCCCCGGACAAGCCGGGGGATGACGGCTCTTGCGGCAACGCAGCCCCTACCCCCTGAGCGCGCGGCGCATCACCTTGCCGGAGCCGGTGCGGGGCAGTTCGTCGATGAAGACATAGGCGCGGGGGCGCTTGTATTCGGCGAGGTGCTCGGCGGCATAAGCTTCGAGCATCGCCGCATCGGCCATCGCCTCCGGCTGGAGCACCACGAAGGCGGTGACGAGGGAGATGTCGCCCGACCGGGTCTCCACCACCGCCACCTCGGCCACATCAGGATGGGCGGCGATGGCCCGCTCCACTTCCTCGGGCGCCACACGATAGCCGAAGGCGTTCATCTGGTCGTCGGCGCGGCCCTCGTACCAGAGGTAGCCATCCGCATCGAAGCGGGCGAGATCGCCGGTGAGGAACCACTCGCCGCGCAGGACTGCGGCCGTCTCTTCGGCCAGGCGCCAATAGCCGAGCATCAGGCCGGGATCGGAGCGGTGGACGGCGAGCACGCCGGTGTCGCCGGCCGGCAGCGGATGGAGCGCGTCCGGCGCCTCGCCCTCGGGCGGCAGCACCACGACGCGCCGTCCCGCCTGCGGCTTGCCGGGGCTGCCCGGCCGGGTCGGCACAAAAGGGCCGGAGGAGACGTAGGTTGAAATCTCGCTCATCCCCAGCGCCTCGTAGAGCGGACGCCCCGTCGCCGCGACCCACTCGCCGTGCAGCGCCGCCTTCAGCGCCTCCCCGGCGGTGAGGCCGTGACGCAAGGCGGGGAAACGGTCGGGCGTCACGGCGGCATATTTCAGGATGCGCCGGTAGAGGCCGGGCACGGCGGCGAACTGGGTGGCGCCGGTCTCTTCCAGAAGATCGGGCCAGGCACCCGGCGGGCGATCGCCGAGATGGACGATGCTGGTCGCCCCCACCGCCCACGGGTCCATGAGGCCGACGCCAAGCGTATAGGTCCAGTTGAACGCACCGGCGTGGAACAGGAGGTCGTCGCCCTTCAGATCGTGCCAGCCAGCGCGCATGGGCACGCGCCCGAGCCCGACCCGCTGGGCATGGGCCACGCCCTTCGGCCGCCCGCTGGTGCCGGAGGTGAAGACGAGGAAGGCGAGGTCGTCCGCGCCGGTGTCTGCGAAATCCACGGCCGATGCGGCCCCCAGTCGATCCATGCCGGCCGCATCGATGACGGTGACGCCCTCGCGCGGCGCCGGCATCACGCCCGATCCGTCGCCCACCACCAGCGCGGCGCCGGAATCGTCGAGGATCATCTCCACCTCGTGCGCCGTCAGCATGGTGGAGGTGGGGATGGGGGCGAGCCCGGCGGCGATGGCACCGAAGAACGTCAGCGGGAACTGCGAGGTGTTGCCCACCCGCAGCAGCACCCGCGCCCCCCGTGGCAGGCCGTATCCGGCGAAGCCGCCGGCCACGCGCAGCACCGCCTCGCGGAGCTCGCCATAGCTCCAGCGCTCGATGATGCGCCCCTTCGGTCCCTCGGCCACCAGCAATGCCGGCTTGCCCGCATCCGCGCCGGCGGCGGCGAGGCAGAAGCGGGCGAGGTTGAAGGGGGCAAGGTTGAAGGGGGGTGGCGCAGCCTGATTCCCGTTCTCGGTCATGAGAGGATCATGGCTGCGGCGCTTCCCCTGCGCCAGCGCTATCGCAGCGGTCGCGCTTGCGCTTCACGCGGCGGCCTGAAGCTGGCCGCACAGGCCCGCCACATCCACCGCGTCGTGCTGGTCTGCGCGCAGGAAGCGCCCGGCATAGGTCTCCCACAGGCGCGAGCGGAGGAAATAGTCCACCACCTGCGGATCGAGGTGCCCCTCCCGGCCCATGGAGACGAGGATGCGCATGGCTTCCGAAAGGGTCTTCGCCGGCTTGTAGGGGCGGTCGGAGGCGGTGAGCGCCTCGAACACGTCGGCCACAGCCATCACCCGCTCGGGCAGGCTGAGGCCATCGGCGGCGATGCGGCGGGGATAGCCCTTGCCGTCCATGCGCTCGTGATGGGTGGCGGCCAGTTCCGGCACCCGCTCCAGCCCCTCGGGCCAGGGCAGCGCCTTCAGCATGATGTAGGTCTGCACCACATGGTCGTTGACCTTGAACCGCTCTTCGTCGTTCAGCGTGCCGCGACGGATGGAGAGGTTGTACAGCTCGCCGAGATTCTGCGCGGCGGGCGGCAGGCGCATGTCGAAGCCATAGTGGTTGGCCGGGTCGCCCTTCTCCACCGGCGGGCGCACGCCCTCCCAGGGGCGGACATGCTCCGGCTTGTCGGCGAGCAGATGCTCCTCGGCGGGCAGCGCCGGGGCCGGATGGCCGGCGAGATGAGCCTCCTCCTCCCGCGACAGACCGAGCCGGTCGTCGAAATGGCGGGTCCAGGTGCGCGTCGCGATCTCGGCGAGGCGGGCGAGGGCCTCGTCGGTCATGAACTCCCCGCCCACGTTGGAGCGCGCGACGAAGGCGAAGTCGTCGGCGAGGCGCGCCTCCGCCTCGACCAGAATCTGCGCCGAGCGCACGGCATCCTCCCCCGCCGCGAGGCGCGTGAGATGGGCGATGCGGGCGTCGCGCAACAGCACCTCGAACCGCGTGCGCACCTCGTGGATGCGGTTGTGCACCGCTTCCAGCTTGGTGGCCTTGTCGATGATGTGCTCGGGGCTCGTCACCTTGCCGCAATCGTGCAGCCAGGAGCCCACCCGGAAGGCGCGGCGCTCCTCCTCGCTCAGGGCGAAGTCGCGATACGGGCCGTCCTCATCCGCTGCCATGCGCGAGACGATCATGTCTGCCAGCTCCGGCACCCGACGGCAATGGGCGCCCGTATAGGGGCTCTTGGCGTCGATGGCGTCGGCCACCAGATGGATCAGCCCTTCCAGCAGCCGTGACTGCTCCTCCATCAGGCGCCGCGTCTCGATGGAGATGGCGAGCGTGCCGGAGAGCTGGCGCGCGAAGGCGACGAAGGCGCCGCTCCGGTGCGCGGCATCGGCGCCATGGACGAGGACCAGCAGGCCGACCGGGCGGCCCTTGCGGTCGCGCAGCGGCAGAGAGAGACGTTGCGTGCCGTCCGGCTCCGGCGGCGCGACCTGCTCCGGCGCATCGAGCACCGACAGGGACAGCACCTCGGGCATGGCGGCGGAGGCATCGCCCGCCTCCCGCACATTGGCGGCGAGCACGAGGTCGCGGCGGGCGCCATCCACCAGATAGACGAGGCCGCGCGTGCAGAACGTGCCCTTCACGGTGGCGGCGAGCACCTGTTCCAGCATCCGGTCGAGCTGCGGCTCGCAGGCGATGGTCTCGCTGGTAGTGAGGAAATCGCGGATGGTCTCACCGACCGCATCGAGCACCTGGTGGAAATCGGCGATCTCGCGGATGAAGCTGCCCACCTTGGCCGGTCGGCCGAAATCGAACCGGGTGAGGCGCTGCGCCTGGAGGGCGAGTTCGTTCAGCCCCTGCCCCAGACGCCGGCCGGCGAACCAGCCGATGACGATGAAGCCGAGGGCGATGCCGCCGCTCACCCACATCTGCCGCTCAAGGCTCGCCCTGAGCGGCGCGAGCACCTCCCGGCGCGGCACCGCCATCACCAAGGTGTTGCGTTGGTCGACGCGCGAATAGAGCTGCGTCTTGACGCCCAGCCACTCCTGCCCGTCCGCGCTGAAGCTCGCCGGCCGGCGCGACGGCATGTCGATGCCGTCCAGCACCACCAGCGGCCCCGACCTGAGATCGCGCAGGGGCACGATCATGTCCGGCATCGCCGAGGCGGTGCCTGCATAGGCAATGACCCAGCCGGCGGCGTCGACGATGGCGACCTCCGTGCCAGGGGTGGGACGCAGGCCTTGCAGTTCGCGGGCGATGTCGGTGAGGGAGAGATCGAGGCCGATCACCGCATCGACGCCCGCCACCTTGCGGCTGGCGGTGACGCCCACCTCCCCGGTGGAGGGGAACACATAGGGCGCGGTGACATGCTGGCCCGGCGCCGCCATGGCGTTCACATACCAGTCGCGCCGGCGTGGATCGCGCGGGAGCGCCGCCGGGGCGGCGCGCTCGCCGATGAGGCGCATGTCCTTATCGAAGAAGCGCCAGACGCCGGCGGACGAGCCGGTCGCCGGCTGCTCCGCCCGAATGCCGGCCTCGATCACATGGGCGAGGAAACGCGTGCCCTGCGGCGCGGACTGGCGCCCGGCCTCGGCGGGATCGAGCGCCATGAGCCGCACGAAATTGCCGTCACCATAGGCAAAGGTGATGGAGGAGAGGAAGGGCATGCTGGCGAACACCGGCCGCAGCGCGCCGAGGTGATCGAGCAGCATGTCCGGCCCGCCGGTCACCGCGCTGCCGTCGCTGGCGAGGATTTCCAGCGCGACCGTTCCCGGCAGGGCGCGGTTCTCCACCCGTTCCGTGATCAGCTGGCCGAGCAGCGCCGCGCGCTCCAACGTGGCACTTAAAAGCGCATCCCGCCCGTGGGTCCAGGCCTGCCACAGCAGCGCGCTGGAGAGCAGGACCATGGCCGTCACCACCGCGAGGGCGAACAGCAGCCGCAGCGGCAGGGTCCATCCGGCGCGCGCCCCAAGGCGCCTTGCGGATGCGGACGACGGTATCATGAGTGCTCCCGACCGGCCCGGCAGAACTCCTGCCGCGACATCTCGGGCGTGACCGTAAAACGCAATTGATATCAAGTTGTTAAGCGGTCACTCGTTACCATTGCGTATGGCTTTAGGCCCGCGCCAGCAGCAGCGCGCGATGGGGCTGCGCCAGACGGATTCCTTCGGCTTCCGCGACGCCCCAGCGGGCCAGCTGGGCCTCCACGGCGTCGCGATGCCGCTCCGCCGCATCGCGCCGCGCGGGATCGACGGCCACCGCCCGCGCGAGGAAGCCATCCACCCCGGCCACATGGCGCACGTCGTCATAATCGAGGCGACGGACCAGCCGCGCAGCACCGCGCGCGAGGCAGGCCGAGAGCGCCTCCTGGGCGAGGGAGCGGATGGCCGTCTCGTCCTCCACCGGCCGCAGCACCTCGAAATAGCTGCCTTCGGCGAGAGGCTCCACCACCAGCACCGGCCCGCGGCTGACCCGGAGCGCCGCGCCGAGCGCGGCCGCCATCAGCTCCCCCGGCACATGGTGCAGGCTGTTGAGGAAGATTGCGGCATCGAAGCTCGCGTCCGCGAACGGCAGCGCCTCGGCCCCGGCCTCGGTGAAGGACGCCTCCGGCACCGCCGCGCGAGCCGCCGCGATGGCCTCCGCCCCCGGATCGATGCCGTGGACGCGGGCGCCGCGCGCCGTCAGCGCCCGCGCCAGCGCGCCATGGCCGCAGCCGATATCGAGGATCGACGTCCCGGCCAGCGGCCCGAGCCAGTCCTCGATCACCTCAAGCGCCGTGCCCTGCGGCCGCCGCGCGGTCTCTGCCTGATCTTCGCTCATCGCGGTCTTCCCTAAAGCGCGCCGCGCAGGCGGTGGATGCCGGCCTCGATCTGCTCCTCGGCGAGGGAGGCATAGCCCAGAAGCAGCCAGTCGTTGCTCACGTCGGCGGTGCCGTACTCATGCCCGCCGCCGTTCTGGATGGTGTAGAGCCCCACATTGCGGCTCTTCGCCAGCGCCGCCATCTGGTGCGCGCGCGGCAGGCCGGGCGGCAGCTTCCAGGCGAGATGGGTGCCCGCCTCCGTGCCGCGCAGCTCCACCCGCCCGAACGCATCGCGCAGGGCGGAGACCAGCACGTTGCGCCGCTGCTGATAGCGCAGCCGCACCCGCCGCAGATGGCGCACGAAGCCGCCGGTGTGGAGGAATTCGGCCAGCGCCGCCTGCTCCAGCCAGACATGGCCGTTGTCGAGCAGCGCCTTCGCCGCCCCCGCCGCCGGGGCGAGGTGATCGGGGAAGATGGCGAAGCCCGTGCGCAACCCCGCGCCCAGCGATTTGGAGAAGGTGCCGAGATAGATCACGTTCTCCGGGCTCATGGCCTTCAGCGCGGGCAGCAGCATGCCGCCGTAATGAAACTCGCTGTCGTAATCGTCCTCGATCAGATAGGCGCCGGTGCGATCGGCCCAGGCGAGGAGTTGCTGCCGCCGCTCCAGCGAAAGCACCCCGCCCATGGGATATTGATGGGAGGGCATCACATAAGCGAGCTGCGCCGCCACCCCGGCGAGGCGCGACGTGTCGATGCCGTGCTCGTCCACCGGCAGCGGGTGGGGGTGCATGTTGACGCTTTCGAACAGGTAGGCGGCGCCCTGGCTGCAGGGATTTTCCACCACCACCGCATCGCCTTCCCGCGCCAGCACCCGGAGCGCGAGGTTGAGGGCGAGCTGGGCGCCGGCGACGATCACCACCTGCTCCGGGCGCACATGGATGTCGCGCATCACCGCCACATGATCGGCGATGGCGGTGCGCAGGGCCATGAGCCCGCAGGGCTCGCCATATTCGGTGAGGTTGTGCCCCGCCACCGCGAGGGCGTGCAGCACGAGGCGCCGCCACGTCTTCAGCGGGAAGGCGCGCGGGTCGGTGCGCTGGGGCCAGAAATCGATGGGGATGCGGCTGGTGTTGAGGATGGAATGGGGCCGCCCGGTGAAGGCGGCGGGGGCGAGCTTCTCCGGCGCGCGCCGCTCCGCCAAGGCCAGGGGATCCGCGCTCCGGGAAGCGACCGACGCGGATGCCGCCACCGATGCGCTGACGGATGCGCTCATGGCGGCCTCGGGCACCACCGCCGCCACATAGGTGCCCACCATGGGGCGGGTGACGAGATAGCCCTCGTTGATGAGCCGCTCGTAGGCGAACGTCACCGAATTGCGCGAGACGCCGAGCTGCTGCGCCAGATGGCGGGAGGACGGCACCGCCGTCTCGGCCTTCAGCCGCCCGTCCAGGATCTGCTGGCGGATCTGCTCGAAGAGCTGTTCCTGGAGGCTCAGGGTCGAGGCGCGGTCTAGGGAGATCAGCACGGCGTCGCAACCCCATTGGTCCAGCAGACGCCGCATGTTGGCACCGGTTGGGGCCAGTTGCGAGAGGGCCAGTCGCTGTCGGCGTTTTGGGGCCACCCCGGCCGCTTGCTTGACTTGACCGAGGGGGGCCAACCATTTTCACCGTCAAAGCGCGTGCTTTGCCCCAAACGCCGCGCCCGGACCCGAGGCGACACGCATGCCCGACACCGCTCTGCTCCAGGCGGACGAAACCTTATTCCCCGCCCCCCTCCTCACCCTCGCCGCCGACGTGCTCGCGGCCGCCCGCGCGCGGAACATCCGCCTTGCCGCCGCGGAGACGGTGACGTCCGGCCTGGTCGCCGCCTGCCTCACCTCGGTGTCCGGCGCCTCGGAGATCTTCGAGCGGGGCTATGTGCTCTACCATTCCTCCGCCAAGGCCACCGGCCTCGACGTTCCGGCCGCCATCTCGGCCGCCCATGGGGCGGTGAGCGCGGAGGTCACGCGCGGCCTCGCCCAGGGCCTCCTCGGCCATTCCGAGGCGGGCGCCACCGTCGCCATCACCGGCTATGCCGGGCCGGGCGGCGGCAATGCGGTGAACCCCGTGGGCACCATCTTCATCGCGGTGGCGACGCGCGACGGCGGACTTGCGGAAGAGCGCCACGTCTTCCCCGGCAGCCGGGACAATGTGCGCCTGTGCGCGGTGCAGGCGGCCCTCGCCTTGCTCAAGTCGCAGCTCGGCTGACGCCGCGCATGAGCGATATTCCGGTCGTCCTCGTCACGGGCTTTCTCGGCGCGGGCAAGACGACCCTGCTCAACGATCTCCTCAAGCGCCCGGCCTTCCGCGACACCGCCGTCATCATCAACGAGGCGGGCGACGCGGGCATCGACCATGCGCTCATCGAGACCGGCAGCGACGAGGTGATGCTGCTGGAGGGCGGCTGCATCTGCTGCCGCCTGAAGGGCTCGCTGAACGCCACGCTCAATGGCCTGCTGCGCCGTCGCGCCATGGACGATTTCGCCTTCCGCCGGGTGGTGGTGGAAACGAGCGGCCTCGCCGATCCCGCGCCGGTGCTCCATGCGCTGATCGCCGATCCGCTGTTCAACCGGCATTTCTCTATCGCCGGCGTGACCACGGTGGTGGATGCGGCCAATTTCGCCTCAACCCTCGCTCATCATCCCGAGGGGATGACGCAGGTGGCCCTCGCCGACCGCGTCCTCATCAGCAAGGCGGACCTTGCCACTGCGGACCAGCTCGCCGCGGCCGAGCGCGAGGTGGCGATACTCAATCCTCTGGCGGAATGCCATGTGCTGCCGGCGACGGCGCGCGACGGCTCGCTGCTGTGGATCGACCCGCGCGAGACGCCGCGCCCGCTCAGCCGGCGCTTCTCGGCCACCGGCGTCGGCCATGCGGTGACCACCGCCTCCCTCGCGTTCCCCGGCCGCCTCACCCAGGACCAGGTGGACGCCTGGCTCGACCGGGTGAGCGACCTGTTCGGCGCCGCCGTGCTGCGCCTCAAGGGCATCCTGCATCTGGAAGGGGTGCCGCAGCCGGTGGTGCTGCACGGGGTGCAGGGGCTGGTCTATTCCCCCGGCCTCCTCTCCCACACGGCAGGGGACGAGAACCGCATGGTCCTCATCGCCCGCGGCATCGAGGAGCAGGATCTCGCCGACGCGCTGACCCTGCTCGCCGGAATGGCACGGCCCGTGGCGTGAGCCAAGGTCCGCGCGGCCCCGGCCTAAGGCCGCGGCCGATGGCTTGGTCAGCCGCCGTTGGCCTGGACGCACTGGTTGACGCGGGCCCACGCCTCCTTGGCGCGCTTGCCGAGGTTGACCGTCCCGACATCCTCGGAATCCGGCAGCGAGAACTGATAGGCGCCGGCGGCCACGATGTGGTCCATCGCCACGTAGGGCATGATGAACCACATGCGCGCGCCATCAGCGCCCCCCGGCACCGTCCATTCCAGCATGCCGCGCGGCTTGCCGGGGACGTTGATGATGGTGCCC
The DNA here is from genome assembly GCF_017875275.1 of Xanthobacter flavus. Taxonomy (NCBI): domain Bacteria; kingdom Pseudomonadati; phylum Pseudomonadota; class Alphaproteobacteria; order Hyphomicrobiales; family Xanthobacteraceae; genus Xanthobacter; species Xanthobacter flavus. The sequence goes on along the minus strand of NZ_JAGGML010000001.1, from coordinate 3,245,207 downwards.
TTGAAGTCGCCCTTACGGCCCTCGGCCTTGGCGCTCATGTAAACGTGGCCATCCGTGCGCCGGGCGATGATGTCGTCACGGTTGCCGACCTTGCGGGTGGCGCGGCAGTTGATGATACCGGACTTCTCCGTGGTGGCGGTGAAGTTCCAGCCATCGAAGCCCGCCCCGTAGGGTTTGACCTGCGCCTGTGCGCCCCCAGCGGTGGCGAGTGTGGCGGCGACGGCGAGCGCGGCGAGAAGACCCGTCTTCATATGGGACCTGCTTCTGGCGGGAGATGACGGGGGTGTGGGTGAAGGGCAGCGCGCCCCGCTGGTCTCGCCCCCCGGTCAAGCTCCAGCAGGGGCGATGTGTATGAAACATCGGCTGAATGCAAGTTGAACGAAGCGTGGCCGAATGCTGGCGCGATGCGAGCAGCCGTTGGGCAGTCCCTGCTCGCCATCACTGCCCGCCACCACTGGCCACGACTGGCTCCATCCTGCCGACTGGCTCCATAAGCCTGCAAGAAGCCGGCGCTACCTTGGTGCCCTCGCCCGCCCTAGCGTTCTGGCACAGGATGGAAGCGAGCGAGACCGCAATGGCCAGCACTTTTTCGGCGAAGACCTTTTCCGGCACCGTGGGCATCGTCCCCGCTCTCGACATCGAGACGCAGGAGAAGTTCGATGCGGTGGTGAAGGCGACGAGCGGCGTGCCCGGCGTTGCCGGCTACAAGCTCGGGCTCACCAGCGTGCTGCGCCATGGCCTGAAGGAGTCCATGCGGCGGGTGCGCGACCTCACCGATTTGCCCATCCTCTACGACCACCAGAAGGCCGGCCCGGACATGCCGGACATGGCGAAGAAGTTCACCGCTCTGTGCGCCGAGGCCGAGGTGGACGGGCTGATCCTGTTCCCCGTGGCCGGCCCCACCGCCGTGGACGGCTTCGTCGGCGAGGCGCTGAAGGCCGGCATCGCGCCGGTTGTCGGCGGCGAGATCCCGGTCGCCGACTATGGCGTCTCCGGCGGCGGCTATCTCCTCGACAATGCGCTGGACCTTATCCTCGCCCGTGCGGCGGAGGGCGGCGCCGACCATTTCGTGCTGCCGGCGCACGACACCGCCAAGGTCACCCGCTGGTCGCGCTGGATCGCCGCGAACGTGAAGGACCCGCTGGTATTCCTCACCGGCTTCGGCTCGCTGGGCGGCACCATCGAGGGGGCGTTCGCCGCCGCGAAGGACTGCCCGCGCCGCTTCGCCATCGTCGGCCGCCTCATCACCGAGGCGAACGACCCGGCCGGCGCCGCCACCGCGCTCTATGAGAAGATGCAGGCGCTGGAGACGACGGCGCCATGAGCGCCGTGCTGCCGTCCCTCCATCGCGAACCGTTCGTCGGCGGGCGCTTCGTGCCCGCCATGGGCGGCGAGGTCGAGGCGCTGGTCGATCCCTGGACCGGCGCGCCGCTCGCCGAGGTCGCGCTGGCCGGGCCGGTGGAAGTCGAGGCGGCGATCCGCACGGCGCGCCATGCCTTCGATGCCGGCGACTGGCCCCATCTTCCGCCGGTCGATCGCGGCGCCGTGCTCCACCGCATCGCCGCCGGCATCGCGGCCCGGCAGGACCAGTTCGCGCAGATCGAGGCTGTCAACGCCGGCAAGCCCATCTCCGGCGCCCTGCGCGAGGTGGAGGGGGCGATCCGCGTCTTCACTTATTATGCCGGGGCCATGGACAAGGTGTTCGGCGACACCATCCCCCTCGGCAGGGATCTGCTGGATTTCACATTGCGCGAGCCCCTCGGCGTGGTGGCGCAGATCGTGCCGTGGAATTTCCCGCTGCTCGGCGCCTCGTGGAAGCTCGCCCCGGCGCTCGCCGCCGGCTGCGCCGCCATCCTGAAGCCGGCGCCGCTGACGCCGCTCACCGCCCTGCTCCTCGCCGAAGTGTGCCGCGAGGCCGGCGTGCCGGACGGCTTCCTCTCCGTGCTGCCCGGCGGCGCGGACGTGGGGCGGCGGCTCGCGGAAGACCCGCGCATCGATGGCATCTCCTTCACCGGCTCCACCGCCGTGGGCTCGGAAGTGATGCGGCTTGCCTCCGCCTCCATCAAGCGCGTGGCGCTGGAGCTGGGCGGCAAGAACGCCGCGGTCGTCTTCGCCGACGCCGACATGAAGAAGGCGGCGGCGAGCGCGGTGGCGTCCGGCTTCGGCAATGCCGGCCAGTCCTGCTCCGCCCGCTCGCGCCTGCTGGTGGAGCGCGGCGCGCTGGAGCCCTTCGCCCGTGCCTTCGCCTTCGCAGCGGCGCGGCTGAAGACCGGCCCGGCGCTGGACCCGGCGACCAATCTCGGCCCGCTCATCTCCTCGTCCCACCGGGATGCGGTGGACCGCACCGTGGCGCAGGCCCGCGAAGCCGGGGCGACGCTGGTGAGCGGCGGCGCCCTGCCGGAGGGCGACGGCTTCTTCTATCCCCCGACCATCCTCTCGGGCGTCGGGCCGGACAATCCCGCCTTCAGCCGGGAGATCTTCGGCCCAGTCTGCTCCCTGACGCCATTCGACAGCGAGGCCGAGGCCATCGCGCTGGCCAATGACAGCGACTATGGTCTCAATGGCTCCGTCTGGTGCCGCGACATCGGTCGCGCGCTCCGGGTCGCGCGGGGCATGCGCACCGGGATGGTGGCCGTGAACGGCCTGCCCAGCGCCTCGAAGACCAGCGTGTTCGCGCCTTTCGGCGGCTACAAGCGCTCGGGCATCGGCCGCGAGCTTGGCCTTCACGCGCTGGATTTCTACTGTGAGATCAAGAACGTGGTGGTGGACCTCACGTAACGGAATATCCAAGGAGCCAGCGCAGCCGGGCTGGACCCATCGTTGCGTCGGCGGCTGGCTCTCAATGCCTGGCACTTGGCGTTGCTAACTTTTTGAACAGAGCGAAAGGCAAGGCGCGTATGGCCATCGCAATCGTCGGCGGAACCATGATCGACGGCACCGGGGCGGACCCCGTGCCGAACGCGGTCGTGGTGATCGAGGAAGGGCGCATCGTCGCCGCCGGTCCCGAGAGCCAGGTGAGCGTGCCGGCGGGCGCCCGGAAGCTCGACGCGGCGGGGCGCACCGTGCTGCCCGGCTTCATCGACACCCATGTCCACGGCACCTACCGCGCCCGCGACATGCGCCAGCATCTGCTCAACACGCCCACCTACAACGTGCTGAAATCCATCGAGGTTTTTCGCGAGACCATCGCCTGCGGCATCACCACCGCACGCGACATGGGCGGCGCCGACGCCGGCTTCCGGCAGGCCATCGAGGAAGGCATCATCGACGGGCCGCGCCTGCTGATCTCGCTGGGCATGGTCTCGCAGACCGGCGGCCATGGCGACTACTGGCTCCCCGCCGGCATGCGCATCCAGAAGCGCGCCTGGCTCCCGCACACGGTGGCGGACGGGGTGGAGGAGATCCGCCGGCTGGTGCGCGAACTGCTCATGCGCGGCGCCGACTTCATCAAGATCTGCGCCACCGGCGGCATCACCTCGGTGACCGACAGCTGGGACGAGCCGCAATTCACCATCGAGGAGATTTCCACCGCCGTCTCCGAGGCCGCCGCCAAGGGCAAGCGCGTGGCCGTCCATGCCGAGGGCCTCGCCGGCATCAAGAACGCGGTCAGGTCCGGCATCCACTCGCTGGAGCACGGCTGGTTCATGGATGAGGAGAGCGTGGACCGCATGATCGCGGGCGGCATCTGGTGGGTGCCGACGCTCGCGCTGGTGCCGCTGTCCATCGAGCACCGCCGAAAGAACACCGCCTGGGCCAGCCACCAATTGGGCCAGGAGGATGTGAAGGACGCGCAGATCTATTCCCTCATGCAGACGCAGATCCCCCTCTGGAAGGAGGCGGTGAAGCGCGGCGTGAAGGTGGCCATGGGCACCGACCAGTCGCACCGCCTGCTGGTGGGCGAGAACATGGCGGAGCTGGCCTTCATGGTGGACTGGCTCGGCATGTCGCCGATGGAGGTGATCGTCGCATCCACCACCAAGGCGGCGGAATGCATCGAGCAGCCCAACCTCGGCGCGCTGAAGGCCGGCTTCATGGCCGACGTTCTGGTGCTGGACGGCGACCCGCTCGCCGACATCCGCATCCTGGAGCAGCGCGACCGCCTGCATCTGGTGATGAAGGGCGGCAAGGCCTTCACCAACCGGCTGGATGGCTGACGCTGTCGATAAATGATTTTGTTGATTGATGTAGTAGAAAACAGCTGCTAGGCAGTATCACAGAGCCGGGCCGGGAGCGCCCCAGGAGCCGCGTAATGAAGTTGAACCGCTTTATGATCCGGCCTCTCGTGGAGCTGGGCCTGCGCGAGGAGTTAAGCTCCGGCGATACAACCGGAGGCTTTCTCGTCGGCGACGATCCGGTTCAGACCGCCAACATCTACGCCAAGGCGAACGGAATCGTCTGCGGCATGCTGTTCGCCGACGAGACCATCCGCTCCATCGAGCCCGAGGCGCGCATCGAATGGCTGGTGGAGGAAGGAGCCGCGGTGGAACCCGGCACCGTGCTGATGCGGGTGCAGGCCCGCGCCTCCACCTTCTTCGTGATCGAGCGCTCGGCCCTCGACTGGCTGCAGCAGATGAGCGGCATCGCCACCAAGACCCGCCGCTACGCCGATCTGGTGAAGCACACCGGCGTGCGCATCACCGATACCCGCAAGGGCTGGCCGGGCCTGCGCATGGTGCAGAAATACGCCGTGCGCGTGGGCGGCGCCCACAACCACATCTTCAACCTCGCCAATTGCGTGCTGGTGAAGGACAATCACATCAAGATCGCCGGCTCCATCACCGAGGCGGTGAAGATCCTGCGGGCGAGCGCGCAGCACACCTTCAAGTTCGAGGTGGAGTGCGAGAGCCTGGAGATGGTGCAGGAGGCGCTGGACGCCGGGGTCGAGATCATCATGTTCGACAACATGGACCTCGACGAGATGCGCGAGGGCCTGAAGCTCACCAAGGGCCGCGCCATGACCGAGGCGTCCGGCGGCATCAACGAGACCACCATCGTTCCCATCGCGGAGCTGGGGGTGGATGTGATCTCCATCGGCGACCTCACCCACACGGTGAAGGCCCTCGACATCAGCCTCGATGTCCGCGACATCAAGCCGAGCGCGAAGCGGACCATCGACCGCCTCAAGCAGCTGTCCAACTGAGCGCGGGGGATGATGCGCGGGGACATGCCATTTCGTCTGAGGCCGGGTACGGAGACCTTCGTCTTCGACCTCGACGATACGCTGTACCCGCGCTCCGCCGGCCTGCACGGCCAGATGCTCGCCCGCGTCTGGCTGTTCATCCAGCAGCTCACCGGCTCCACGCCGGAAGAGGCGGCGGCGCTGCATGCGCTTTATTACGAAACCTACGGCACCTCCCTCGTCGGCCTGCAGCGCCATCACGCGGTGAAGCCGCAGGATTTCCTCGCCTTCGTCCATGAGATCGACCTGACGGTGCTGGCGGAAAACGCCGAGCTGCGGCTCGCGCTGGAGGCCCTGCCCGGCCGGCGCCTCGTCTTCACCAACGGCTCGCGCGCCCATGCCGAGCGGGTGCTGGAACGCCTCGGCATCGCCGACCTGTTCGAGGGCGTCTGCGACATCGCCGCCTGCGACTACATCGGCAAGCCCGAGCGTGCCGCCTACGACACCATGCTCGCCCGCCACGGCGTGGCGCCCGAGCGCGCCATCATGTTCGACGACCGCGCGGTGAACCTCGCCGTGCCGCACGCCCTCGGCATGCAGACGGTGCTCATCGGCGACCACGGGCTGCCCGAGACGCCGGACGCCGCGCACGTCCATTTCCATTCCCTGGCGCTCGCGCCCGTGCTCGCCCAGATCGAGCCGCGCACGACCCCGATACCAACGCCAACAGTCCTGCAAAGCCTTTATAAGGGCCCGCAAAATAAGGGCTCATCAACGACCGACCTTCCTCAGGAGCCATGATGATGCACGCCCGTCTCACGCGCCTACTCATCGCCGCCACCGCCTTTTCCCTCGCCGCCGTGCCCGCTGCCATCGCGGCGGACGTGAAGCTCGGCATCGTGCAGTCCACATCGGGCGGCTCGGCTGCGCTCTACGGCACCATGCAGAAGAACGGCGCGGAGCTGGCTGCCGCCGAGATCAACGCCTCCGGCAAGCTCGGCGACCTCAAGCTCGTGCCCATCCATCAGGATGATGCGGGCGACCGCGGCCAGACCGTCAACATCTTCCAGCGCCTGATCAACCAGGACAAGGTGACGGTCATCTTCGGGCCGACGCTGACCACCTCGGCCTTCGCCGCCGACCCGATTGCCAACGCCGCCAAGGTGCCGGTGATCGCCTCGTCCAACACCGCGCCCGGCGTGCCCGCCATCGGCGAATACATCTTCCGCACCAGCGCCCCAGAGGCGGCGGTGTTCCCCGGCGTGCTCGCCTATGCCGTCAAGCGCTACCAGCCCAAGACGGCGGCGCAGATCTACGGCATTGACGACGTGCTGATGAAGGCCGCCTACGGCGTCCACAAGGCCGCCCTCGACAAGGCCGGCATCAAGGTGGTGGCCACCGAGACCTTCCAGAAGGGCGACGTGGACTATTCCGCCCAGCTCACCAAGATCAAGGCGGCCAACCCCGACATCATCGTCGTCGGCGGCCTCGCGGAAGAGACCGCCAACATCGTGCGGCAGGCGCGCCAGCTCGGCATTCCGCAGTCCACGGTGTTCCTCGGTGCCAATGCGGCCATCTCGACCAAGCTGAACGATCTCGCCGGCCCCGCCGCGCAGGGCTTCCTCGTGGGCTCGGGCTGGTTCATCGATTTCGACACGCCCGCCAACAAGGCGTTCGTGGAGGCCTACAAGGCCAAGTACGGCTCGGCCCCCGACACCTTCGCCGCCCAGGCCCATGCCGCCGTCACCATCTTCGCCGATGCGGTGAAGCGCGCGGGCGGCGTGTCCGATCCCGCGAAGCTGCGCGCGGCCATCGCCGACACCAAGGACCTCCAGACCGTCCTCGGCCCCTTCTCCTTCGACAAGGACCGCGAGCCGGTGCTGGTCGCCAAGGTGCTGAAGCTGAAGGACGGCAAGTTCCAGCTCGCCCAGTGATCCCCCGCCCGCCCCGGTCACAGGCCGGGGCGGATGGATTGGCGCGCCGTGCAGCCCGGGCATCCGCGGCGGCACGGTGCTTCGACCGGTTCGGGCAGGTCCGGGGGATCAGCGCATGACAACCTTTTTGCAGCAGGTCGTGAACGGGCTGTCGCTCGGCTCGATCTATGCGGTCTTCGCCATCGGCTGCACGCTGATCTTCGGCGTGCTCAACATCGTGAACCTGGCGCAGGGCGCCTTCTTCATGGTGGGCGCCTATCTCGGGCTGGAGATCGCCCTCCTCGGCCTGCCGCTGCCGTTGGCGCTCGTCGTCGCGCTGGTGGGCGGCGGGGTGCTCGGCATGGCGTCGGAGCTGCTGGTGTTCCGCGTGCTGCGGCTGCGCGGCGGGCACAAATGGATGGGCCTCGTCGCCAGCCTCGCGCTGGCCCGCCTCCTGGTGGGTATCGCGCAGGAGGTGTTCGGCACCGCCGTGCACGGCTATCCGCCGAACCCCTTCACCGCCATCGTGTGGGAGATCGGCGGCGTGCGTGTGCAGCTGCTTCAGGTGATCGTGGTGGTCACGGCCGTGATCCTGATGGGCATCCTCGGCTTCACCCTGCAGAAGACCTCGGTGGGCCGCGCCATCCGCACCGTGGCCTTTTCGGAGGATGTGGCGCGCATCGTCGGCGTGGAGGTGGGGCGCACCATCCTCATCACCTTCTTCATCGCCGGCGCACTGGCGGGGGCGGCTGGCGTGCTGCTTGGCCTGCTGTTCAACGTGGTGTCCCCCTTCATGGGCGAGCACATGCTGGTGAAGGGCCTCACCGTGATGATCCTCGGCGGGCTCGGCAACATCCCCGGCGCGGTCGCCGGCGGCTTCCTGCTGGGATTGGTCGAGGTGTTCTCCGTCGCCTACGTCTCCTCCGCCTTCCGGGACGCCATCGGCTTCGGGCTGATCTTCCTGATCCTCCTGGTCAAGCCCACCGGCCTCTTCTCCGGCTTCGAGGAGCGCCGCGCATGATGGCCGCCCTCGATACCTTTCTGGCCAGCTACGGCAACCTCGTGAATTTGTGCCTGCTCAATACGCTCCTCGCCTACGGCGTGTGGCTGGCGCTGGCGGCCAACATGTTCACGCTGGGCACCGGCGGCTTCATGGCGGTGGGCGCCTATTGCAGCGTCTATCTCACCATGCAGGTCGGCGCGCCTTTCGCCGTGGCGGTGGTGGCGGGCGGGCTCTTGGCGGCGGCGGTGGCGCTGATCATCGGCGCGCCCGTGCTGCGGCTGCGCGGCGATTATTTCATGCTCGCCACCTTCGCCTTCACCGAGGTGGTGCGGGTGATCGCGCTGAACTGGGATGCCGTCACCGGCGGCGCCATCGGCATCTACGGCATCCCGCGCTACACCGAGACCTGGCAGCTGGTGCTGCTCGTCCTCATCGCGCTCTATTTCGTCTTCGCTTTGCGCCGCTCCTATTTCGGTCGCTCCATCCTCGCCATCCGGCAGGACGACGTGATGAGCGAGGCCATGGGCGTCAACGTGTTCGGCCAGCGCCTTTCGCTGTTCGTCGCCTCCGGCTTCGTCAGCGGCGGCGTGGGGGGGCTTGCGGCGCATCTCAACTTCTTCGTCGGCCCGACGGATTTCGGCCTGCTGCGGAGCGTGGATGCCCTCGCCTATCCCATCCTCGGCGGCGTGAACGCGCTTCTGGGGCCGCTGGTGGGCGCCATCTTCACCACGCTGCTGCCGGAGCTGCTGCGCTTCTCCAGCCAGTGGCGCGAGATCCTCATGGGCCTGCTCATTCTCGCGGTGGTGCTGTTCCTGCCCGGCGGGGCCATGTCGCTCCTCAAATGGCGGCCGCGCAAGCCGGCGGGCGCCCGGCGCGCCGCACCTGAAGGAGCCAAATGATGGCGGCGGCCCAGCTCGAACTCTGGCAGGTGGCCAAGCGCTTCCAGGGCGTGGTGGCGGTGGACAGCGTGTCGCTGACCGCCACCGCCGGACAGGTGACGGGCCTCATCGGCCCCAACGGTTCCGGCAAGACCACCACCATGAACATGATCACCGGCCTCTATCCCACGGACGCCGGCCACATCCGCCTCGACGGCGTGGACATCGCCCGCCTCGCCCCGCACAAGGTGGCGGCTTTGGGTGTCGCCCGCACCTTCCAGAACATCCGCCTGCTCGCCACCGAGACCACGCTCGCCAATGTGCTGCTGGGCGCCCACCGCCACCAGTCGGCCAGCCTCCTCGACGTGCTGCTCGGCCTGCCGGCGGTGAAGCGCAGCGAGGCGCGGGAGAAGGCGCGCTGCGAGGCGCTGCTCGATCTCGTGGGCATCACCCATCTCAAGGACGTGGCCGTGGGCGGCCTCTCCTACGGCGACCGGCGGCGCGTGGAGATCGCGCGGGCGCTGGCCACCCAGCCGCGCCTGCTGCTGCTGGACGAGCCGGCGGCGGGCATGAACTTCGCCGAGAAGCGGGCGCTGGCCGACCTCGTGCTCGCCATCCGCGACATGGGCATCACCGTGCTCCTCATCGAGCACGACATCGAGTTCGTGGCGCGGGTGAGCGACCATATCGTGGTGCTCAATTTCGGCCGCGAGATCGCCGCCGGCACGCCCGAGGAGGTGCGCCGCATGCCGAGCGTGATCGAAGCCTATCTGGGGACCGAGGATGCTTGAGCTTACCAAGGTCACCTCCGGCTATGGCTCCGTTGCGGCGGTCGAGGACATCGACATCACCGTCCCGGCCGGCGCCTGCGTCTGCCTCATCGGCGCCAACGGCGCGGGCAAGACGACGACGCTGCTCACCATCTGCGGCCTCGTGCGTGCCTTCTCCGGCACCGTGCGCATCGAGGGCCGGGACATGACCGCCCGGCCCGCAGACAGGATCGTCCGCGCCGGCGTCTCCCTCGTGCCGGAGGGGCGGCGGGTGGTCGCCTCCATGTCGGTGGAGGACAATCTGAAGGTCGGCGCCTATGTGCGCGGAAGCGACCCCGCCATCGCCGACGACATGGAAATGATCTACACCCGCTTCCCGCGCCTGAAGGAGCGGCGTTTCCAGTATGCCGGCTCCCTCTCCGGCGGCGAGCAGCAGATGCTGGCCATGGGCCGGGCGCTGATGGCGCGGCCCAAATTGCTGTTGCTGGACGAGCCCTCCATGGGGCTCGCGCCCCATGTGGTGAACGACATCTTCGCCACCATCGCCGACATCAACGCCAAGGGCACCACCGTGCTTCTCGTGGAGCAGAACGCGCGCAAGGCGCTCTCGGTGGCCAGCTACGGCTATGTGATGGAGCACGGGCGCATCATCTTCGCCGACACCGCCGCAGCGCTCGCCCGCGATCCGCGCGTGATCGCCGCCTATCTCGGCATGCGCGCGGCGGAGACGGCCGCGGGCTGAGCGCCGTCTTCGCAATCCGGTAGGACATCACCCGGTGCTGTTCGACCGCGTGCCGCGCGGTATTTTCTTCGTTGCTTTCGCTCAGGCGCCGCGCGGGCTTTCCTTGTTGTCTTCGCTCAGGCGCCGCGCGGGCTTTACTTGTCGTCTTCGCTCAGGCGCCGCGCGGGCTTTCCTTGTCGTCTTCGCTCAGGCGCCGCGCGGGCTTTACTTGTTGTCTTCGCTCAGGCGCCGCGCGGGCTTTACTTGTTGTCTTCGCTCAGGCGCCGCGCGGGCTTGGGGCGTCCGCCGCCTCCCCGCTCGCCTTGAAGGCGCGATAGGCGTCGTCGAGATCGTCGAAGATCATGTCCGGCCCGATGGCGTCGAGCAGCCCCGCGCGGTCGAGCAGGGTGCGCACCTCGTCGTGCATCTCGGCGATGCCGAACTTGAGGCCGCGCCGCTCCAGTTCCGCCCGCACTTCCTCCAGCGCGGCGGCAGCCGTGGAATCCACCTGGGTGATGGCGCTGGCGTCCAGCACCAGCCAGCGCGTGCCCGCGACCAGCGTGTCGGCGATGGCGTCGATGCGGCCCTGCATCCGGTCCGCGTTGAAGAACAGAAGATCGCCCTGGATGAGCACGATGGCGAGCCCCGGCACCTGCCGCGCATCGTCCCGCCGGTGGAGCTTGTAAAAGCCCTCGTGGCCGGGCACGCGCCCCAGCAGGGCGTCGCGCGGATACATCATCTTGTGCAGCAGATAGGCGAAGGTGGCGCCAATGGCGATCAGCACGCCGTTCAGCACGCCGAGGCTGATGGGCGCGAACAGCGCGATCATGGCAAAGGTGAACTCCACCCGGCTGATCCGCCAGAGCTCGCGCAGCGCCGGGATGTCCACGAGGCTGAGGGCCGCCGAAATCAGGATCGCGCCCAGCGCCGGTATGGGCAGGATGGCGAGCGCCGGCTGCAGGAACAGCACGATGGCGAGCAGCGCCAGCGCCGCCACCACGCTGGCCAGCTGCGAGCGGCCGCCGACGCTGGCATTCACCGCCGTGCGCGAATCCGAGGCGGTGATGGGGAAGGCCGCGAACAGGCCGGCGGCGATGTTGGCGGCGCCGAAGCCCACCATCTCGCGGTTGGCATCCACCGGATAGCCGCCCCGCTCGCCGAAACTGCGCGCCGTCACGATGCCCGCCGCGAAGCTGACGAGGAAGATCGCCGCCGCGCCGATGAGCAGTTGGTCGATCGCCGCCCCGCCCCCGGCGGGCAGCGCCAGCGCCGGGAGCCCGGAGGGGATCGCCCCCACCACGGCGATGCCGCGCCCCTCGAAATCGAACAGCGCGGACAGCACCACCGAGAGCACCACCACCACCACCTGCCCCGGCACCGGGAGGCGCGTGCGGCGCACGAGATGGAGCACGGCGAACATGCCGAGCGCCAGCGCCAGCGAGGGCCAGTGCACCTCATCCGCCTTGCGCACCAGCTCCACCACCGGCGCGACGAGCCCGTCCCCGATGATGGGAATGCCGGTGACGCGCTTCAGCTGGCCCACCAGGATGGACAGCGAGATGCCGGCGAAGAACCCGACCAGGATGGGTCGCGACAGGAAGGTGGAAAGCACCCCCAGCCCCACCAGCCGCGCCGCGAAATAATAGCCGCCCACCACGAGGGCGATGAGGGCGGCGACCCCCGGCTTGTCCACCGCCGCGAGGTTCGGCATACCGGCGAGCACGGCCGCGAGCACGGTGATGGTCGCCGCATCCGGCCCCACCACCAGTTGCCGGGAGGGGCCGAACACCGCATAGGCGATGAGCGGCGCGATGGAGGCGTAGAGCCCGGTCTGCGGCGGCAGCCCGGCGATGGCGGGATAGGCGATGGCGCTCGGCAAGCCCACCGCAGCGATGGCGAGCCCCGCGGCGACATCCGTCTTGATCCAGCCCGGCCGATATCCTGCGAAGCTCGCCAGCAGCCTCCGTGGGGCTTCTTGAGACGACGTTCCGTCCGCTGCCACCGGTCAATCTCCGTCCGCCGGCATGAACGCCGCCGGGCTGGTGGGACCATGCCACAGGCAGGGACGGCCCGGAAAGTCCGTCAAAACCCGGCGGTCCCATCCTGAGCGGCGCGTCTTGCGTCACGGGCTCCCGCTTCTAGAATCGCCGCAGGAGCCGCATCAAGGCGGAGAGGCGGGGGCAGGAACGATGGTTCTGATCCGGCTGTGCAAGATCGCCCTCGTGGCGACGATCGCCATCTTCTTCACCCTGGTCGCCTTCGGCAACATCACCGACTACGGGACGAACTGGGCCTTCGTCCAGCACGTGCTGGCCATGGATACCATCTTCCCGGACTCCACCCTGCGGTGGCGGGCGATCACCGACGAACGGCTCCAGACCGCCGCCTATGTCGCGATCATCGCCACGGAGGGGGCCATCGCCCTCGTACTGTGGGCTGGCGTCGTGCGGATGCTGGCCGCGATCCGCACACCGGGCTTCCGCCGCGCCCGCACGACGGCGGTGCTCGGGCTCACCCTCGGCATCCTGCTCTATGGGTTGGGCTTCGTCGTCATCGGCGGCGAATGGTTCGCCATGTGGCAGTCGAAGACCTGGAACGGGCAATCCACGGCCTTCGCCTTCATCGGCTGGATCTCCGCCGTGCTGGTCATCCTCCTGCTGCCGGAGCAGGAGGAGGAGCACTGACGCGTTACTTCACCAGCGGGCAGTTGCCGGCGGCGAGGGGGCGGAAGGCCTTGTCGGCGGGAACGGTGGCGATGAGCTTGTAGAAGTCGTAGGGCCCCTTCGACTCCGCCGGGCTCTTCACCTCGAACAGATGCATGTCGTGGATGGCGCGGCCATCCGGACGCACCGCGCCCTTGCCGAACAGCGGGTCATCGGTGGGAATGGCCTTCATGGCCTCCACCACCTTGGCTCCGTCCTTCGCGCTGCCCACCTTCTCCACCGCCTTCAGATAGTGCAGAAGCCCGGCATAGACGCCGGCATGGACCATGTTGGGATAGCGCCCGCCATTGGCGGCAGCGAAGCGCTTGGCGAAGGCGCGGGTCTGATCGTTCAGGTCCCAGTAGAAGGCTTCCGACAGGAACAGGCCCTGCGCGGTCTCCAGCCCCAGCGCACTGATGTCGTTGAGCACCATCAACATGGCGACGAGCTTCTGCCCGGCCTTGACGATGCCGAACTCGGACGCCTGCTTCACCGCATTGATGGTATCCGCCCCGGCGCTGCCGAGGCCGATCACCTTGGCGCCGGAGGCCTGGCCCTGGAGCAGGAAGGAGGAGAGGTCAGAGGTGCCGAGCGGGTGCCTGACGGTGCCGAGAATCTTGCCGCCGGCCGCCTTGATGGCCTCGCCTGCGTCGCGCTCCAGCGCATGGCCGAAGGCGTAGTCCACCGAGATGAAATACCAGGTGTTGCCGCCGGCCTTGGTGACGGCGGTACCCACCGTGTTGGCTTGCGCCCACGTGTCGTAGGTCCAGTGGACGGTGTTGGGGGTGCAGTCCTTGCCGGTGAGGTCGGAGGTGCCGCCGCCGGAGATGACCACCACCTTGTTCTTCTGCCTGGCGATGCCGCTGACGCCCAGCGCGACGGCGGAATTGGGCACGTCCAGCACCGCGTCCACCCCGTCCGTGTCGAACCACTGGCGGGTGACGTTCACGCCGATATCGGCCTTGTTCTGGTGGTCGGCGGCGACCAGCTCGATGGGCATCCCGGCGACCTTGCCGCCGAAATCGGCGATGGCCATCTTCGCCGCCACCACCGAGCCCGCGCCGGCGAAGTCCGCCTGCACGCCGGCCTGGTCGTTGAGCACGCCCACCTTCACGCTCTCGGCGCGCGCGCCGCCGGCAAAGGCTGCGCAGACGAGGGCGGCGAGCGCCGTGGAGGCCAAAGCGCTCTTCAGCGTCCCGGACCTTTCAGTCTTACCGGACCTTTCAGTCTTCTTGGTCATTTCAAACCTCCCGATCCTGTCTGTTCGTTCTTGTTGTCGTCCGTTTTCAGGGCCGCGTGGGCTTCAGCACGGCACCCTTGGAGAGCGGCTGCACCATGGCGGCATACTGGCCGAGCCAGCCACGGATCTGGCTGTGGTCCGGCGCGCGCCACACCGCGCGGCGGGCGGCCAGCTCGCTCTCGGGGACGTCGAGATCGACGCGGTGGGCACCGATGTCGATGGAGATGACATCGCCCTCGGCGACGAGGCCCAGCGGCCCGCCTTCCGCCGCCTCGGGCATCACCTGGCCGATGGTGATGCCGCTGTTGAGGCCGGAGAGCTCGCCATCGGTCACCACCGCGACGCCGGCGCCCAGCCCCGCGCCGATCAGCGCCGCCATGAAGCTCGCGGCGAACACGGTTCCCGGTCCGCCCTTGGGGCCAAGGCCGCGCAGCACCACCACGTCGCCGGGCTTGATGGAGTGGGTTTCCAGCGCCTTGATGGCGACAGCCTCGTCCTCGAACACCCGCGCCTTGCCGGAGAAGGTGCGCACTTCCGCCGGCACGGCGGAGACCTTCACCACAGCGCCATCGGGCGCGAGAGTGCCGCGCAGGATGGTGAGGCCGGGCTCGTGGCGGAACGGATCGGCCAGCGGGCGGATGAAGGCGCGGTCGGGCTCCGGCACGTCGGCGAGGTTCTCGCCCAGCGTCCGGCCGGTGACGGTCATCACCGAGAGGTCGAGCACGCCGGCAAGTTCGCGCATCACGCCCCGGCAGCCGCCCGCACGGTCGAGGTCCTCGATGCGGTGGGGGCCGTTGGGCCGCACCGTGGTGATCTGGGGCGTGTCGTTCAGCGCCTCCAGCTCGGCCACGATGTCGATGTCCATCTCGGCTTCCGAGGCCGTGGCGGCGAGGTGGCGCACGCAGTTCACCGAGCATCCCGTCGCCACCGCCACGCGCAGCGCATTGCGGAAGGCGGCGGGGGTGAGAATCTGCCGCGGCCGGATGTCCTTGAGGATCAGGTCCACGATGGCCGCGCCGACGCGGGCGGCATTCTCCATCAGCGCCTGCGAGCCGGCGCGGATGGGGGCGCTGCGCGGCAGTGCCATGCCGAGCGCTTCGGAGAGCACGTGCATGGTGTTGGCGGTGGCAAGTCCCGCGCACACGCCCGGCCCGGTGATGGCGCTGCAGGTCATCGCCTTGAGGTCGGCGAGCGAGATGGACCCCGCCTTCAGCGAGCCGACGCTCTTGTAGACCTCCTCGATGTCCACTTCCTTGCCCGCGCAATGCCCGCCCAGCTGGTAGCCGCAGGGCAGCACCACGGAGGGCACGTTGAGCCGCGCGGCGGCCATGAGCTGGCCGGGGGTGGTCTTGTCGCAGGAGGCGAGCAGCACCATGCCGTCCAGCTCCGCGCCTTCCACCTGCACCTCGATGTCGTTCACCAGCAGGTCGCGGCTCGGCATCAGATAGCGCGCCTGACGGCCCGCGCTGGTGACGAAATCGGACGGCGCCACGGTGCGGATCTCGAACGGCAGGCCGCCGGCATCGCGGATCGCCTGCTCCACCACGCGGCACACGTCGTCGAGGTGGGCGTAGCACACCGAAAGCTTGCTGGAGCTGTTGACGATGGCGATCTTCGGCTTCAGCAGGTCGTCCTCGCTGTAGCCCATGGCGAGCCACTGGGCGCGGCGCACCGCCCAGCGGGTGGTGCCGGGCTCGAAATTGCTGCGCAGCGTCGGCTGCTTCTGTTCAGCGTCGGACATGAAACGTCCCTGTCTCGTCAGTTGAGCTGTGCACCGAGCGCATTGAGCGCGGCGCGGATGTCGGAGCCGGACGGCAGGGCCGCCGGATCGTCGCAGAGCTGGTCGGCGACAAGGCCCATGGCCTGCCCGTAGCCGAAGCATTGAGCGGTGACGCGGGCCGAGGCCATGGCCTCGTGCTCGGCCGAGAGGCAGCGCCCGGCCATCACCAGGCCCGTGCCGGTGGCTGGCAGGAAGCAGCCGAGGGGGATCTCGTAATAATCGTCCAGAATCCAGTGCAGCTTCGGCTTCTCGCCGGAATGCAGCTCGATGGGCCAGGGCGAGCGGCAGATGCCGTCCGCGCGCTTGCGGGCGGAGGTGACGTCCTCGTTCTTCAGAAGGTCGCGGCCGACGATCTGCCACGTCTGGCGCACGCCCACCTGCACGCCGGTGTCGTTGACGAAGGACGCCTCGCAGCCCGCGATGTGGTCGCGGATGAAGCGGGCGTATTCGCGCACCTGCTTGCGCCCCTCGATCTCCGCCTCGCTGAGGTCGGCGGCGCGGGTGGCATCCAGCTCGCGCCCGTCCGCGCCCATGATGCGCGTGGCGTTGCAGATCAGCTCGCCGGGGCGGGGCGTGGGGAAGAGGAAGATCTTGGCGCGTGGCAGGCGGTAGTCGCCCGCGGCGTTCAACTCCTGGATGAGCGTCATCACCCGCTCGTCGAGGATGGAATCCGGCCCGTTGGCGGCGAGGAAGCGGGCCATGTCCACGCCGAGGATGCGGAAGATCATGGTGGGGTTCTGGATGGCGCCGTCGCGCCCCTTGGTGAGCGCCCGCCCCGCCATGGCCGCCACGTCCGCGTCGCCCGAGGCGTCCACGGTGATCTTCGCGCGCACCTCCAGCGGCCCCTGCTTGGTGAAGGCGGTGACGCCGCGCACATGGTCGCCCTCGGAAAGAACGCCGGTGACGGTGACATGGTAGAGCACGCGGATATTGCCCTCGGCGCCAAGCAGCGCGTCGCTCGCCTCGCGCCAGGCGAGGGGATCGTGCACGCGCACATAGGTCTTGCCGTACTGCACCGGGCCGGTGAGGCCGCCGCGCGCCTCCATGGCGGCGATGAACTCGTTGACGAAGCCGTGGACCACCTGCTCCGGCTCGGCGTTGCGACGGTCCGAGGCCGCATAGAGGCCGCAGATGGTGCCGGAGAGGCCGGCCACCGCCGCCCCGCCGCTGAAGCCGTAGCGCTCCAGCAGGACGACGCGCCGGCCGCGCCGCGCCGCCGCCACCGCGCAGGCGAGCCCCGCCGCGCCGCCGCCGACCACCAGCACGTCCGTTTCCAGCACCTCGGCGGGCCTTGCGTCGCGCATCTCCACCCATCCCCGCTTTAATTGTTAGCGCTATCATTTGTTAGCGCTAACCACGTCCGCTTGTCAAGCGAGAGGCAGGCCATATGTTTGGCTTCAGGACAGGGGGCGGAATCGGCGATGCGGCAAAAGCGGGGGGGACGGGCGGCGGGCGTCACCATGGAGGATGTGGCCCGCGTGGCGGGCGTCTCCGCCATGACGGTCTCGCGCGTGCTGCGCCAGCCGACCCTGGTGAACGCCGACCTCAAGGCCCGCGTGGAAGCAGCGATCCGCGAGACCGGCTACATCTACAATCTGGTCGCCTCCTCCCTCGCCTCGCAGCGCAGCGGCATCATTGCGCTGATCCTGCCGACGGTGGCGTCCTCCATCTTCTCCGACAGCGTGAAGGGCGTTTCCGACGTCGCCCGCACCCACGCGGTGCAGATGATCATGGCGGAGACCAACTACGCCCCGGCGGAAGAGGAAAAGGTCATCGAGGCGCTGCTGCGACGCCGGCCGGACGGCTTCATCATCGTCGGCGTCTCCCATACGCGGGCGACACGGGCGCTGCTGGAGAAATCGGGCGTGCCGGTGGTGGAGACGTGGGACAGCACGCCGACGCCCATCGACAGCCTCGTGGGGCTCTCCAATTTCGATGCCATGAAGGCGATGACCGAGGCGCTGGTGGCACAGGGCTTCCGCCGCATCGCCTTCGTCGGCACCACCACCCGCGATCGCCGCGCCCAGATGCGCGCCAAGGGCTACGAGGCCGCCATCGCCGAGGCCGGGCTCGGCGCGCCGCTCATCCTCAACGCGGAGGATCTCACCAGCATGGACTCCGGCCGGGTGATCGCCGAGCGCATCGCCGCGCTCAGGCCCCGCCCCGATGCCCTGCTCTGCCTGAACGACGTGCTGGCGGCCGGTGCGCTGCTCGCCTTCCAGCGCATGGGGCTCACGGTGCCCGGCGACATCGCTGTGGCAGGCTTCGGCGGGCTCGACTTCTCGAGCCACCTCAGCCCCTCGCTCACCACCGTGGACATCCCGCGCTACGAGATGGGCCAGAAGGCGGCCGAGATGCTCATCGGCCGCATCGC